>JACPUX010000041.1 GCA_016192065.1 Betaproteobacteria bacterium
ACCCCCTTCCCCAGGAAGGGGGCCGGGGGGAAGGTTGTGCGAGCCCCGCCCGGCCGCCCGAAGGGGGCGCCAGCCAATCTCCGGAGCGGGCGCAGCCCGCGAACCGCACTCACCCCCTTCCTCGGGAAGGGGGCCGGGGAGAAGGTACACTAGTCGGCAAGACCTTGTTGATCATGGCCGGCGGCACCGGCGGACATATCTTCCCGGGCCTTGCAGTGGCGAACGAAATCCGCCGCGCCGGTTGGCAAGCGGTGTGGCTGGGCACCCGTGGCGGCATGGAAACCACGCTGGTGCCACGCCACGGCCTGGAGATTGAAACCGTTCGCTTTGGCGGCGTTCGGGGCAAGGGTCTGCTGACCGCCATGCTCCTGCCCCTGTTCATTCTGCTCGCCTGTGGTCAGGCCCTCGGCATCATGTTGCGGCGCCGGCCCGACGCGGTGCTCGGCATGGGCGGCTTCGCGGCGTTTCCTGGCGGGCTGATGGCGGTGCTGCTGGGCCGACCGCTGATCGTGCACGAGCAGAACGCCATCGCCGGGCTGACCAACAAGGTCTTGGCACACCTTGCCGACAAAGTCCTGGCGGGATTCCCCCAGGCTTTTGCGCAGGGACGCGTGCAGGTAGAAACCGTGGGCAACCCGGTGCGCGCCGAGATCGCCGCGCTGCCGCAGCCGTCCGAACGATTCTCCGGGCGCGCCGGTCCGCTGCGACTCTTGGTGGTGGGCGGCAGCCGCGGGGCCTTGGCGCTCAATCGAGTGGTGCCCGAAGCGCTCGGGCAAATGGCCCCCGACGCCCGACCGCAGGTGCACCATCAGGCCGGGGCGGGGCAAGCCGAAAGCACGCGCGCCGATTACGCCAAACATGCGGTGGCCGCCGAGGTGAGCGAATTCATCGACGACATGGCGAGAGCCTACGGCGCCGCCGATCTCCTGCTTTGCCGTGCCGGAGCGCTGACTATCGCCGAACTGGCGGCCGCTGGCGCCGCCGCGATTCTGGTGCCGTTTCCGCACGCCGTGGACGATCACCAGACGCACAACGCCAGGTACTTGAGCGAGGCCGGCGCGGCGCTCCTGATTCAGCAGGAAGAACTCACGCCCACCCGCTTGGCCACGGAATTGCGCCAACTCGAACGACCACGCCTTCTGGCCATGGCGACCCGGGCGAGGACTTTGGCGCGTGCCGAGAGCGCCGCCAAGGTGGCGGTGGCCTGCCGCATCGCGGCGGGCGAGGAGAAGGTGGCATGAAACACAAGGTTAAGCAGGTGCATTTCGTCGGCATCGGCGGTTCAGGAATGAGCGGCATCGCTGAAGTGCTGCTGAATCAGGGCTACCAAGTGAGTGGTTCGGACCTCGCCGCTGGACCGGTCACCTCGCGCCTGCAAAAGCTCGGCGCGCGTATCGCGGTGGGGCATGCGGCCGAGCACATCGCCGGTGCCAACGTGGTGGTGGTGTCGAGCGCGGTGCGCGAAGACAACCCCGAAGTCGTGGCCGCTCGGGCGCAGCACGTTCCGGTGGTACCACGGGCGCTGATGCTGGCCGAACTGATGCGCCTCAAGCAAGGCATCGCCGTCGCCGGCACTCACGGCAAGACCACCACCACCAGTCTCATCGCCAGCGTACTGGGCGAGGGCAAGCTCGATCCGACTTTCGTGATCGGCGGTCGCCTGATCAGTGCGGGCGCCAATGCGCGTCTGGGCAAGGGCGACTTCCTGGTGGCCGAGGCGGACGAATCCGACGCCTCCTTTCTCTACCTCCAGCCGGTGTCGGCGGTCATCACCAACATTGATGCCGACCACATGGAAACCTACGGGCATGATTTCGGGCGACTCAAACAGGCTTTCGTCGACTTCGCCCAGCGCCTGCCTTTCTATGGCACCGCCGTGCTGTGCCTTGACGATGCCAACGTGCGCAGTATCGTGCCGTTGATCACCAAGCCGATCGTAACTTATGGCCTTTGTGCCGACGCTGACCTGCGCGCCAGCGCCATTGAGCATGCCAGCGGGCAAATGCGCTTCGTGGTCGAAGGGCAGGGCCGGTCGCCGCTGACCGTCACCCTGAACCTTCCTGGCCAGCACAACGTGCAGAATGCCTTGGCGGCGATTGCAGTGGGCCGCGAATGTGGTGTGGCGGATGCCGCGATCGCCAAGGCGCTGGCGGAGTTTCACGGCGTTGGCCGGCGCTTCCAGCGCCATGGTGAAATTGCCCTCGCCGCCGGCGGCAGCTTCACTCTGATCGACGACTATGGACACCACCCGGTGGAAATGGCCGCGACCCTGGCCGCCGCGCGTGGCAGTTTTCCAGGGCGGCGCCTAGTGCTCGCCTTCCAGCCGCATCGCTATTCGCGCACCCGCGATCTTTTCGAGGATTTCGTGAAAGTCCTGTCCACCGTCGATGTGCTCCTGCTCACCGAGGTGTACCCGGCCGGGGAGGCGCCTATCGTCGCCGCCGACGGCCGCGCCCTGGCGCGTGCCTTGCGGGTGGCGGGAAAGGTGGAACCGGTGTTCGTCGACGAAGTCGCCGGCCTGCCCGCGGCGCTCGCGCAGGTGGCTCAGCCGGGGGACGTGGTGCTCACCATGGGCGCGGGCTCCATCGGTACTCTGCCCAAAATGCTGGTTCAGGGCGAAAGCTGACATGGATGGCCACGACATGATCCAGGTCAACGCCACACTTGGTGCCGGATTGCGCGGCGAACTACGTCGCGATGTGCCCATGGCCCGGCATTGCACTTGGCGCGCCGGGGGCTGCGCAGCCTACGCTTATCGTCCAGCCGATCTTGAGGATTTGAGCTTGTTTCTACGCAGCCATGCCGAGTTGCTGCGCGTCGCGCCGCCGCTGTTCGTCGGTTTGGGAAGCAATCTGCTGGTGCGCGACGGAGGGCTCCGGGCCACTGCAATCCTGCTGCACCCCGGCCTGGGCGGCCTGCGTCTGGGTGCGGTCGAGGGCGAGCGCGTGCAAGTGCTGGCGCAAGCCGGAGTCGCGGCGCCGAAACTTGCGCGCTTTGCCGCCAATCATGGACTGGTCCAGGCCGAGTTTCTCGCGGGCATTCCCGGCACCGTTGGCGGCGCGCTGTGCATGAACGCCGGCTGTTACGGTTCGGAGACCTGGCAGTACGTACGCGCGGTGCAGACCATGGAGCGCACCGGGGCCATCCAGGTGCGCGAACCGGCCGACTTCGCCATTGCGTACCGGCATGTGCGCGCTCACGGATTCGCCCTGGGAATCGAGGCCTGGTTCGTCGCCGCGGTGTTCGAGTTTCCGCGCGGCGACGGCGCCGAGGCGCGGGCGCGCATCAAGGATCTGCTGGCCCGGCGGGTGGCCAGCCAACCGCTCGACCAACCCAACGCGGGATCGGTTTTCCGCAATCCGCCGGGCGACTTCGCGGCGCGCTTGATCGAATCCTGCGGCTTGAAGGGCTTCGCCATCGGTGGCGCGCGAGTGTCGGAGAAACACGCCAACTTCATCGTCAATCCTGGTGGCCGCGGCAGCGCCACCGATATCGAGCGGCTGATCGAATATGTGCAAGTCGTGGTGGAACAACAACGCCGGGTGCGGCTGCAAACGGAAGTGCGCATCGTTGGCGAGTCTGCGGGTGAATCATGAGTGAATTCGGCAAAGTCGCGGTGTTACTCGGTGGCGGTTCGGCCGAGCGGGAGATTTCGCTGCTCTCGGGCAATGCGGTGCTGGCCGCTTTGCGCGATCGGGGCGTCGATGCCCATCCCTTCGACCCGTCACAAAGGCCGATCTTCGATTTGCAGCGCGAGGGCTTCGCGCGGGTGTTCATCGCCCTGCACGGGCGCTTTGGCGAAGACGGCACGGTGCAAGGAGCGCTGGAGACCATGCGTCTACCCTACACCGGCAGTGGCGTAATGGGTTCGGCGCTGGCCATGGACAAGTGGCGTACCAAGCTGGTGTGGCTGGCGGCCGGCATTCCCACGCCCCGTTTCGCGGTGCTCGAAAAGCACACCGATTTCGAGCGCGTGGTGCGCGAGCTAAAACTGCCGCTGATGGTGAAACCCGCTCATGAAGGCTCTACCATCGGCATCACCAAGGTGAATCGCGCGGCCGATCTGCCCGCGGCCTATGCCGAGGCGGCAAAATACGATCGCCTGGTGCTCGCCGAGGAATTCGTCGCTGGGCAGGAACTCACCGCCGCGGTGCTGGGCGATCGCGCGCTGCCCTTGGTGCGCATCGAAGCGCCCGAGGGCAATTACGATTACCAGAACAAGTACTTCACCGACAGCACCAAATACTACTGCCCGGCGGGTCTGCGCCCCGCGCTCGAGGAAGAGATCCAGCGTCTGGCCCTGCGCTCCTTTGGCGTGCTGGGCTGTGCCGGCTGGGGGCGTGCCGACTTGATTCTGCGCCCTGACGGCAGCTTCGTTTTCCTGGAAATGAACACGTCGCCGGGTATGACTGGCCACAGCTTGGTGCCCATGGCGGCACGGCAGGCTGGGTTGTCCTTCGCCGAACTGTGTCTGGCGATCCTGAGGCTTGCGCATGTGGGATAAGCCGGGCCAACTCAAGCTCGTGGCCGCCTTACTGCTGGTGGTCGCGGCGGGCCTGTTCGCCACTGCGCTGGTGGCCTGGGCGGCACGCCAGCCCGCTTTCGACATCAAGCGGGTAATGGTCACCGGGGAAATCGTCGAGGTGAATCCGCTGCATCTCGAAGCGGTGGTGCGCGAGGCCTTGCGCGGAACCTTCTTCACCATCGACCTGGTGGCGGCGCAGACGGCTTTCACCGGCGTTCCCTGGGTGCGCAGCGCGAGCGTGCGCCGGCAGTGGCCCAACCGCCTGGAGGTGGAGATCGTCGAACACCGCGCACTGGCGCGCTGGAACGACACCGCCCTGGTGAACACCGAAGGCGAAGTCTTTCACGCCGACTACGATGACGAGCTGCCGCAGTTGCGCGGACCCGAGGGCGCCGCGGCCGAGGTGGCGGCGCATTACCGCAGCTTCCGCGATGCCTTGGCGCCCTTGTCCCGCCTGCCGGCGGAACTGACCCTCAGCCCGCGTCGCGCCTGGAACCTAAGACTCGACAACGGCCTGGTGCTGGAGTTGGGACGGCAGGAAGTGGCGCTTCGCCTTCAGCGCTGGGTGGGCTACTACCCGAAGAGCATCGGGCGGCTGGCGCGGCCGGTGGAGCAAATCGATTTGCGTTATCGCAACGGCTTCGCCGTGCGCGCCAATGGGATGTGGCCGGAAGGCGCGCGCGTCACCGGCGGCGGGCACCGGGACCAATTCAAGCGTTTCGAGGGGACAGGCAGGTGAGAGAGAACAAAAACCTCATTGTTGGATTAGACGTTGGCACTTCCAAGGTCGTAGCCATCGTCGCCGAGGTCACACCCGAGTCCGGGCTCAACATCATCGGCATGGGCACCCAGCCTTCGCGCGGGCTGAAGAAAGGCGTGGTGGTGAACATCGAAGCCACCATGGCGAGTATTCAGCGGGTGTTGGAAGAAGCCGAGCTGATGGCCGACTGCAAGATCAGCGAGGTCTATGCGGGCATCGCCGGCAGCCACATCCGCAGTCTCAATTCCAGCGGCATGGTGGCGATCAAGGAAAAGGAAGTGACCCAGGCCGACATCGATCGCGTGGTTGAAACCGCCAAAGCGATCGCCATTCCCAACGATCAGCAGATCCTGCACATTCTGCCCCAAGAGTTCATCGTCGATGGCCAGGAGGATGTGCGCGAGCCCCTGGGCATGAGCGGCGTGCGCCTGGAAGTAAAGGTCCACATCATCACCGGTGCGGTCTCGGCGGCGGAGAACATCACCAAGTGCGTGCGCCGCTGCGGCCTGGAAGTGAAGGACCTGATTCTTCAGCCGCTCGCCTCGGCCCTGGCGGTGATTTCCGAGGATGAAAAAGAGCTGGGCGTGTGCTTGGTCGACATCGGCGGCGGCACCACCGACCTGGCGGTGTTTACTGCCGGAGCCATCCGGCACACTGCGGTCATTCCCATCGCCGGCGATCAGGTCACCAACGATATCGCCATGGCGCTGCGCACGCCCACCAAGGAGGCCGAGGACTTGAAGCGCCAGTTCGGCTGCGCCTTGCGGCAACTGGTGGACCCCAATGAGATCATCGAAGTGCCCGGCGTGGGCGATCGCGGTCCGCGGCAGTTGTCGAGGCAGACTCTGGCTGAGGTCATCGAGCCCCGGCTCGAGGAACTCTACACCCTGGTGCAGGCGGAGCTGCGGCGCAGCGGTTTCGAGGAAATGCTCTCCTCGGGCATTGTTCTCACCGGCGGTTGCAGCCTCATGCGCGGTATGGTGGAGCTGGGCGAGGAGATCTTCCATATGCCGGTGCGGCTGGGCGTGCCGGTGTACATCGGCGGGCTGGCCGACGTGGTGCAAAGCCCGCGTTACGCGACTGCGGTGGGCCTATTGCTCGACGGCCGCGATCAATTCCTGCGCTCGCGCCAGACCCGCGCGGCGACCCCGGGTTTGCAAGGTGTCATGGAACGGATGAAGTTGTGGATCAAGACGAACTTTTAGCAGCAAGCAAAGCAGTTATCACCAACCTGACAGAGACGAGCAGTACCAGCGCAGCACGAAAGGAGACCATCATGCCATTCGAAATTCTCGACCAAGAACCGCAAGAGGCCGTCATCAAAGTTATCGGCGTGGGCGGCTGCGGCGGCAACGCCGTGGACCACATGATCGACAAGGGCGTGCAAGGCGTTGATTTCATCGCCGCCAACACCGACGCCCAGGCCTTGAAGCGCAATGGCGCCGCCATGCAATTGCAGATCGGCGCCAACCTCACGCGCGGCCTCGGCGCCGGCGCGCGCCCGGAGATCGGCCGCGATGCCGCCATGGAAGACCGCGACCACATTGCTGAAGGCATCGCTGGCGCCGACATGCTCTTCATCACCGCCGGTATGGGCGGCGGCACGGGTACGGGCGCGGCGCCGGTAGTCGCGCAGATCGCCAAGGAAATGGGCGTGCTGACCGTGGCCGTGGTCACCCGTCCCTTCGCTTTCGAGGGCAAGCGCCAGCGCGTCGCCCAGGCCGGCATTGAAGAGCTGCAAAAATACGTTGATTCGCTGATCATCATCCCCAACGAGAAGCTCATGGCAGTGCTGGGCGAAGATGTCGAACTCGAAGCCGCGTTCGCCGCCGCCAACGACGTGCTGCACAGCGCCGTGGCGGGTATCGCCGAGATCATCAACAACCCGGGGCTGGTCAACGTCGATTTCGCCGACGTCAAGACCGTGATGTCCGAAGTGGGCATGGCGATGATGGGTTCAGCCACCGCCGATGGCCCGGAGCGGGCAAGGCTTGCCGCCGAAGGCGCCATCGCCAGCCCCTTGCTGGAAGAAGTTAACCTGGCCGGGGCGCGCGGCGTGCTGGTTAACATCACCGCCAACCGTTCGCTCAAGATTAAGGAGTATCACGAGGTCATGAACACCATCAAAGCCTTCACCGCTGAAGATGCCATGGTGATCGTGGGAACCGTGCTTGATGAGGCGATGGGCGATTGCTTGCGCGTGACCATGGTTGCCACTGGCCTTGGCGGGGGTGTGGCGCGGCGCCAGATGCAGCCGCCGATGCAGCAGACTCAGGTGCAGGCGCAGACCCTGACGGTGGTCGAACAGCGCACCGGCACCGATGACATGGGCGTGGAAGTCCCCAACTACGAAGTCCTCGCCCGCACGCCCGCGGTGTTCCGCAGTGGCCGCCCCACCACCATCGGCACCCTGGCCACCCCCCCCACCAACCTGGAGGCGCTGGAAATCCCGGCGTTCCTGCGCAAGCAGGCGGACTGACTGTGCGCTGCGGGCTCTGCCGCGCCGGGCTCCCGGTCAGGGCGCCCGTCGCCGCGCCGGGCGCGAGGTGATCGGAGGTGCGCCCCGGTCGCCTGCTCCGGGGCGAAGCTGGTCAAACCGGGACTTGTCATTCCGGGAAAAGCCCGAGCCCAGAAGATACGATCATCCGGACACGAGTCGTCGGCAGTATGAAAGCCTTGATCCGCTGTTCGACGAGGCCCGAGGCCGCAACCCCCTGCGCGCCCCGCAGGCCGGGCCCGGCCTCGGGCGGCCTGTGCTATCATGGCCACCCAAAGCGTTCGCGAGCTGGGGTCTTCGCGGCGACCCGGAAGTGAATAAACCATGTTTCGACAACGCACACTGAAAACGGCGGTCAGCGCGACCGGCGTCGGCATTCACACCGGCGCCAAGGTCAGCATGCATTTGCGGCCCGCCGCACCCGACACCGGCATCGTGTTTCGCCGCGTCGATCTCCATCCGCCCGTCGATATTCCCGCCCAGGCCCAGCGCGTGGGCGACACCCGCTTGTCCTCGTGCGTCGAAAACCAAGGTGCGCGAGTCGCCACCGTGGAGCACCTGATGTCCGCCTTGGCCGGTCTCGGACTCGACAATGCCTATATCGACATCACCGGCCCGGAAGTGCCGATCATGGACGGTTCGGCCGCCCCCTTTGTCTTTCTGCTGCAATCTGCCGGCGTGGTCGAGCAAAAGGCCCCCAAGCGCTTCATCCGTATTCTGGCGCCGATCGAAGTCAAGACCGACGACAAGTGGGCGCGCTTCGAGCCCTATGACGGCTTCAAGGTCGATTTCACCATCGACTTTCCTCACCCGGTGCTGGGCACCGATCATCGCCGCGTGGTCATCGATTTCGCCGAGCATTCCTTCATCAAGGAAGTCAGCCGTGCGCGCACCTTCGGCTTCATGCAGGACATCGAAGCGCTGCGCGATCAGGGCCTGGCGATGGGCGGTAGCCTCGACAACGCCGTGGTGCTGGACGAATACCGCGTCCTCAATGCCGAGGGTCTGCGCTACGACAACGAACTGGCACGCCACAAAGTGCTCGACGCCATCGGCGATCTCTATCTCCTGGGGCACCCGCTGATCGGCGCGTTCACCGCCTTCAAATCCGGCCACGGCCTCAACAACCAGTTGGTACGCGCGTTGTTGGCGCAGCCCGCCAAGTGGGAGTACGCCGTCTTCGAGCGCGCGGCGGAAGTGCCGGCCGCCTTCACCCGCTGGCAAACCCAGGCTGCGTGACACACGTCCCTGCACGGCCGCCCCAATTGGGCACAAGACCAGGGCCGGAGCGGGCTCGGCCCGTGAACCGTGTTCACCCCCTTCCGCCGGAAGGGGGCGGGGGGGAAGGTACGCCAGCGCCCGCCGGGCCGCCCCAAGGGCGCGCCAGTAGAACACCGGAGCGGGCTCGGCCCGCGAACCGTGTTCACCCCCTCCCGCCGGAAGGGGGCGGGGGGAAGGTACAACCATGACGCGCCCGCCTAGGCGCCGCCGCCCTGGGCGGGAACCATGCTGATCCTGCGCCTGATTTTTTTCCTCATGCTGGCCACCATCGGCGGCGGGTTGACGCTCTACCTCTTCACCCGCGAGCGCCACTACTTGCGCTTCGCCTGGCGTTCGTTTCAGGTGAGCCTGGCGCTGGTGGTGCTAATCATGCTGTTCTACGTTTTCGAGCGCGTGGTGCTGATGGTGTAGCCGACTTGCTCCAGGCTCGAACACGAGCGACTTCCTCTGTGCCGAGCCCCAGGAAGGTCAGGAATTCAGCATGCGCTTCGGGCAGGCGCGCTTCGAAGTCTTCGTGCCAGCGGTGCATGTCCTCGTCGGAAAGACCCGCCGACCGCAGCAGGCTGCTCCAAGCTTCTTTGTTCAGCACCTGCCCCGGCTCGCGAGTGGCCCGCTGAAGTGTCAGCACCGCCGCCTGCTGCGCGCGCAGCACGGCCATCGCCGCACCGATGGCGCTGATTCGCGCTTCGAGCAGCGCCGCCAGGGGTGTGCGCGCCTCGAGCGCCGCACGGACTTGAGCCAACGAAAGGCCGGCAGCACGCAACTCCAGGATGCGCGCCAGCCGAACCTCGCCTTCTGGCCCGTAGCGGCGGTAGCCGTTGGCGCCGCGCGTGTCGGCGCGCAACAAGCCGATGCGGTCGTAGTGCAGCAGCGTGCTGCGCGACAGTCCGTGGCGGCGCGCCAGCGCGCCGATGCTCAGTGGCCCCGCCACTCCGGGTGCTCGTTGAGCCAATTTTTCATGCTGGCCTCCCAGGATTGCATCATGGTCCCCCATTCGGCATCGGTTTTGGTGGCCAGCGCCGCGACGCCGGTCTCGTTGAGTGCCGTGTAGGTATAGACGATATGCACTGCGCTTGCCCTGCCGGGCAGGGCCTCGAGGTCGATGACCAGATGCACCGCCAAGCCTTCGGGTTGCAAGCGCACGAAGGCCACGCGGGTTGGCGGTCGGTGTTCGCTGACCACCCAGTAGGTTGGGCTGCTCGGTTCACCGGTAGCAAACACCGCGCCGGGCTCGGCGAATCCGGAAGCGGAGTGGATCATGGTGTAAGTCCAGCCTGGAAACCAGTGTCTTTCCATTTCCGGGCAGAGCAAGGGAAACACTTGCGAGGGCGCGGCGGGGATGGTTTGGTAACCTTCGAAAACGCGCCGCGGGGCGATACGGATGTTGCCGGGAACAGTGCTCATGATGTTGCTCCAGGGGTTTGCGGAACCGCCACGCTGAAGTGTGAAGCCGTGATCGGGTCAAGGGCTTCTGACGCCGGCCCGTGGTCAGGATTTGGCCAGCCGGTTTACCGCATCCCGCAAAGGCCCCTCAGGTAATGAGGCGGCAAGCCCCTCCAAATGCCATCGTCCTAGGCTATCTATTTGTTTTTGAACTGGTTTACGAACTTCCCCGACCTGGGTCCGAACTTGCACCTTGACCCGAATTGCAGTAAAGTGCCAACCCCTGTCCCGAAGTTTCCCAAGCAGTTCCGGGGCAAGGAGTTTCAGTTTGGCCGCGGCGGCGCCGTGATCGGCACTGACCACGAGTTCGCTCGTATCTGCGGATTGCACCCGGCTCGCTGTGGCGAGTCCGGCGGGAACGAGACGGCGGAAATCCTGACCCAGTCGGCGCAATGCGGCGGTCTGCTTCAGGAGCCCGGCGAGTGCGGGATCGGCTTCAAGAATAGCCGTCAGTTTCCGGGTGTTGGACAAATTGGCCTGCCTTGGGAGGAGTTGCTAGATGAATATTATTCTGGTTTCCAGCAATTCGACCAGAACCAAATCTCTCACCCTGGATTGGCGCCACGCCGCGGGTGTCGTTTTTGCCCTTCTGGGCCTGCTTCTGATTTTCGCCGTTGCCTTCAACTACCTCACGCTGCGCTACGCCGCGGCGATCAACCATCCCTGGATCAACGCCATCATTCTCGCCGACCGCCGGGTCGAGGCCGAGCGCAATCAGCAATATCTGCAAGACCATCTCAATCACATGGCGCTGCGCGTCGGCGAACTGCAAGCGCAGATCATGCGCCTCGACGGCTTGGGCGAGCGCCTGGCGGTTCTCGCCGGACTCAAGCCGCAGGAAGTGCCACCGCCCAAGCCAGGCCGTGGCGGCGCGATCTCTTCGTTGCCCTCGCAGGCGTTCACCCTGGACGAATTCCGCGGCGAGTTGCAGGCGCTGGTCGGACGAGTGGAAGAGCGCAGCGACCAACTCGCCGTGCTCGAAGCGCTGCTGGTGCAGGACAGCGCCAAGCGCAAATTCCTGCCCTCGCTGGCGCCGGTCGACGCGATCTGGAACTCCTCGAGCTTCGGTTATCGTATCGACCCATTCAACGGCCACAAGACTTTTCATGAAGGTATCGATTTCGTCGCCGAACCGGGCACGACCATATTGGCCGCGGCCAGTGGGAGCGTCACCTTGGCGGAGAGCCACGCCGAGTATGGTAAAATGATCGAGATCGATCATGGCAACGGACTGGTGAGCCGTTACGCCCACGCCTCGAAATTGCTGGTCAAGGCGGGCGAGCTGGTGGTGCGGGGCCAGAAGATCGCCGAAGTCGGCACCACCGGAAGATCCACCGGACCACACTTGCATTTTGAGGTGCGCTTGAACGGCAAGCCTCAGAATCCGACGCGGTTCTTGCAAATGGGCTGACGCAAGCCGCCCCCGGCCCGCTGCCCGCGGGAGCCGTTCGGCGCGTGCCAAGGTCTTGTTCAGCAGCGTTCAAGCTTCGGTTGATCGCCGCAGTTTTCGAGTCCAGGGGGTGAGGCTGTCCTCACCCCTTGTTTTTTTGTCGTCTCGCCGCCAAGTTGTAAATTTATGATCGTCGATATACTCAAGAAAGTCTTCGGTAGCCGCAACGATCGCCTGCTGAAGCAATACCGCCGGGTGGTGCAAACCATCAACGCCCTGGAGTCTTCGGTCAGTGCCTTGTCCGACGAGGAATTGAGCGGCCGCACAGCGATCTTCAAGGAGCGTCACGCCCAGGGCGAGAGCCTCAACGCGCTTTTGCCCGAAGCCTTCGCCGTAGTCCGCGAAGCCGGCAAACGCGTGCTCGAGATGCGCCACTTCGACGAACAGCTCATTGGCGGCATGGTGCTGCACGACGGCAAGATCGCCGAAATGCGCACTGGCGAGGGCAAGACCCTGGTCGCCACGCTGCCCGCCTATCTCAACGCCCTGGCCGGCAAGGGCGTGCATATCGTCACGGTCAACGATTACCTGGCCCAGCGCGACGCCGACTGGATGGGCCGTATTCACAGCTTTCTCGGTCTCACCGTGGGCGTCAATCTTTCCCAGATGAGCCACGATGAAAAGCAGGCCGCCTACGGCGCCGACATCACCTACGGCACCAACAACGAATACGGCTTCGACTATCTGCGCGACAACATGGTCTTCCAGCCCGGCGAGCGCGTGCAGCGGGGCCTGGCCTACGCCATCGTGGACGAGGTCGATTCCATCCTGATTGACGAAGCGCGCACACCGCTGATCATCTCCGGCCAGGCTGACGACAACGTCGACCTCTATTACCGGATTAATGATCTGGTGCCCCGCCTGACCCGCCAGGCTGATGAAAACTCCCCTGGTGATTACTTCGTCGACGAGAAGGCCCACCAGGTCATGCTCTCCGAGACCGGGCACGAACACGCCGAAGGCATACTCGCCGACGCCGGCTTGCTGGCCGCCGGTGGCAGCCTGTACGACGCGCAGAACATCGGCCTGATGCACCACCTCAACGCCGGCCTACGTGCCCACGCCTTGTTTCACCGCGACCAGCATTACGTGGTGCAGAACGGCGAAGTGGTCATTGTCGATGAATTCACCGGCCGGCTGATGTCGGGCCGGCGCTGGTCCGATGGCCTGCACCAGGCGGTCGAGGCCAAGGAAGGGGTCACGATTCAGCGCGAGAACCAGACCCTCGCCTCGATCACCTTCCAGAACTACTTCCGCATGTACGGCAAGCTGGCCGGCATGACCGGCACGGCCGATACCGAAGCCTATGAATTCCAGCAGATCTACAGCCTGGAAACGGTGATCGTTCCCACCCACCGCCTGATGATCCGCAAGGACCAGAACGACCTGGTCTTCCGCACCGCCAAGGAGAAGCACGCCGCCATCGTCGCGGACATCCGCGATTGTCATGAACGCGGTCAGCCGGTATTGGTCGGCACCACCTCGATCGAAAACTCCGAACTGCTGTCGGACCTGCTGCAGAAAGAGAAGCTGCCGCACCAAGTGCTGAACGCCAAGCACCACGCGCGCGAAGCCGAAATCGTCGCCCAGGCCGGCCGGCCCAAGATGATCACCATCGCCACCAACATGGCCGGCCGCGGCACCGACATCGTGCTGGGTGGCAGCCTCGACCCCGATCTCCTGAAGATCCGCGACGACGCGACCCTCACCGACGCCGAAAAAAGCGCCAACCTCGTCGCCCTGCGCGCCGACTGGCAACAACGCCATGACGCCGTGATCGCCACCGGCGGACTGCACATCGTCGGCACCGAGAGGCACGAGTCGCGGCGCATTGACAACCAGTTGCGTGGCCGCTCGGGGCGCCAGGGCGACCCGGGCTCCAGCCGCTTCTATCTCTCGCTCGAAGACTCGCTGATGCGCATCTTCGCTTCCGACCGCATCGCCGGCATCATGCAGCGGCTGCGCATGCCCGAGGGCGAGGCCATCGAGCACGCCCTGGTCAACCGCTCGATCGAAAGCGCCCAGCGCAAGGTCGAATCGCGCAATTTCGACATTCGCAAGCAACTCCTGGAATATGACGACGTCGCCAACGACCAGCGCCGCGTCATCTATCAGCAGCGCAATGATCTCCTGGAATCCACGGACGTCTCTGAAACCGTGCAGGGCATGATTACTGGGCTGATGGATGAAACCGTCAGCACCTACGTGCCGCCTGAAAGCATGGAAGAGCAGTGGGACGTCGCCGGCCTGGAAAAAGCGCTGGCCGCGGAATACCAGATCAGCCTGCCGGTGGGCGAATGGGTGGCCAAGGAAGCCCAAGTCAACGACGCGACCATCCGCGAACGGGTCGCCGCCGCCGCGCGCGCGCATTACCGCGCCAAGGAAGAGAGCGCCGGCGCCGAGACCCTGCGGCATTTCGAGCGTGCGGTCACGCTGCAAAGCGTCGATCAGCACTGGCGCGAACACCTCGCCGCCCTTGACCACCTGCGCCAGGGCATCCACCTGCGCGGCTACGCACAGAAGAACCCCAAGCAGGAATACAAGCGCGAAGCCTTCGAACTGTTCTCCGACATGCTCGATCGCGTCAAAGCCGACGTGGTGCGCATCCTGCTCAACGTGCAGGTCCGCTCGGAGCAGGATGTCGGCGCCGTCGAAGAAGCCCCCGCCGTGGCCAACGTGCAATATCACCACGCCGATTACGACGAAGCGCTTGCGGCCTCACCCGAAGATGATTCCACGCGCGAACCCTTTGTGCGGCAAAACAAGAAAGTGGGCCGCAACGACCCCTGCCCCTGCGGATCGGGAAAGAAGTACAAGCAGTGTCACGGCAAACTGGCCTAGGGTCGCGAACACGCCGGCTGTTCTGAATACCCGAGCGCCAACCCAGACGGCGCGGCGATACCGCGGGGCGTATCCACGCTCAAGACCCGTAGAGCACAAAAGCGGCCCAATGGCGCGGCGAAGAGAAATTCGGGTCCCGCAGCATCGCGCGCTTGGCGGCGTGAACCGCCGATGCTGGCGAAAGGCCGCTTTTCACGCCAGCGACGACGCGCGGCACAAAGCGCGCGGCAACGCGATCGTCGATGCGCCACAAGGTCAGCAGGGCGTTGCGCGCTCCGGCCACCATCATGGCGTAGGGGAGCCCGGTTACGCCTTCGCCGAATACATCCTGGCCGAGAGCGGTTTCGCAACCGGAGAGCACGACGAGGTCACTGGCGAGCCGGTAGTTCAACCACTCCACCGCGGTGACGTAGCCGTCGGCTTGCGGCGAAACTGCATTCTGTGCCAGCACCACCGAAGAAAGTTGCGGCGACTCGGTATTGAGTAAGGCGTGTGTGGCGAACAGGACGTAGCGATAGCGGGCGAGGTCGCCCTGGCTGTCGAGCGCCTGGAGTCGTTCCTCAGAGGCGGCATCGCGCAGGTAGACCAGGCGCCGCTCGGCAGGAAAGGCCTGCGCGGATCGTTCCACCTCCACCGCCGTCCCGGGCAGCTGCGGCCAATGCCGCTGAGGTTTATTGTCGCCCGCAGAATCGTCGGCGCCGCGCAGAGTGCGAACTGAGGGCGCCGCGTTTGTGCTCGCCAAACTCACGCCATAATTTGGGTCGCCCATGGCCAGCAGCGATTCCGGCGCCCTCGGTCGAGCCGCCTGATTGCGAAGCTGCGCCAAAACCGAAAGAGACTGGATATAGCGCAGCTCATGTTTTGCCTGCACTGGGGCCGCGCCGAAAAGGAGCGTTTCAAACGGTAACAAGGCAAGCGCCCGATCGGGCGAGACGATCCACTTGGTCTTGGCCCGCAGCGCGGGGGCGACGGGCCCAAGCAGCAAGCTACCCAGATGTCGGCCAAGCGCGTCTGGCGAGCGGACTTCGCGCGCGTCTTGGTGAGGCCGCACGTAGGAAAGTCGGTACTGTCCATTCGGGAGCCCCCAAACCAGGGGTTTCACCTCGCCACTCTGGGGAGAGAAGAAGCTCCGGTAGGCTCGCACCAACTCGGTGACGCCGCCTGGCACCAACACCCGGTTGCTTTCCAGCCCCCGCTCTCGGGTGTAAGCAAACACCAGCACTTCGTCATCGACCACGGCAAAGCTCAGGAAGGCGGTGTCCGCGGGAATGAGCTGCGCGGCATCGCTGACACCGCGCGGGCGAATGCGAGTGAGTAACTCGTACTTGGGATGGAGCCGGCCCAGCTCGTCTCGATAGGCGCGCAAGCGAAGCGCGGCCTGTGCTTTGGCGTGCGAAACCTCCGCATGCTTTGGGTTATCGGCCGATGTCTGGGCGGCGAGTTTTTCCTGGCGCGCCAATTCGGCGCGAAGCTCGCGCAGCCGGGCGTTTTCCTCCGCGCTCAACACGCCGGCACCATCCGCGGATTGCGCCGAAAGCGCTTCCAAAAGCCCACGCCCCTTGACTCTTTCCACGGCCTCGAAGGCCTGCTCGGCTTGCCCGAGCCGCAACTGAGTGTCGGCCAGACGGCGGTAATAGATCGCCCAGCGATCGAGGAAACCCTGGCGGTACTCGCTTATCGGGCCGACCGTCTCGCGTGCCTCTTCGCCGACTTGCACCAGTTGCGTGTAGTACTGCGACGCCTCGGCGAGCGCCCCCGCGCGCCGATGCGCGTCGCCCAGCTCGCCCAGCACCACGAGGTGACCTAGCTTCAGGTTGGGCCCCAGACGCAAGAGCTTGGCATAGAGCGCCTTGAGGCTAGGAATGGCTTCGTCGTGCCGGCCTAGGCGGCTCGCGCAGCGAGCGCCGGCGGTATCGTTCGGGTTGGTGAACATGGTGTCGACACCATGCAAACGCCGCAAGCCGATGTTCGCCTCGCGCGCGTCGGCGATCACTTCTTCACAGCGATCGAGTTTGCCCAGCGTTTGCACGCGCACGCTCTTCATCCACAAAGTGCGATGCGCGTTCTCTCCCTCCGCATCGCGGGCCAGCTGGTAGGCGCGTTCCGCCTGCGCATGCGCCGCAGCGTAGCGTTTGGTCGCCATCAGAGCGAGCGCATACTGCGAGCGCGCGTCTATCACCGAAGGATGCGATTCTCCAAAGTCTTTGATGCCGCTGGTCAGGGTTTCCCTCAGCAGTGCCTCCGCGTCTGCATAGCGCCCCAGCTCGCGATAAAGCCAGCCGAGGTGATTGATGGCCGAGCGTCGCCACAGGTCGGTGGGTGGAAATTCGCGCACCGCGATGGCGCGGACGCGTTCCGCCAGCGGCAACGCTTCTTGCCACCGCCCCACTTGGTAATAGGCGCGGGCCAAAGAGTCGGATGTGCTCAAGGTCTGCGGGTGATCGGCGCCAAAGCGCTCGGTCTGAACCCGAAGCAAGGGTTCGAGCCGTGCAATTGCTTCGAGCTCGCGGAACTGAACACGTTGGATATCCGCGAGATTCCTTCGAATGGCCATGGTCGTAAGGTGATCTGGTCCCAGGAACCGGGCAAGATTCGCTGCTGCTTTCTCGGCGCACTCGACGGCTCGCTGGTAATCGCTCACCTCCATGGCGCGGCGAGCCTGAGCGGCGAGAATATACCAGCGCAGTGGGTGGCGCTCGGACAGCGACTGCTCCGCATCGGCGAACAAAACTTCAGCCTCGGCCTTTGCGTCGGCGCCGCGACTGAGTTTGGCCAGCATACCGAGGCGAAACAAACGCGAACGCAAAAAATCGGGGTCCTTGGCCGGCAGCACCTCTGCTTGGAGAAGCAGCACTTTTTCCAGCTCCTCCAGAGCCGCCGCGGCCTTCTGCGTCCTGACCAGGCTTTCCGCGCGATAGGCTCGCGCCAGCAGCGTCTCGGGGTGACGTGCTCCCAGAAGATCTTGGGTTTGAGTGACCGAGGTGGCGAGCAAATCGGGCAACTCAAGATAGCTTTGGGGCAGTGCTTCCGCGCTTTGTTCGACCCCGCGCCTCAGGGCGAAAAGCGACGCCAAACGCGCGCGTCGCGCTTCCGCCGCGGCCCCAACAGCCGGTTCGCCGAGTGTCCAGCGATACCGCCCCGCCGGGCAGGGCCCCTGCGCCGCCGACACATCGAGGCTGAGGATTTCATTCTCGATGCTCGCATCGCCAGCGGCAATCTCCCCCTCTACGTCGGCCGCGAAAACCTGAAAGCGCCCCTTTGCCAATGCCCGGAGCACCAAAGTCACGCGGTCGCCAGCCCGCAGCCATCCGGTGTAAGCGTCATGGTCGGAGTCGAGTACCAGGTCGTCCCCCACCGTGTTTCCCAGGGCCACGGCGCAAGCGCCCGGGGCCGGCGTTTCGGTGATACTGAGGTGGTAGGCCAGGGGTGCGGCGAATGCCGACGGCACCGTCGTCATGAGAACAACGCCCAAATAGCGGTTGCGCAGGCACAAAAGGGAACGGCCGAAAACCATGGGCAGAGGCTCGGTGCGGCAGAATTCAAAGATTGCTTGAATCCTGCCGCATTGGCCCAAGCTTTGCAAGGCCGAAAGGCGCCATTCCCAACCGGCGTCAAGCCAGCGATCGATCAGGCCTGACCCGCAACCTGGTAGTGCAGCACCAAGGGTTCGAACTCGAGCAGGAAGTCTTGGTCCTCGGGGTAATACTTCGCCGCTTCCGCGTCTGGGCCGGCAAAGGCGCGAATGGCCTCGAAATCGCGCCAGAAGGTCAGGGTGCAAAAATGCGTCACCGCGCCGTCGGCGCGTTCCAACACGTAAGCGCTGAGGTTGCCTTCGACGGCGCGGTAGTCGGGCAGGGCTCGTTCGTTGAGGAAGCGCCGATAGCGCGGTGCTTTCTCGGTGGGTACCCGACCATGCCAAAGGCGCGCGATCACTGCGGCAACTCCTTCGCTTGCGGTTCAAAGGCCTTCGCGGTGTCCGGCGGCGACGCGAGGCGCATCAGGCCGGCGGCGGAGGCGAGGACGCAGCAGTCGGATTCGAAGTCGCGTCAGCTTCGGTATGCCACTCGTACAGAATCAGGCCGACGATGGAGCCGATCGGCAGTGTGAGCACGGCCCCCGCGACGTACCAGAATGCCGAGCGCCCCACGCGGCGAGCCAACAGACCCACGAAGGCGAGGTGCAACACGATGGCGCTGCTGAGCGCCAGAGCGACCAGCACCAAAATAAAAGGTTGGGGTTTGCCATCCAGCGTCGCTTTGAAAACGAGATATCCGAGACACACGAGGACGGCCACTAAGCTGAGCGAAGCCGCGGCTGCGGCCCGCGATGCGGGGGTGGGGGTTCTATGAGCCATAGGGAGTCCTCCTCGGAGGCCATTGTCCTGCGAACTTCGCCGCCGGGCAAGGCGCGGCGCCCGCAAGCGCTCGCGGCGGCGTCAATCCGCCCGCAGCCAGGTCTGCGTGCGGCCGATGAATAGAAAGGAGCCGCGCATTTCGAGCTTCTTGCCGCCGTCGATGACGGTCACCTTGGCGTTGTAGGTTTTGCCATTGGCGGGGTCGAGCACGGTACCTCCGGCATACACGCTGTCGCTGGTGTGTTTCAGTCCGCTCAGAATGGTCATGCCGATCACCGGCTTGCCCCGACGCGGATCGTCCGCCGCACATTCGTCGCATTTCGAGTCCTGCTTGGCCGGGTCGAAGATCTTCTCAATGGTACCCGTGTAGACACCGTCTTTCTCGCTGATGCGCACCAAAGACTTCGGTTTCTTGGTCTCGTCATCGATGGTGGTCCAGGCGCCGACGGGTGAGAGCACTTCGGCGCATACGGCCAGCGACAAGCAACTGGAAAATACGGCGAACGCGCCTTGAACCAAGCGAGTCATGGCAATTCTCTCGGGTGAGGGAGATGGCGCATTCTAGACCGGCGGCATTCGGGGTCCAATATCTCTGTCGTGTGCGAATGTTGACCTCCTTCCTACCGCCCGCAATGGATCTCGCCATCCCGCGCCAAACGCGTCGATTTGATCTTTGCGCGCCGCACACCTGTCGCCCAAGAAAACCGTGACAGTGGCGATCTTCTTTGGCGTCTTGGCTCCATCTGGCTGTCGCCCGCATTTGCCCGTGATCAGCCCAAGCGCATTGACCCAACACCCCAGTCGCGCCAAGATACCGGCCCAAGTTTGGCAAAAACGTCCAACTGCATACCACGGAGGCCGAAGATGAAAATTTCGCTGCTTGCCGGTGTTGCTCTTGCGGTCCTGAGCGGCTTCGCTCTGGGCGAGCCCGTTGCCCAAAACCAACCCCTGCAAGGTTTCGTGGAAGTCGATCCCACGGAAAGATTCATCAAGGTGGTGCTCGATCCGGGAACGCCTCAAGCCAAGCACTTCATCGTGCAAGACGGGCGCATGAACAGCCTCACCACCGACCGTGGCCGCATCGTTTTCATTGCCAAAGTGGAGCCAAAGAGCGGCAGCTTGCGCTACCACCCGGTCGAGGCGCGCTGGATCGAACGCGAAGGCAAGCGCGTGCAAATGCTCTACGTAGGGCCGCCGGTTTATCCCGATTCGAGCATCGAAGAACTGGCGCGTGCCGGGCTCACCGGCCTGCAACTCGCTTTGTCCGAGCGCCCCGCGCCGCGGCGCTGAAGCGGCAGCGCCACTACCCCGGCGCAAGTGCCAAATTCGGCGGCGGTTCGGGTGGCGTGCTGGGGGCGGCGGCAACGCTGCCGTCTTCGGGTTCGAGCTCGAAGGCTTCGTAATGAACACGCAAGCGGTCGAGCACTTGCGCGGCGAATCGTCGTGCGGCGTTCCGGAGCGGCGTCGGGATGCTGTCCGGGAAGTTATGTTGCAAGAGCAGTTTGCTCGCACTGATGGCGTTCAAAGGTTCCAGCATCCGAGCGCGGTATTTGGCCATTTGGCTCGCTACACTGCGATTGGCCGCCTCGCGTTGCCAGGTGTTGGTGGGCCATTGCGAAGGCAGGGCCACGGCTTTGGGCAGGCGCTCCAGGTCGGTGATCACCGTGCGGATGTCTTCGTGAGACTCGCGGAAGGGCAGAATCACCAGGGCAGCATGCTGCGCCAGGGCCAGGTCGCGCTCAGGGTGGTTGGCGCCGCCGTCGAGCACGCCCAGCCAGCCATCGACCACACCCAGCTTCTTCACCAAGGCGGCCAATTGCGCCGGCGTGCGCGCATCCATGGGCAGATAGTTGCGGCCGTGTTTATCGAGCGGCTCGCGGTGGGTGTCGGTCAAGAGGCACACCGAATGCGTGCCCAACAAGCCCAGACCGTAGCACAGCAGATGCGCATTGGTGGTCTTGCCGGTGCCGCCTTTGTTGCCAAGGATGGCGATGATTTGCGCCATGCGTGAAGCTTCCACAATTTGCCGAGCTTGATCTTAGGCGAGGCGCGGCGCCGGCCGGGCGCCAAGAAGCGCGCAAAACACCGCCCAATTTGGCGATTTGCGTGGCGCTAGCGTCGCGGCAGCGGCTCGCCCCACTCCCCACTCCCCCGAAGGGAAGGGGGGCGAGGGTGAAGGCGCTCACTGGTGTACCTTCCCCCCAGCCCCCTTCCGGGGAAGGGGGTGAGTGCGGTTCGCAGGCTGCGCCCGCTCCGGTGAATGGTTTGCGCGCCCTTGGGGCGGCCCGGCGGGCGCGCTCACTGGAGTACCTTCCCCCCAGCCCCCTTCCGGGGAAGGGGGTGAGTACGGTTCGCCGGCTGTGCCCGCTCCGGTGGCGGGTTTGCGCCTTTACGCGTGGCGGCGCGAGGTGTCAAAATTCGCCCTGCTTTCGTCCGCCCTCCAGCCCGCCAGGATTCCCATGCCCGTCAACTTCGCCGCTCCCGATCCCGCCTCCTTGTTTGCCGTGCCTGGTGTCGAGCTGGGGCCCGCCCAGGCCGGCATACGCAAAGCCGGGCGCTACGATCTTCTGGTGCTGCGGTTTGCGCGGGGCAGCTTGGCTGCCGGCGTGTTCACACAGAACCGTTTCTGTGCCGCGCCGGTGTTGCTTTGTCGCGAGCACCTGGCCGCGGGCGGGGCTTTGCGCGCGCTGGTGGTGAACACCGGCAATGCCAATGCCGGCACCGGCGAACCGGGTCTGGCGCATGCCCGCCAGACCTGCGCCGAGCTCGCGCGCCTCGTCGGTTGCGCGCCGCAGGAAGTGCTGCCTTTTTCCACCGGCGTGATCATGGAGCCGCTGCCCATAGACCGTGTGCTCGCCGGTTTGCCCGCCTGCCTCGCCGCGCTGGCGCCGAATCAATGGGCGCTGGCGGCGCAATGCATCATGACCACCGACACCGTGCCCAAGGCGGCCTCGCGGCGCATCGAAATCGATGGCGTGGCGCTCACCATCACCGGCATCGCCAAGGGCGCGGGCATGATTCAGCCCAACATGGCCACCATGCTGGGTTTCATTGCCACCGACGCGCCCGTTGCGCCGGCGCTCCTGCAAACGATGACCCGCGAGGTGGCCGCTACCTCCTTCAACCGCATCACCGTTGATGGCGACACCTCCACCAACGACAGCTTCGTCATCGTGGCCACGGGCCAAGCGCGCCTGGCGCCCATTGTCAACGCCGCCGATGGGCGTTATGCGCCGCTTTTGCAGGCGCTCACCGAGGTGGCGCAAACTCTGGCGCAAGCCATCGTGCGCGATGGCGAAGGCGCCACCAAGTTCATCACCATCACCGTGGGCGGCGGGCGCGACTTTGCCGAATGTGATCGCATCGCGCGCCAGATTGCCCATTCGCCGCTGGTGAAGACGGCGTTTTTCGCGTCCGACCCCAACCTTGGTCGTATCGTTTGCGCCATCGGCAATGGCGGCGCGGCGGATCTCGACCCCAACCGCGTTTCTTTTTGGCTCGACGACGTGCGGGTGGTGGAGCGGGGCGGGCGCGCGGCAAGCTACCGCGAAGAAGACGGCGCGCGCGTCATGCGCCAGCCGGAAATCACCGTGCGCGTCGATCTGGGCCGAGGGACAGCCAGCGCCACGGTGTGGACTTGCGATTTCTCGCACGACTACGTCAGCATCAACGCCGACTATCGCAGTTGAAGACGATGTTCAACGATTTCGCCAAAGTCATCCACCGCGCCGAGAAACTGCTCGACCGTGTCGAAGCCCTGCTGCCCGCGCCGCCCGCCGAGCCCGATTGGAAACATGCCGTCGCCTTTCGCTGGCGCAAGCGGGGCCTGGTGGGCAATTTGCAAACCGTGGCGCATCCGCACCATATTCGCCTCGCCGATTTGCAGAACATCGATCAACAAAAGGCCGAGGTGGAGCGCAACACGCGGCAGTTCGTGGCCGGGTTGCCGGCCAACAACGTGTTGCTCACCGGTTCGCGCGGCACGGGAAAGTCTTCGCTGGTGAAGGCGGTGTTGTACGCGCAGGCCGCGGCGGGCTTGCGCTTGGTGGAAGTGGACAAAGGCGACCTGCTCGACCTGCCCGATATCGTCGAGCGCCTGGCCAAACGCCCCGAGCGCTTCATCGTTTTTTGCGACGATTTGTCTTTCGACGCCAACGAGCCCGGCTACAAGGCGCTCAAGGTGGTGCTCGACGGCTCCATCAGCGGCGGCGCCGACAACGTGCTGATCTATGCCACCTCCAATCGGCGGCATCTCATGCCCGAGTTTTTCAGCGAGAATGAGGCGGCGAAGCATGTCGATGGCGAGGTGCATCCGGCGGAGGGAACCGAAGAAAAGATTTCACTCTCCGAGCGCTTCGGCCTGTGGGTATCGTTCTACCCCTTCAGCCAGGACGAATACCTCGCCGCGGTGCGCCACTGGCTCAAGGTCTTTCATCTCAAGCCCAGTGCCGCCCTGGAGCGCGATGCCCTGCTCTGGGCCTTGTCACGCGGCTCCAGGAGCGGGCGCGTGGCCTGGCAATTCGCCCGCGACCGTGCCGGGCAGCTCGGCCTCAAGAAAAAGTCGCGGTGATGCCGGGCGATGAGCGGGCCGAAATCGCCGCCAGCGATCCGCGCCCGGTGACTCGCGTCGCCGCTGCCGTGCTGTTGCGCGCAGACGGCAGCTTTCTCCTGGCGCAGCGCCCCGTCGGCAAGGTGTATGCGGGCTATTGGGAATTCCCCGGCGGTAAGCTCGAAGCGGATGAAACGCCGCGCCATGCGCTCGACCGCGAGTTGCGCGAAGAACTGGGTATCGTGGTACGCCAAGCTTATCCCTGGATCGTGCGCCGCTTTGCGTATGAGCATGCGCACGTGGAACTGCATTTCTTTCGCGTGCTGACCTGGGCGGGCGAGTTGCATGCGCATGAAGGCCAGGCCTTTGCGTGGCAGAAACTCGACGAGCTGGAAGTGAGCCCGCTGCTCCCCGCCAACGCACCCGTGCTCGCGGCCTTGCGGCTGCCTACGGTGTACGGCATCACCATGGCGAGTGAATTGGGCATCGACGCACAAATCGCCCGCGCCGAACGCGCCCTCAAGGCGGGCCTCAAGCTCATCCAGGTGCGCGAACCGGGTTTGCCCGCGGCGTCGCGGGCGAGGCTCGCCAAAGCGCTGTGCGCCCTGGCCCATGCCCACGGAGCGCAGGTGCTGCTCAACGGCAGCGCGGATGAGGCGCGCAGCCTCGGACTCGCCGGTCTACATTGGCCAGCGCGCGTACTGCTTGCCGCCCGCGAGAAGCCCGCTGACCTTTTGGTGGGCGCTTCTTGCCACAACGCCGCGGAATTGGCGCAGGCCGTGAGGCGGGGCGTCGATTTCGTGGTGCTCGGCCCGGTGGCCGCCACGCCGACACATCCGGAAGCCGAGCCTTTGGGCTGGGTCCGCTGGGCCGAGCTCGCGCGCGCTCTGCCCATGCCCGTGTATGCCCTGGGCGGGCTTGGCCATGACGACCTGCGCCCCGCCTGGCAAGCCGGTGCCCACGGCATAGCCCTGCGCCGTGGCGCATGGGGCGTGTAGCGGCGAAACTCCCCGTCCCGCCCGTTTCGCAAAAGGCGAGAAGCGTCAAGCCACCGCAGACCGCCGCATCGATTCCGTCCCCCCCGGCTCGCCAATAAGGTGTCTTCTCTCCCGCTACCGCAGGGGGTAGGGGGGAGGCCACGAGTCACGCCCCCGCCTGCTAGACTATTCGCATGGACCCAGCCCAAAACATCACACCCAGCCACGCACTGGCCACGGTTCTCTATCGCGGCGCCCTGGCGGTCGCGCTTTTCGTGGCCGCGGTCGCGGTGGTCTTCTTTGTCATCGGCGTGGGCGATGGCTCGGTATCCTCCTTCAACCTCGGCCTGTGGGCCATGTTGCTGGGGGTGTGTGGCGCCACGCTCTGGGCGGGTCTGGTCCTGCGCGCCAAGGGCAAGACGGTGCTGGCCGTCGTGGTGCTGGGCATCACCGCCGGGCCGGGTCTGGTCGGTGCACTCTTCTTGCTGCTGCTGATTTTTTCCGGCGCGCGCTGGAATTGACTTCTTGCGCGCCGGGCGCCGTACCGTGCAACCCCGATCGGGAGGAGACATGTTCAGGCCCTTGCGGCAATTTACTTTGGTGTCGAGCCTCATGGCGCTGCCGCTGAGCGTAGCGGCGATCGAGCCGGTGAAGCACATCGCGGTTTACGTCCAGCCCTATTACGACGCCGCCAAAAGCCCTGAGGGCACGCCTCGTGTCGCCGTCGCCAAGAAGTACGACTCGCTCCTGAGTTCCAGCAAGGTGGCGGACATCGCCGCGGCGCGGGACCAGATCCTCGCCGATTCAAGACTCCTCACCCCCATGACCTTGATGGTGCTGGCCATACGCCTTTACGATGTAGGCCTGCGCGACGATTCGGTATTCTGGTTTTACGCGGCCAAGAACCGCTATGTCACCATCGAGGAAGTGCTCAACGTGCGCTCGCCCGCTTTGCAGCAGGTGGAGCAGGCCACCCGGGACTTCGCCACCCTGGCCGGCCCGGTCATCAACGGCTACGCGTTTTGTGACGTGAAGAAACAACAGGCGGCGCAACGCCGGGCGCTCGAATGGGTGGAGCAGAACCCTTACCAGGCGCTTTTTCTGCCGCAGGTGCCCGCCCGCCCCGGGGATCGCCAGGCCAACTTGAACGCGGCGCTGGCAAAACTGCGCCAGTCCGTCCAACAGGAAGCCCAATACCTCGCCAACCCCGAAAACCTCGCCCGCCTCGCCAAGACGCGCCAGGAGAACGGGGCGGACAAGAAGTTCTGCTGGTAGCGAACCTCCTCGCCCTCGCCGAAGAAGTTAAGCAAGCAACATCCCCCGACGCCACGCCTTCGGGCAGCTCAGCCCCACCCTCGCGGCAAGCGCATCACCCCCTCTCCCGCGCCAGCCGGAGGGTGCAGGATGGGTGGTGGCGACCACCGTGCAAACCGCCTCGCACGACCAGCCAAATCAGCCCCCCTGCATTCTGATCCCTGATTCCTGATTCCCGATCCCTGCGCCCTTAACCCCTTTCCCTCTCCCCCCACGTTCACCACCTCATCCCCGCCCCACGCGTATCATGCGCGAGGTTGGGGTTGCCATCCAAAACCACCGAGGTGAACCATGTTCAAGCCGACACGCCCTTGCATCGCTCTGCGCGCCGCCACACTGGCCGCGCTGAGCACCTGCGCCCTGCTGCTCGCCACCGCCAACGCAAGTTCTGCCGCCACCCCCTGCACCGAAACGCCGCTCGCCCAGCGCGCCGACACCTTGCGCGCCTTCAAGAGCGAAGACGAGCTGCAAG
Source organism: Betaproteobacteria bacterium (assembly GCA_016192065.1). Classification (GTDB taxonomy): domain Bacteria; phylum Pseudomonadota; class Gammaproteobacteria; order Burkholderiales; family Casimicrobiaceae; genus JACPUX01. The sequence goes on from JACPUX010000041.1 coordinate 26,464, forward strand.
CGCTCTTGAAATGCCTGCGTGAAGAAGCCAACAAGCGCGCCGCGGCGCAGCGCCTCACCAGCCTGGGTGCGATGGCGGACAAATCGGCCGTTCTCTCCATGGCAGCCCCCGCGCCATCGGCGCCCCCGGCGGCAGCACCCGCCGCGGCCGCCAAAGTGGCCTCCGCCGAAGGCGCCGCCGAGTCCGTCACCAACGTACAAACCGCCGGGGTCGATGAAGGCGGCATCGTCAAGGTGCATGGCAAGCATCTGGTCATTCTGCGCCGGGGCCGCCTGTTCACGGTGTCGGTGAACGCCGGTGATCTCAAGCCCGTGGCCACCCTCGACGCCTTTGCCCCCGAGGCCGACCCGCGCGGCGCCTGGTACGATGAAATGCTGATCAGCGGCAACACCCTTGTGGTCATCGGCTACAGCTACGCCCGCGGAGGCACCGAAGTCGGGCTCTTCGAGATCGACGCCGAAGGGCGCCTCGCTTACCGGGCCACCTATCATCTGCGCTCCAACGATTACTACTCCTCGCGCAATTACGCAAGCCGTCTCATTGGCAACAAGCTCATCTTCTACACCCCGCTCAACTTGAACCTCTATCGCGAAGACTACGGCTTCCCCGCCTATCGCCGCTGGCACAAAGACGCCACCCCCGCCGAATTCAAGCGCATCGCGCCGGCCACGCGCATCTATCGGGCCGATGATGGTTCGGATTACGAATACGGACTCACGCTGCATACCGTGAGTGTTTGCGATCTTTCGGCAGGCCAGTTGCCTGAGCGCTCGCTTTCCACGAGCCGCGACCCAGCGATTGCACAAGACGCCGGGCGCGGGGCCGGGACTATGTCATGCGAGGCCACCGCGGTCCTGGGCCCTCATGGTCGCGTCTTCTACGTTTCCGCCAACTCAGTGTACGTGTGGACCACCAATCCCAGAAGCGGCAGTTCGACCCGCGCCAATACCGCCGCGGTTTTCCGCATCCCGCTCGACGGCGGCGCACCCAGCGGCATCAAGACCCGCGGTAGCCCCATCGACCAGTTCTCCTTCCTGGAGAGCCCGGACGGACATCTCAACGTGCTCTTGCGCAGCCAGGGCCGCGGCGACGCGATGTGGGAAGCCGAGAGCGCGGCCGGGGACACCGCCCTTCTGCGCCTGCCCTTGACGCGCTTGGGCGACGGCCGCGATGCCGTGCCGCGCGAGGCCTACCGCCGCCTGCCGCACCCGGCGGGCCACACCTTGCAAAACCGCTACATCGGCCAGCACCTTCTGTACGGCGCCGGGAGCACTTGGGGCCGCCCCAAGGGCGAACGCCAGAACCTCTACGCGCTGCGCTGGGATCAGCCCGATGGTGCCGTGCTCGCCCTGCCGCTGGACCACAGCGTCGATCGCATCGAAGCCCTGGGCCAGCACGCCGTGGCCGTGGGCACGCGCGAGCAGGATCTTTTGTTCAGCAGCATCACTCTGGGCCATGAACCCGGCCTCGCGCACGTTTACAAGCGTGCCAACGCGGCGCAAGGCGAAACCCGCAGCCATGGTTTCTTCTATCGCCCGGAAAGCGACACCGAAGGCCTTCTGGGCTTGCCCATCGCCCGTGCCGGCCGCGCCGGCCACCGGCAACTGCAAGAAGGCTCCGCGGGCGTACTTTTCCTCAAGAACAAGAAGCTCAAGCTCGAAGAATTGGGCAGCCTCGACGCCACCTCCGGCAACCCGCCCGCGGACCACTGCCGCGCCTCCTGCGTGGATTGGTACGGCAACGCGCGACCGCTGTTCTTGAGAAACCGCGTTTTCGCCTTGCTTGGGTATGAGCTCGTCGAGGGGCGGGTGAGTGGGGAGCGGGTCGAAGAGACGAGGCGCGTGAGTTTTGCACCGGGGAGATGGCAAGTCGCGAGGTAATTGGGCGCCCGGGATGCGGGACCAGGTTGGCGGGGGCCACAGTTGACGGTGGGCAGGCGCGTGGGCATGGCTCAATACCGGCATGACTTTGCAAAGCCGCATTGCAAAACCGCGGCAAGGCCGGGAAATTACGGATTGCAACGCGCGGCAGTCATAGGGAAGATCAGGACGAGGAGGCAGCCACTCGATGGGAGCCGTGCTCGCGAATATCCCACAAATGAGGGATGCGGCGCGCGCAAAACTCTGGTAATTGTGGAGCATCTGTTTGGCAACGCCAAGACTGACAGACTTCGCCAAGCGCTCAGTCCGGTTCCATCATCACCGCCGTATTACGGGGAAGCGATGTCCCGACGGTTCACCCGGGAAAGGCGCTAGTTGTTCACCAAATGAGAAGAGGAGTCTGATCATGCTTCGACTGCGTTGCGTTTCGCTTGGGTGCATGGTGGTTCTTTGCTTCGGGTGCGCCTCGGTCGAGTTGCAGCCAGCTGCAACTGCCTGTGGAATCTGTGACCAGTCTTCTGAATTCTCTGCAAGCTGCCGCCTCGTTACAGCGCCTTGCCTGAGATCCTCGGCTTCTGTTTTGCGGGAGAGGCTCGATGAAGCGTTTCAAGAAGGCAAGCCTGTCGTGCTTTATGTCCACGGGCGAGGCGGCGAACCCGGCAAATCGGCGAAGCAACGCATACTTGAGGCGCTCGAAGCTGAGTATGGAGTCAAGGTGTTGATGTTCAACTGGGATTCGAAAGGCCTGTTGCTCCACCGACCCGTGGACAAGGCGGTCGAGGCATCCGAACATCTGCGCGCGGTACTCGCTGATATTGCGAGGTACAGGCGCGAAGTTGCATCCAAGAGCGGTCCGCCAATCAGCCTTCTCGCGCACAGCATGGGCAACATTGTCCTGCGAAACGCGCTGACGGAGTCTGGGCAACAGGCGGCGGACCTCACCCTATTCGCGAACGTGCTTCTGACCAGTTCAGATGAGGACGCGGAGGGTCACGCGGGCTGGATCAACCGTTTGAGGCCTCAAGGCACCACCATGATCGTGATCAATGACAACGACGGAACGCTGGTGCAATCCCATCATCCGGAAGGGAAGACACCGCTTGGGCTTGGCCCCAAAGCACCATTTGTTTCGAGCGCCTATTACCTGGACCTAACTGGACAGGTGGGAAAAGCCCATCGAGTGTTCGCAAAAGGGCGTCTCCACAATCGTGTCGAAGCATGCAAGATAGTGAGTGCCATGCTGCGTGGCGAGAATCTGCCGGCCTCAAGTCGGAGCCCGCAGAACGGGCAGTGGAATGCTCGGCGAATCGTTCCGAACCCGAAGCAAGACGCAGAGGACGATTGCTTCAAGGGTGTGTTCAAGGGTGTATCTGTCCCCGAGCGGGAGGATTCGGAGTAGATGTTCCAGAGGAGGTTAGGCATGCGCTCAGTTGTTTTGGCGAGTATCTGTGCGGTTCTGTTAGCATCTGCATCCTCCCAAGCTACCACTGCCGGGGACGGAGATACCCCTCCACGCGAGTCCGCGTCAACGAATAGAGCTGCGCGACCCGTTGACTGCGAAGAGCTTGGGTATTCTCCAACACACGGGGTCAAGGTGGAGTGCCCCCCATTTCCAGCCGCCGACATTCGAGAAGACGAAGCTGTCAGCCTGCTCGAACTGGTGAATTGGGAGGGCTTGGCAGCCGATGGAAGTTCCCCAAGACTTGGTTTAGCGCTGTCTGGCGGTGGAACGCGGGCAGCAAGCGTCGCGATGGGCGTGTTGGGCCAGCTCCAGTACAACCGAGTGCTTGAACGCGTTGACGCGATTTCCTCGGTCTCCGGTGGCGGGTACTCGGCCTATTTCTACTTTTCAAGGCTGGGACTAAGCGATCCACCCCTCCCCACCGACAGGCCTTCCACTCACATGTTCGCCGATATGGTGTGGGCGGCCTATACGAGCGGACTCAAGGGGAAGGAAAATGAATCGCTTCCAATTAGCAAGGAGTTTCGTGGAAAATGGTCAGATCGGTTTGGGCGTTGCATAAAAGAACCCGACCCAAACGGGCGATGCTCGGATGACGAGTGGAGCCGCCTTCATAGGTGCGACTTCTTTGACGCAACTGACGGTTTCTCCAGCAGCGAGAACCTGTGTAAGCCGCTCTTTTCCGGCAAGGATCGCACAGTTGACCAACTGCATCTATCTTCGTGGCGAGATGTACTTGCAGATTCCGGCGCCATGCCCGAGACGCTTGGTGACACGGATGTTCACCACAAGAGCCAGTGGCTTTCGGAGCTTGGACTGCTGAGTCTTCTGACAACCATTCCCCACAACATCGCCAATACGCTGTTTGATTGGAGACTGAAATCGTCTCCATCCCAATTTCGCTACGAAAGTGGAATCCACCGGACGTATGGTGTTAAGCCGTCGCCGCGCGAACGCTTCTGCCTCCCTACGGCAGCGGAAGAAGTGCTCGGTGACCAGAAGGCAAAAAGTACGAGGCGCGCGCTAGAAATTCTGTGTATGTATGCGAGCAAGGGCGAGGAGGAACTGAAGGGAAAGGAATTGTCCTATCGGTTTGAAAGGCTCGAAGACTCGCTCACACACATGGAAGCATACAAACGGTGGCCGCCCTTGCGCTTGTCAGACATCGCAAAGCAGCGAGAGGGTGCCCGGCGAGCCGGTAGGCATTTCCCTCTCTGGATCATCAACGCGAGTGTGGGCAAAGGAGGGGTCGCGGTTGACCTTGCGACCAACAAAGTGGACTCCTTCTTTGAGCGGAATTTCGAGTTCACGCCAATGGGTTTCGGGAGTCTTAACGGTGGTTATGTTAGAACGAGTTGGGAGCAAACCATGGCTCCGCATCGCACTGCTCGCCCCGTTGCACCCCCCTCGTGGCCAATAGACGATGTGCCAGGAGGGCGAGAGGATGGGGTCTCGTCATTCACTGCCCTTTCGGCCGTTGCTGCATCCGCAGCGTTCCTGGATCCCAATCACCAGTCGTTTGCCAGGCCACTGCGTTTGCTCGCAGGTTCGGCAATGCACCTCACAAATTCAAAGTGGGGACTAGATGTACCGAACTATCGTGTTCCAGATTGGCGACGAAAGCTACACGGGCTACTGCCTTTCCCGTTCTATTGGCTGGACGGTTATCCTCGGGGAACAGAGAGTCCGTATTTGCATCTTAGCGATGGCGGCCACGCCTCGGACAATCTGGGTATATATGCGTTGCTAAGAAGAGGGTTCCGGGAGATCATCGCTGTGGATGCGTCCTTCGATCGGACGGGGCGGTTGGATGACCTTTGTCATCTGAGGTCGAACCTCTGGCGCTTTCATCGAGTTAGCATGGAGATTGACAACACACAGGAGGTTGGCGATCGGGAGCCCTTGGAGTCAAATAGTCGTGCGTTTTTGACTCTTGGCGAGGTGTGCGGGAACCGAGATGAGCCGTTTGACTTGGGGACGCAGGTGCGACAAGCCGCATCGATATTTCTTTGGGAACGCCCTATTTTGAGACTCAAGGTGGTGGGTCTGCATCCGAGGTTCGGCACGAACGGGACAGTGCGCGTCTACTACTTAAAGATGGCGATTGACATGCGCACCTATTTTCCCGCAGGCAGTCTTGAGCGCACAGATGGCAGGATCCTTGAGGACAGTCTCAGGGCGTGTACTGCGCCTTTTCGCGTCGCCAGCGATAGTGCAAGCGGCAATCCTGGGCTCTACGCGCACGAATCGGTTAATTTGCAGCCGCCATGCAATATTGCGGTCTTTCAAGCAACGAATTGGGGGCCGAAGAATCCTAAGGCGGGTTGGACGATTGATGTCGGGCTGTCTGATAATGGTGCGACCGAGGCATGTTGGCGCCCCGCGTTTCCGCAGCATGGCACGGAGACTTCCACCCTGAACGGTTCTCGCCGAACCCATTACGCATATCGCGACCTCGGCGCCTATCTGGCCCGTGGCTTAGGATGGAATGCAACCGCCCAGAGCGTGACCGTCGCGGACTGGGCGTTAGCTCCATCGCTCTATCGCGCCCGGGGCGTCTGCGAGGGAGGGTATTTCCCAAGAGAGGAGGAGTGCCAGAGCCACTGGTGTACAAATCCACCTCGCGGGTAGAACAACAAAGGGTTGTTGGCCGAAATTCAGTTGGAGTGGGCGCTGGCTGGATGCGACTCTGTCCGATCAAGCGGCCTTTGCGCGACCAACGGGTGTGGCGGCGCGTCGCACGGCCCCCTTTCGCGTCGGGCGCGTTGAGTGCGCGGGCTGGTTGAATGAGACATTCCAGGGCAGGTGAAAATTGCCGACCCTAAGATGTTGCGCAATCGCCGTGACCTCGGCGCGAACCAAAGGATAGAGTTGATCGTAGAAGTGTGCTGGCAGCGTGCCCTCCTTCTTTTCCTCAAACGGCACCGCGTCACCAGCCCAGGAAAACACTCCGACCAGCGCTATTTCAACCTTGAAGGCGAAGCGATCGTCGGCCGAGCTATCGCCTTCCGGAACGCCCGTGAGACCTAGAGTGAGGCGGGCAAGTACTCTCTGACGTTTCGGCTCGTCCCCATGCTCTTTCAGACCAGCGGAGAAATCGATTGAAATCCTGCCGCCCTGATTTGCGACGAAGTTCGGACCGACTTCACCAAAGATGCGCACGAAGCGACATTGCTCTACCCATGCTCATGCGAAAACACAATTCAAGGCGAGAGGTGCATAATCCCCCAGGCGGAGCATGATCGACGGCGCGAGGGCTTCTGCGGGGCGGCGTGCGATCAAGCAACCTGACCGAACCCAAGCGAACCCAAGGGAGGACGTGTCGAATGTTTCTTCGCAGCAAAACGTCGCGCAATCGTGTTCTTGTGTGGATGTGGCGCGCGCCGACGAGGAGCTTTGCGTCCGCAATGTTCCTCGCGGCCACGCTCACGGCCTGCTACCCCGGCAGCGACGCGGTCTACGCGCAGCGCCAGGCCGCCGAGCGCCAAGCGGTGGTCACGCAGAACTTGCGCGCCGCCACGGCGCAAACGCCTCGTGGGACGCCGGTAGAGGGCGAGGCCTTGCGCAAGCTCGTGGTGGAGCGCACCTGGATTTCGGAGTACGAGCGCTTCCCGGATGGCAGCCCTGGGCCGCATCGAACCTACGATTACTTCCGCGAGGACGGCCAGTTCATTTGGGCGCATAACTGGGTTTATGGCGAAGCCAAAGCGATGGCGGGAGATTCCTGGCGAGTTGAAGGGTCTCGCTTGTGCTGGCGCAATCAGCGTATGTGGCAGGAGGCCAAGTGCTACACCGTGGCACTCGACACCAAAGCTGGAATACAGCTTTACATCGACGCGCCCGGCACGCCCAACCACGGCCTGCTGACCCGCGTCATCAAGCGCAGCGAGGCGGGCCCGCCCAAGATGACCGGCCGCTGAATCCATGAGCTTGCGCACGCGTTTGCTGCTCCTGGTGCTGATTGCCACGCTGCTGCCCGCGGTGGTGGGGGTGCTGCTGGTGTTCGACCTGCGCCGCGCGGAGGTCGAACGGGCCCGACAAGATCTGGCCGCGGCGACCCGGCAGCTCGCGCAGGACCTCACCAACACCATCCGCAGCACGGCGCAATTGCACTACGGCTTGTCCCGCGCACGCGAGCTCGATCTGCCCGACCGTGCGGCCTGTTCGGCGTTTCTCGCCGACGTGCTGAAGGAACACCCGCAGTACACCGGCATTCTCACCATCCAGCCCGATGGCAAGCTCTTCTGCGACTCGCTGCGCACTGGCCGCGAGCTGCTGCTCACCGATCGGCAGTACTTCAAGGATGCGCTCGGGCCAACCGGGCCGCTGGCGGTGGAGCCGGTGTTCGGCCGCCTCACCGGCACCGCGGTCTTGCAAATCGCCTACGCCGCGCGCGACCAGGCCGGCAAGCCGCGGTTCGTGCTCCTGGCGTCGTTCAACCTGGAGAAATACATGCGCGCGCGCATGACCACCATGCCGCGCGGCGAAAGAGTAGCCGCGATCGTGGACTCCAAAGGTTTGGTGCTCACCTGGCACCCGGACGGAGACCCGTTGCGCGGCTCATCGATCGCCGGTACGCCGCTTTTTCAATTCGTGCGCGAATCGCCGGGTGCAGGCATGCGCGACCAGCTCGAAGCGGGTGGGCAGGCCCGCAGTTGGGTGGCGAGCACCTTGCCCGAGTTCCCGCAAGCGGGCGTGTTTGTGCTGCTCGGCGTTTCCGAGAAGAGCCTGCTGGCCGCCGCCAACCAGAGGCTCGGCCAGGCGTTGGCGCTCTTGAGCGTGGTCTGGCTGCTGGTGTTCGCAGGCGCCTGGTTATTGGTCGAGTGGGGCTTGCGCCGGCCGGCGACGCGCATCATCGGCGCCGCCGGGCGGTTTGGTGGCGGCGATTACGCGGCGCGTATCGGCAAGCCCTACCCGCTTGGTGAGCTGGGCAATTTGATGATCGCCCTCGACGACGTTTTCGGTCTGGTGGAAACGCAGCGCGCGGTGATCGACAAGCTCAATGCCGACCTCGAACGCAGGGTGGCCGAACGCACCGCCGAACTGGAAACCTCGAATCGGGACCTGGAGAGTTTCTGCTACTCGGTCTCCCACGATTTGCGCGCCCCTTTGCGGGCCATGGATGGTTATGCGCTGATCTTCGAGGAAGAGTATGGCGACCGGCTCGACGATGAAGGCCGGCGTCTCCTGGCGGTGGTGCATGGCGAGGCCCGGCGCATGGGGCAGTTGATCGACGACCTGTTGGCGTTCTCGCGCTGCGGTCGCGGCGCCATGCAAATCGGGGTGGTGGACATGGCCGCCCTGGTGCGCGAGGCGGTGGCGGAGGTGGCGCAAGGCTATCCGGCGGCCCAGATCGAACTGGGCGCGCTCCCGAACGCCGTGGGCGACCGCGCCCTCCTGAAGCAAGTGTGGCTCAATCTGATTGGCAACGCGTGCAAATACAGCGCCCTGAGTGACCGACCCCGCATCGAAATCGGCGGCCGCAAGGGCGAGCTGGAAAACGAGTTCTGGGTGCGCGACAATGGTGCCGGATTCGACATGCGCTATGCCGGCAAGCTCTTTGGCGTGTTCGAGCGCTTGCATGGACCGAGTGAATTTCCCGGCACCGGCGTGGGGCTCGCCATCGTGCAGCGTATCGTGTCGCGCCACGGCGGGCGTGTGTGGGCCGAAGGCAAGGTGAACGAGGGTGCCACTTTCTCCTTCGCCTTGCCGACGAAACAGGAAGAATCGTTATGAGCGACGCAAAGCAAGTGGAGATTCTGCTCGTCGAAGACAATCCGAATGATGCGGAGCTCACCCAACGCGCGCTGCGCAAGCATCATCTCGCCAATGCCATGCATTGGGTGAAGGATGGCGCCGAAGCGCTCGAATTCCTGTTTTGCGAGGGCGCCTATGCCGCGCGTACGCCCAACGCGCCCAAGCTCGTGCTGCTGGATGTACACATGCCTCGCATCGATGGCCTCGAGGTGCTGCGGCGTCTGCGCGCGGACGAGCGCACGCGCACGCTTCCGGTGGTCATCATGACGTCGTCCAACCAGGATCGCGACGTGATCGAGAGCTATCAGCTCGGCGTCAACAGCTACATCGTCAAGCCGGTGCGCTTCGAAGCTTTCGTGGAAACCGCCGCCCAGGTCGGCATGTACTGGCTGCTGCTGAACTGCCCGCCGCGCTGAGGCGGGCCACGCGATGGTGGGGCGACCAAGGGCGTCTGCGGTCAAGCGCCGTGTCTGCCTCCTGGGCCGCTGGCTGCACCGTCAGCCGCCAAAATGTAGAACACGCCGCTTCCCAAACCCGTAACGGTCTTGTTCAATCGGGGTGTCGTCACAAGTCGCCCCAAACCCACGAGGAGGCACCATGGACCCCACTGCCATCCAAACCTCGGTCGAAGCCTTTGCCGATTTCCTGCTGCAATACTTCGTGGCGCTTGCGGCGGTCGGCGCCCTGGCGATGGCGCTCATCGAGCTGTGGAAGAAGCTTACCGATTCACGCACCCGCTTTCATGCCCGCGCGGTATGCCGCTGGATCAACAGCGCCCCCGAGGCCTTTGTCGGTCCCCCCAAGCTGCCGGCGGATGACGTGGGCAAAGCCTCGGCCCAAGGAGCCTACCGCGAACTCATTCACCTCACGACCGGCAGCGGGCTTCCCGCCGAGTCCGATCGCATCGGCGGATTACTAACGCGTGATGGCGAAATGGCTGGATTCTGGCGCTTTGAGCGCCATGCCGAGCATGCCCTCTTCGCTCTGGAGCTGGGGCAGATGATGGGCCACCTGCAAGATGCTGCCGAGATCGCGCTCAACAACCCCACGCGCTACCCCGGCCTCTATCTTTTCATGGTGCATGGGGCGCGGCGCGAGGACGTGCAGGATTGGTACGAGCAGGCCGACTCGCCGCCGCAGGTCGCGGACCGCACCAGTCGCCCCGAGGCCAAGGCGAGGGCCGATCTGTACGCGCGTTTGCGTCAAGTGGTGAAGCGCAAACTCGATGCTTTCCAGCTCTTCCAGGGCGACATCTGGGTGAACCGAAACCAGTTGGCGGCGAACCTCCTGGGCGCTTTGGTGTTGTTCGCGGCGCTCTGTTGGGTGCATTACGGACCGGGGTCGCCAACGCCACTGCGCGCCGGCGATCTGGTTTTGTACATCGTGATTTCGCTCCTGGGCGGCATGCTCGCACCGATCGCCAAAGACCTCGTGGTGGCCTTGCGCAAGGTGCGCCAAGGTGGGTAGCTACTCCGGCGAGCCCGAGGCTTACGCGCCCGCGCTGCAATTCAATCTGCGGATGCAGCCCGAGGGCGGGGCGCTTCGCCGGCCAGGGGAGCTGAAGGGTTCGCTCGAAGCCCAGGCGCGGCGCGAGTGCCTGGTGATGCTGCACGGCTACAACAATCATCGTGGCGATGCCGGCAAAGCCTACCTCGGCTTTCGCGACCGCCAGTGCGCGCAATATCATGAGGTGGACCACGCCAAGCTCAATGCACGCCTGGGCGATGGCTTCTGGCCCGGCGATGCGAAGTGGCCGGGGCCCATCGATTGGGTCGATTTTCTGTTCTATCCTGCCGCCGTGGGCGTGGCGTGCGAGGCGGCGCCGCTCTTGGCCGAACTCCTGTGGAGCCTCCCCAATCTCGAAGCCGTTGACTTCATCGCGCACTCCCTGGGGTGCCGCCTGGCGCTGGAGACTTTACAGCTCATCAATGCGCGTGGTTTTCCGCGGGTCAACCGGGTGTGTCTGATGGCTGCGGCGGTGCCAGTGGAAATGGTGGAACGCGACGGTCATTTCGAAGCCTTGCTGTGGGACCTGCAAGCGGCCCGCACGCTTGTTCATGTGTTGCATTCGAAAGCCGATCTGGTCCTGATGCTGGCCTTTCCGCCCGGGCAAGCCCTGGCGGGCGAGCCGAGCACTCGTGCTCTGGGCCGCCACGGCCCGTCGCCCGACACGCCCGGGCAGGGTGGCACGGTCACCGATACGCAGATCCCGGGCGCCAAGCATTCCTACTACTGGGGCCAGGAATATCCAAGGGACGATCAAGGTGCGCAAGCCGTGGCGCAGGCGGCCAGGGAAACCGGACGCTTCCTGAAAATCGGCGCGGCGCCGCGCGAATTTGCTACGCGTACCGTGGGCGAATGGCGCAACTTCGAACCCGCCCGAGTGATCGGCGAGGATTGGGCGGAGCAGGCGTATGCCTGAGCAATTGGCGCCGTGCCCGCTTGGCCCTGGCGGAGCACCACCGAGCTTGCCGCGCGGTGCTCAGCGCAAGCTTGCCCGCGCGCCCAAGGCGGCCTACGATGCCTGTGTTCGAGTGAGCGGAAGAACGCGATGCGGCGACAACTATGGACCCTGGCATTCGCCTTGGCTCTCTGGCCGGGGGCGAGTGCGGCCACCGAAGACGCCTGCCTCGGCCTGACGGTTCCTGAAGCCGCAGCCCTGCTGGGCGTTCCGGCTGACGGTCTCAAGGCCCAGCGCAAGCAGCTGCATCGAGGTCTTTGGCAATGTAGTTTTTCCGGCTCGGACCCGGCGCGCATGCTGGCCTATAGTGTGGAGCGCGCGCCCGACGAAAAGACCGCCAAGCGGGATCTGCAGCGCTATCGCGAGGGTCTCGAAACCGCGGCGGAGACTGTGCCGTTTCGTGGCAAATTGCCCAAGGGCGCCTACAGCGAAGTCACCGACATCGGCGACGAAAACGTCTGGACCGACATCAACAGCACCTTTACTTTTCGTCGCCAGGCGCTGACGGTGCAAGTGCAATCGCCCGCGGACAAACTCGCGAAAATCAAGGCCGGGCAGCGTCTCGCGTCAAAGTTGCCCTGATCCGGGCACACCAGGCCGCTGCCGTGCAGGGCGCCGCCGCTCCGCGCGAATTCGAAGCGCGGCCACGCTCCCTGGGCGGAAACGGACGTAGCGGCAACTTACGTTTCCTCGGCGCCTCGCGCGGGGCATCGGCAAACCGCCTCACGATGTCGACTCAAGTCCTTAGCTCAATTCGAAGCGCCAAGGCCGATGCAATTGGGTCTTGAATATGGCGTGGCAGACTTGCAGAATTATCCACTTGTCATATTGGCCGGATTGGCATCTAATCTCCGTCAGCACACGCAAGTAAAGCGACGTTCAGCACCTGAGTGAATCGTGAGTTGCGTTGGCTGGGACGACACCGCGTCGATCCGGGGACGGCTTCGGCGCGTTCCGAATAGCGGGCGCGCATCGACCTTTTGAGGCAAGCCCTCGCCATTGGCGAGTGGGGCCAGCCGGGCATGATCTCGAGGCAATTCGCCACCAGATCGCCGCGGTGCGCGGCCCTCGCACCGACAAAAACAGCCGGCCGATCGAGCGCGGCGCGGAAGGCAGCACGCTTGGGGAGAATTACGTGGAGGATGCCCCCGGAAGGGCCTGAGAGGACCCAGCACGGCGGTGCCGGACGCAGTCAAGCCGCGTCGTGTCCGGTTGGCCCAACCACCTTTACCGCGAGCGGCCGGCCGCTGGCCCAAGGCGACCAGGAGTCCCAACAAGCCCCGTGCCGATCGCGCACCCGCGCCAAGGCGCGGCCCACCCTACCGGCAGACCGGAAGGAGGTGAGTGCCATGACCTAGCAACCCAAGAACGAAGCGTCACCGATCGCGTCAAGCAAACAACCCATTTTTTCTGAAGGAGAAGCATGATGAACAAAATGAGTGATCTGGAAGTGAACGTGCACAACCTGGTGGAAACCAAAGTTCTCAACCTGGAGGTGACGCTGGCGTCGCTGGTGAAGGGCGGTGCCATCGCCGGGCTGGACCCCTGGGACATCTGGTGCGGCAATGGCTGGATTCTGCGCCGTGGGCCGGTTCCGGGCCCGCGGCCAATGGGGCTCGCTGAATTGGAAGGCATCCGCGAGGTGATTCAGCGCGAAGTCCGTGAGCGCATCTCAGGCTAGGGAAGCGCGGTTCCGGTCAAGTCCCGATATTTCGACGGAGGCCGGAGTCCAGGAGTGGCAGAGAACTGGATACCGGCCTGCGCCGAGTGGACGGACTCAATGAGCGCTTCCCAAGGAGTCTTGCGCGCCCGCTTTGGAGGATCGGCATGAACCTGTTGGAAATTCTCTCCCCGTCCGTTTTGCAAGCCCGTATCGAAAGGGGCCAGCGGCTGCTCTACACCGGCGCCAAGCACCTGCGCGAGGCGCCACCCGGAGATGCCGCGGCGGACAAGGCGGCGTGCGAGATCGCCTTGCTGTACTGGGCATGGCATCGAAGCAGCGGCGGGCGGCGGCACGAGGAGGCCGCCGATCGTGAGCTACTCGATAATGTGGAAGCGCGGCTGCGCTCGGAAGCAGTCTTGCAGGGACTGATGTGGCGGCCGGCGCGGGTGCCCATGCTCAGCATGGGCACGGCCCTGCTCGAGGGCCTGGGCCGCCCCAACGAGCGATTCCAGGGGCTGGCGCGCCGAGCCTGGCGCAGCGGCGCGGTCGAGGCGGCCGAACGCAGCCCCTACCAAGGGCTCGAAATGGAGTGGAGCGCCGGCCTGCTGGGGGTCGATTGTGCGCGCTCGAATCCGGCGAGCAGTCTGCTCGCGAAGAAGCTCTGCCCGTACCTGGCGAGTGTGAACGACGGGTATGCCTTCACCCATTCCGTTTTCTACGCCGCCGACTTCGGTGCGCGAGCAATGCCCGCGACGATCGGCACCAACCAGTTGTGGGAAAACATCGAGTGCGGGCTCCTGTGGAGTCTGGTGCGCTTCGATTTCGATCTGCTGGGCGAATTCCTGCTCTGTGCGCAGTATTCAAGCCTGCCCCGCACTGGTGCCTATTACCTGTCCGTGGCCGCCTTGCTGCTCACCTGGGACGAGAACGGCTTCGTTCCGGACCGCTCTCTGAGTGGTGCGGCGGCGACGCCAAAGGCGATCTTCTTCGCCATCTATCACGCCAACATCGTCGCCATGCTCCTGGCGGCAGAGCTTGGGCCGAAGGACGTGGAGCAACGGTTCGGGCCCCCGCGCCACCTGGCCAGCGCGGTGCCGGATTGGCAGGCGCTCGCGCAGTGCCTTGATCGCGCACGCGGCGCCGGCATCATGGCGCCGGCTTTGGATCGGCAGCCCGCGGCCAGTGGCGCCGAGGTACTGGATCGCGTGCTCGGCCGCCAAGTCGCCGCGCGTTTGGAGTCGGTGCTCGGTGCCGAACTGCTCGCCGGGCTGGAACCGGATTTGCTGGTTGCCTGGGGCCTGACGCAGCAGCAGCCGGAAGTGCTTTTCGCGGGGCTTCAGGCGGCGCTTGCACAACGGCAAACCTCCGCAAGCGTCGCCACCGCGTGGGAGTGGCTCGGCCACGCATTGGCCCTCGGGCAAATGTAAGCGCCCGCGCACCGCAGTCACCCCCTTCCCGCGGAAGGGGGTCGGGGGGAAGGTCCATCGAGCCCGCGCACGGCCGCCCGAAGCGGGCGCAGTCAAACGCCGGGGCGCCAGGCCCCTGGGAATCCGCATCGTCCTCGCGCAGGCTACAATCCGGCATGGGGGCAAGTTGGCGTCCTGGGGGAATGGTGGTCGAAGCGGCAGGCGGGGAAAAAGCTCAGTCGAGTGGCTGGCTGGTCTTAGCCAACCCGATTTCCGGCGGTGGCAAGGGCGTGCGCGAGCGCGCGGCGATCGAAGCCGCCTTGCGTGCGGCGGGCCTGGAGTTCGCATTCGTGGTCAGTGAATACCACGGCCACGCCATCGAATTGGTGGCGGAAGCGATCGCGCGGGGTTGTCGCCGGGTGCTGGCGGTCGGGGGGGATGGCACAGTCAACGAGTGCGTCAACGGCATTTTCCGACAGCAGACCGTGCCGCCTGAGGCGGTCCTGCTGGCGGTGCTGCCCATTGGTACCGGCAATGACTGGGCGCGCACGCATTTTCTGTGTGGCGACTACGGTGTGGTGGCGCGGAACCTGGCCAGTCCGACGGGCTCGCCGCACGACGTCGGGTTGGTGAGCTTTGCCAATGGCGGCACGCGGCATTTTGTGAACGTGGCGGGCATCGGTTTCGACGCCCATGTGGTCGCCGCCATGCCGCAAGAAAAGCTTGGGCCGCTGGCCTACCTCTGGGCGCTCTTGCGCGGTTTGCTGAAATTCCGCGCCGTGCCGGTGACGCTGGTTTTGGCCGAGGAGCGCCTCGAAGACCGTGCCTTCGTGCTCTTTTTTTCCATCGGACGCTATTGCGGTGGCGGCATGAACGTGGCGCCCCAGGCCGTGGTGGATGACGGCCTCTTCGACATCACGCTCATCGCCGAACTCTCCCGCTGGGAAGTGCTGCGCAATCTGCGGCGACTCTTCGACGGCTCGATCCTGTCTCACCCCAAAGTCACCAGCCGCCGCGCGGCCGCCGGCGAAGTACTGGCCGAGTCTGCGCAACCCATAGAAGCCGACGGCGAACTGATCGGCCACGCGCCGGTGCGCTTCGCGATTTTGCCGGGCGCTTTGCGGGTGCTGATTCCTGAAACCTAGATTCGTCCTTCCGCCACCGCGTGGCAGGCGACCTGAAGACCTGGCAAGCTTTGCAGCGGCGGCCGTTCCTGCGCGCACCGCGCATCGGCGTGCGGGCAGCGGGGATGGAAGGCGCAACCGCTTGGCGGGTGCAAGGGATTGGGCACTTCGCCTTGCACTGGGGTGCGGGCGCGTCCGCTCATATGGATGTCGGGAATGGCATCGAGGAGCATGCGGGTGTAGGGGTGCCGTGGCGCGCTGAACAAGGTCTGCTTGCCGGCGATTTCCACCAGCCGCCCCAGGTACATCACCCCGACCGCGTCAGACACATGCCGCACCACGGCGAGGTTGTGGGAGATAAAAAGGTAGGTGAGACCGCGCTCCCGTTGCAGGTCTTTCATGATGTTCAAGACCTGCGCCTGAACCGAGACATCGAGCGCGGAAGTGGGCTCGTCGCAAACCAGAAACTCGGGCTGGGTGGCCAGCGCCCGGGCGATGGAAATGCGCTGTCGCTGCCCGCCGGAGAATTGATGCGGAAACTTCTCGCAGTCGGCGCCAGCCAACCCTACCGAATGCAGAAGCTCCGCCACGCGCGCGCGCAGGGCCGGCAAATCGCCCACCAAACCGTGCTCCCGCAGCGGCTCGCCGACGATATCCAGCACCTTCCAGCGCGGATTCAGGCTGGCGTAAGGATCCTGGAAAATCATTTGCATGCGCCGGTGCAGGGCACGCCCGGCGGGAGTAGCCAAGGCGGCCAGAGTGTCCTGCCCGTCGAAGCGCACGGTGCCGCGGGTGGGCGCGTAGAGGCCCACCAAAAGGCGGGCGACGGTGCTCTTGCCGCAGCCCGACTCGCCGACCAGCGCCAGGGTCTTGCCGCGTTCGATGCGGAAACTCACGCCGTCGACGGCGTGTACGAATTGCCGCTCCTTGCCTTCGACCACGCGGTTCAGCCAGGGCGCGGAAACCTCGAAAGTCTTGGCGAGGTCCTTGACTTCAACCAGCGCCGCGTCGGCGTCGCGATTCGCCGCCGGTTGCTCCGTAGCGTCCGACCGTGGGGACGAAAGTGTGCTGGTGCTGTTCACGGGCGAGTCCCGGCGCAGGGTTCGGCGGAATCGTGGGCTCGAGAACGGCGCGCTGCGGGCGCACCCGCCGTCCTCGTGTCAACGCGTGGCGACGCGCGCGGCGTCAAGGCCGTCATGCCGCCTCCCGACCAGAGGTGGCATGGTGCAGCCAACACGCGGCCTGGGTGGCGCCGGCCGCGAGCAGATCCGGCCGCTCGCGATGGCAGCGCTCAAACGCCTGCGGACAGCGCGGATGAAACGCGCAGCCGGCGGGAATGGCATTCAAGCGCGGCATCGTGCCATCGATCTGCAACAGGCGCTCGCGGTCTTCGTCCATGGCCGGAATGGAACCCATGAGGCCTACGGTATAGGGATGTTGCGGGCGATGAATGACATCGCCCACCGGCCCCAGTTCGACAATACGTCCGGCGTACATCACGGCCACGCGATCACAGGTTTCGGCGATCACGCCCATGTCGTGCGTGACCAGCATTACCGCCGCGCCATGCACTTTGCACAGGCGCTTCAGGAGCGAGATGATCTGCGCCTGAATCGATACGTCGAGCGCGGTAGTGGGCTCGTCGGCGACGATCAGTTTGGGTTCGGCCGCCAGCGCCAGGGCGATCACCACGCGTTGGCGCATGCCGCCGGAGAACTGATGCGGGTACTGATCGATGCGCTGCTCGGCGGCGGGGATGCCGGTTTCCTGCAAGAGCTTGATGGCCCGTTCGCGCGCTTCGTTTTCGCTCACCGGAAGGTGGGTGCGGATGGTTTCGATGAGCTGCCGGCCGATGGTGTAGAGCGGATTCAGGGAAGTGAGCGGGTCCTGGAAAATCGCGCCGATCTTGCGCCCGCGCAGTGCCCGCATGCTCGGCGCGGGCAGATTGTCGATGCGCTCGCCATCGAGCCGGATCTCGCCCGCGGCGATGCGTCCGGGCGGTTCCAGCAGCCCGATGATGGCCGCGCCGGTGAGCGACTTGCCCGCGCCCGATTCACCCACCACCCCCAGAATTTCGCCAGGAACGATGCCGAACGAAATGTCGTCCAGCGCCAGCAAGGTGCCGCGGCGGGTGGGGAATTCCACCCGCAGATTCCTGACTTCGAGCAGTGGTTCCATAGTTCTCAACGCAGGCGGGGGTTGAGGGCATCGCGCAGCCAATCGCCCAGAAGATTCACAGAAAGCGCGATCAGCACCAGCATGGCGCCGGGGAAAATGGTGATCCACCACTCGCCGGAAAACAGAAAATCGTTGCCTACGCGAATGAGCGTACCCAGCGAGGGCTGCGTCGGCGGCACGCCCACACCGAGGAAAGAAAGCGTCGCCTCGGTGAGGATGGCCTGAGCCACCTGGATGGTCGCCAGCACCAGCACCGGCCCCAGCACATTGGGCAGCACATGGCGGCGCATGATGCGCGCCGGCGCCACGCCGATCACCCGCGCCGCCTGTACGTATTCCTTGTGGCGTTCGACCAGGGTCGAGCCGCGCACCGTGCGCGCGTACGGCACCCAGCCCGGCAGGGCGATGGCGAGGATCAGCACGGCAAACGCCAGAGTGTCGTGAGCGTTGGGAAACATCGCCCGCCCCACACCGTCGATCAAGAGCGCGATCAGGATCGAGGGAAAGGAGAGCATCACGTCGCACACCCGCATGATCAAGGCGTCGGTCTTGCCCCCGGCAAACCCCGACAACAGCCCCAGGGCGACGCCGACCACCACCGAGAGCAGCACCGAAGCGACGCCCACCAGCAGTGAAATGCGCGCGCCGAACATCAAGGTGGAAAGAATGTCCCGCCCCTGGTCGTCGGTGCCGAGGAAGTATTTCGCCTTGCCCTCCTCGTCCCAGGCGGGTGGCAGGCGCGCGTCGCCCAATTCCAGGGTGGCGAGGTCGAAGGGATTATGCGGTGCCACCCAGTTGGCGAAGAGGGCGCAAAAAATGCAGATGAAGGCGATCACCGCCGCCGTGATCGCCATGGGCGACTTGCGGAAGCTGTGCCAAACATCACCGTCGAGAAAGCGGACGAGAGCGGCTTGCATATGGCTTGCGTATTCCCCTTTGAATCTCTGCTGCAGGTTGCTTCAAGTCGCTTGCAGGTCAGTGTGCCGGTTTCTTTGGGCGATGGTGGTTTTGGGCGCATTCGGCCTTGCGGGCCCTGATCCACCCCACCATCAAGACCCCGAACCCGGTCGCGGTCCGGGTTGTGCGGGTGGATTCGGCCCTCCCGGGCCTTAATCCACCCTCATGGGGCAGTGACCTTGGCCGCGAAAGTGAGTGCGCGCCAAACCAGCCTCCGCCGCAACAACCTGCCCGGAACCATCATTTCATAACCACCCACTTCAAGGGCATGTTGTTGTCTGGCAACTGGACGAGGTCGACGGTTTTCTTCATCGCCCAGGCCAGGGCCTGCTGATGCAGGGGGAGGTGGCCGACTTCGTCCTGGTGGATCTTGAAGGCTTCGGCGATCAGGGCGTTGCGCTTGACTTGATCGGTTTCGCTTTGCACCAGCGCGGTGATTTCGTCGATGCGTGCGTTGCTGTAGCTCCCCAGGTTGAACTGGCCACGGCCTTTGTCACTGGGTGTGCCCATGATGGCGTTCAGCACGTTGTGCGAGTCGTAGGTCGAAGGTGTCCAGCCGAGCAGATAGAAGCTGGTGTCGCGACGCAGAATCTTCGGGAAGTAGGTGGCCTTGCCCTCGGCTTGCAGGTTGATCTTGACGCCAATGCGCGCGAGGTTGGCGGCTACCGCCTGGCAGATTTCGCCGTCGTTGACGTAGCGATCATTGGGGCAGTTCATGGCGACCTCGAAGCCCTCGGGATAGCCCGCCTCGGCCAGGAGTTTCTTCGCCGCGGCCTGATCGAAGGGCAGGCGCTTGTTCATCTCCGGCAGAAAGCCACGGATCCCCGGCGCGATCATCAAGGCGGTGGGCGCTGAGGCACCGCGCATCACCCGGCTCTTGATGGTTTCGATGTCGATGGCCTGATAGAAGGCGCGGCGCACGCGCACATCCTTGAAGGGGTTCTTGCCCTTCACATTGGAGAATTGCAGTTCGTCGCGCTTCTGGTCCATGCCCAGGAAAATGGTGCGTAGTTCGGGGCCTTGCATCACTTTCAAATTTGGGTTGGAGCTGACGCGCGCCACGTCCTGCAGGGGCACCGGCTCCATCACGTCGATTTCGCCCGAGAGCAGGGCGGCCACGCGCGTAGCGTCGTTGCCGATGGGGGTGAAGATCACTTCATCGACGTTGCCCTCGACTTTGTCCCAGTAAGCGGGGTTCTTGACCAGCACGGTGCGCGTGCCCGGCTGGCGCTCCTTGAGCTTGAAGGGCCCGGTGCCGTTGGCCCGGAAACTCGCGGCGTTTTCCACCCCCTTCCGGCGGTCCACCGGCTGCATGGCCTTGTTCTCCTCGCACCAGGCCTTGTTCATCATGTACACGAAGGTGATGACATCGGGCAGGATGGGGAAAGGCGCGCCGGTCTCGATGTCCACCGTATGGCTGTCGACCTTGCGCACTTCTTTGATGGCGGTGGCGTAGCTCTTCATGTCCGAGCCATCGCCACGAATGCGGTCGAAGGTGAAGAGCACGTCGTCGGCGGTGAAGGGCTGGCCGTCATGGAATTTCACGCCCTTCCTCAGCTCGAAGCGCCACACCGTGGGTGAGGCCTGCTTCCAGGAGGCCGCCAGCATGGGCACCAGCCCCAGCCTTTTGTCGCGGCCCACCAGCGGTTCGTAGACGTTGCCGGTGAAAGACAGTTGCAAGGACTCATTGAGCGAGTGCGGGTCCATCGAGGTCGAATCGCCTTGGTTCGCCAGGCGCAGCGTGGCACTGTGCGCACCGGCGCAGGCCAAAGCCAGCAGCGCGGCAAGCAGGGAGAGTTTCAGCTTATTCATGGTGTTTCCTCCTCAAGTGGTGGATCGGAAGATTCAAAGCGGAAGGCTTCGCTCGACGAGCGACGCATACAGCGCGGCGCCCAGAGGCAAAACCTCATCGTTGAAATCGTAACGGGAGTTGTGCAAGAAGCAGCCGCCTTGGCCGCCCTGGCCCAAGCGCAAATAAGCGCCGGGGCGCACTTGCAGCATGAAAGAAAAATCCTCGGCGCCCATGGAGGGCGGCAAGTCGCGCACGACGTTCGCCTCGCCCACGAGTTGTTCGGCCACCTCGGCGGCGAAGTTGGCTTCCGTTTCGGAATTGATGGTGGCGGGGTAGTTGCGCTGGTAGGTCAGTGTCGCGGTCGCGCCGAGGCCGAGCGCAACTGATTCCACCAACCGCCCCAGGCGCTCTTCGAGTAAATTCTGCACGTCGATCTTGAAGCTTCGCGCCGTGCCGACGATGCGCGCCTCGCGCGGAATGACGCTGTAGGCGCCGGGGTCGCCCGCTTGAATGGAGCACATGCTCACCACCGCGTGTTCGACCGGATCGACATTGCGCGACACCAAACTCTGCGCCGCCGTGATGATGTGCCCGGCCACCAGCACCGGGTCGATGGTCAGCTCGGGGTGGGCGCCGTGCCCGCCACGACCCTGGATGAGAATTTCGAAACGATCCGCAGCCGCCATGACCGGACCGCCGCGCACGCCGATCTGCCCCGGCGGCAACGACGGCCAGTTGTGCATGGCGTAAACCGCGTCGACGGGAAAGCGCTCGAAGAGGCCGTCGTCGATCATCGCCTTGGCGCCGGCGAAACCTTCTTCGCCGGGCTGAAAAATGAGCACCGCGCGGCCCGCGAAATTGCGGGTTTTGGCGAGATAACGCGCCGCACCCACCAGCATGGCGGTGTGCCCGTCATGACCGCAGCCGTGCATCACGCCTTTGTGCGTGGAGCGCCAGGCGAAATCGTTTTCTTCGATCATGCACAGGGCATCCATGTCGGCGCGCAGGCCGATGCTGCGCGCGGCATTTTTCTCGCGCCCTTCGATCACCGCAACCACGCCGGTTTTGCCGATGCCGGTGTGGATTTCGTCCACGCCCGCGGTTTTGAGCGCTTCCACCACCCGCGCCGCGGTGCGTTTTTCTTCGAAACCGATTTCCGGATGGGCGTGCAAGTCGCGGCGAAACGACACCAGCTCTCCCACCTGTTCTTGCAACGCGGCATAGGCCGCACCTTGAACCTTCACTTTGCGCATCAGTGGGCGCCTCCGCTTTTTTCCATACGCAGCCGCGGGTCCACGGCGAAATAGAGCAAATCGACGATCAGGTTGATGACCACAAAAATCAGCGCGATCAAACACAAATACGCCGCCATCACCGGAATGTCGGCGAACTGCACCGCCTGGATGAACAAGAGCCCCATGCCCGGCCATTGGAACACCGTTTCGGTGATGATGGCGAAGGCGATGAGGCCGCCCAGTTGCAAACCGGTAATGGTGATCACCGGCACCAGGGTGTTCTTCAGGGCATGGCCGAAATAGATCGAGCGATCTTGCAAGCCGCGAGCGCGGGCGAACTTGATGTAATCGGTGCGCAGCACTTCGAGCATTTCAGCGCGCACCAGGCGCATGATCAAGGTGAGCTGGTAAATCGACAGCGTGATGGCCGGCAGGAGCAAGTGCTTCCAGCCATCCCAGGTGAGCCAGCCGGTGGTCCAGGCGCCCAGGGCGATGACTTCGCCGCGCCCGAAGCTGGGCAGTACCTTGAAGGTCACGGCGAAAACCAGAATGAGCAGGATGCCGATGAGAAACGTGGGCAAAGAAACGCCCAGCAAAGAAAAGGTCATCAGCGCCTGCGACCAGAAATTGCCGCGCTTCAAGGCGGCATAAACGCCCATGGGCACGCCCACCACCAAGGCCAGAATCGCTGCGGTGAGCGCCAGTTCCATGGTGGCCGGAAAACGCTCGACGATGAGCGAGGACACTTTGCGCCCCTGCCGCAGACTCAAACCAAATTCGCCTTGCAGGGCGTTGCCCACGAACTTGGCAAACTGCACTGGAAAGGGCTGATCCAGCCCCAGGTCGGCGCGCAATTGGGCGCGCTGCTGCGGCGTGGCATCCTGGCCCAGCAGGTTGGTGACCGGATCGCCCACGTATTGAAACAACATGAAGGCAATGAAGGCCACGCTCAGCATGACCACGACGGCCTGGGCAAAGCGCCTAAGGATGAAGGCGATCATCGGGCGCTTGGGCGGGTGCGCGAGGCGAGCGGTGGGGTCGCGCGCGATGCGCGATTCCCTGCGAGAGCCAAAAATGCTCGCTGCAAAAGACACCCTCCTCGTATGAAACTTTTTGTCGGTCTGGCCTAGGCGGGCTCCCCCAAAACGCCGGATCACCGGGGGCGCTTGCCTTGGGCGCCCGAGTATACCGCGAGGGCCGCGCCCTGGCGGTTCACCGCCTGCGACATTTTCTGCCGATTTTGCGCCTTGCGTCCAGCGCAAACTGCTGGGCGCGCCAGGGTGCTCGCTGATTGACCCGCCTCGGTCGCTCGGTAATACTGCCGCCACCGCCGCGGCCACAAGCCGACGGCCCAAAATTCCCTACCCGGAGGAGGTAAAAATGCGCTTTCCGTCGCGTTTGATTGGCGCTCTTGTGTGCGCCGCAGCATTTTCCCTGTCGAGTCTGGCCAGTGCGCAAACCCTGCGCTGGGCCAGCCAAGGCGATCCGCAGACCATGGACCCGCATTCGCAGAATGAGTCCATGACCAACATGATGAACGGCCAAGTTTACGAGCGCCTCACCACCCGCGACAAGAAGCTGGCCTTAGCACCCAGTCTGGCCACGTCCTGGGAGCAGACTAGCCCCACCACCTGGCGATTCAAGCTGCGCCAGGGGGTGAAGTTTCATGATGGCAGCGCCTTCACCGCCGACGACGTGGTGTATTCCATCAAGCGCGGCCAGGAGCCGACTTCGCAAATCAACAACTATGCCGCGCGGGTCGGCGAGCCGGTGAAGATCGACGATTTCACCGTGGAGTTTCGTCTGGCGGCGGTGAACCCCATTTTCCTGGAACACCTCGATACCTTGTGGATCATGAGCAAAACCTGGAGCGAGAAGCACAAGGTGATGAAGCCCCTCGACTTCAAGAACAAGGAAGAAACCCACGCCGCGATGAACGCCAATGGCACCGGCCCCTATATGCTGGTGAGCCGCGCCCCCGGCATCAAGACGGTGTACAAGCGCAACCCCAATTGGTGGAGCAAACACGAAGGCAATGTGCAAGAAATCGTGTTCACGCCCATCGGCAACGATGCCACGCGCCTGGCCGCGCTGGTGTCCGGCGAAATCGATTTCGTGCTCGACCCCGCACCGCGCGATGTGGCGCGCTTGCGCAACACCGCCGGGGTGAAGATCATCGACGGCCCGGAGAATCGCGTGGTGTTCATCGGCATGGACCAGCATCGCGACGAGTTGTTGTATAGCAGCGTCAAAGGCAAGAACCCCTTCAAGGATGTGCGCGTGCGCAAGGCGCTCTACCACGCCATCGACATCGAGACCATGAAGGTCAAGCTCATGAACAATCAGAGCTACCCGACCGGTGGTTATTCGCCTTCGCCCGCGGCGTATTACCACGACCCGGTGATCGAAAAACGTCTGCCCTATGATTTGCCGCTCGCCAAAAAGCTCATGGCTGAAGCGGGCTATGCCGATGGTTTCGAGGTCACGCTCGATTGCCCCAACAATCGCTACATCAACGACGAAGAAATCTGCATCGCCCTGGCCGGCATGTGGGCGCAGCTCAAGATCAAAGTGCGCGTCAACGGCATGCCGCGCGCCACCTATTTCCCCAAACTCGAAAAGTTCGACTCCAGCATGTATATGTTGGGCTGGGGCGGCGCCATCACCGACGCCGAAACGGTGCTCACGCCGGTGATGCGCAACCCCGGTGAAAAAGGCATCGGCGCTTACAACTACGGTCGCTCGCGCAACGACAAGTTCGACGACTTGGCCGCCCGCTCCAGTGTCGAAGCCGACACCAAAAAGCGCCAGGAGCTGATCAAGGCCGCCTTCACCGAATGGAAAGAGCAAGCACACAGCATCCCGCTGCATCGGCAAGTCATTCCCTGGGCGGCGCGCCAAAACGTCAACGTGGTGCATCGTTCGGACAACTGGTTCGAGGCGCAGTGGGTGACGGTGGGTAAGTAATCGTCTTGGCACACGCGTGTGGCATGATGCAAACGGCGGCTCCGGCCGCCGTTTGCACAAGCAAAGGCAAAAAGACATGAACCCCTTCCCTCAGGACGCACTCAACCCCGGCGTAAAGAAGCGCGAGGTCTTCGGCTGGGCCATGTACGACTTCGCCAATTCGGGCTACACCACGGTGGTGCTGACGGCGGTGTTCAGCGCTTATTTCGTCGGCGTGGTGGCGGGCGGCGCGCCCTGGGCTACTTTCGCCTGGACGCTGACGCTGGCGGTATCGAACGTTCTGGTCATGCTCACCATGCCCGCCATCGGCGCTTATGCCGATTTGCGCGCCGCCAAAAAGCGCCTGCTGGCCCTCTCCACCGTCGGCTGTGTTTTGTCCACCGCGGCCTTGGGTTGGGCGGGGCCGGGCACGCTGGCTTTTGCGGTGGTGGCGGTGGTGTTGTCGAATGTGTTTTTTACCTATGGCGAATCGTTGATCGCGGCGTTTTTGCCTGAGCTCGCCAAGCCCGAAAGTTTGGGCCGGGTCTCCGGCTGGGGCTGGAGCTTTGGGTATTTCGGCGGCATGTTGAGTTTGGGGCTGTCGCTCGCTTATGTGTTGGCGGCGCAAGGCCGGGGCGAGAAAGCGGCGCAATTCGTGCCGGTGACGATGTGGATCACCGCCGTCTTGTTCGCCCTGGCCGCCTTGGACACGTTTGCGCTGTTGCGCGAGCGCGCGCAGCCGCAGGAAGGCCAAGACGAATCGGCGCATCGTCTGCTCGCCTCGTTGCGCCGCCTGCGCCACACCTGGCAAGAAGCGGAGCGCTTTCGCGATTTCACGCGGCTTTTGTTTTGCGCCGTGGCCTACCAAGCCGGCATTGCGGTGGTGATTGCGCTGGCCGCCATTTACGCCGAGCAGGCTTTGGGCTTCAAACAGGCCGAGACCATGATGCTGATCTTTTTGGTGAACATCGCTTCGGCCCTGGGTGCTTTCGCCTGGGGTTATGTGCAAGACCGCATCGGCCACCGCGCCGCGCTCGCGGTCACCCTCGCGGGCTGGGTGTTGATGACCGCCATCGCCGGCCTTGCCGAAGGGCGACCGGCGTTTTGGGTGGCGGCGGTCATCGCCGGGTTGTGCATGGGCAGCAGCCAATCCGCCGGCCGGGCGCTGGCCGGGCTCTTCGCGCCCGAAACCCGTCGCGCCGAGTTCTTCGGGCTATGGATTTTTGCGGTGCGACTCTCGGCCATTCTTGGCCCTGTCACCTACGGCCTGGTGACCTTCCTCACCGGCGGCAACCATCGCCTGGCCATCCTTTCCACTGGCGCTTTCTTCCTGGCCGGGCTGGTGCTGCTCTTCAGCGTGGATGTGGCGCGCGGGGCGGCGGCGGCGCGGGAGACGGGGCCGGTGCCATTGCGAGAACCCGCGCGTGGGGAGTCGGTGGGGGAGCGTGGGTGAGGGGTGTTGCGGCGCGTGGGGGAGTTTTGCTTCGGCGTGCGCTGATTCTCCTTGGCGGGGGCGGTTGAGGTTTTTGTGTGGGCACTGGGCGCGCTGCGGCTGTTCATGGGCGGCGTGCGTTTTGTTTTGTTTGGCAAACCATTTTCTCTATCGCTGTGGCGGCGGGGCAGCGTCCGCGCCCTGAAAGCCTGGCAGCGCTGACGCCGCAAATCACGTCCTCGGGCGGGGCCCCGCGCCTCGCGCGTAAGAACCAGCAACGCGCATCCACCCGCCAAGCCCGCGCGTGGCGCGACCCGCCTGTCGGACAGCGGCGTAAAGCGCCGCCAGGCTTCCAGGGCGCGGACGCCGGGTCGAATCGTGCATGGGTTCCGGGAAAACCCCGGGTGTTGCCTTGGGCCGGCAGGGGATGGGCTGCAAGATCGCTTGAGCGGTGAGGGCGATTGGAGCATCATGTGCGGCAATCACTTCGCCGGGAGCGGGCGCGCCGAGGCGACGGCGCCGGTGAGGCGAACGAATCAAGAAATCGGGAGGGCTGGGAAGGATGGTTTTCGGTTTTTCATTAGGACGTACTAAATCCGGCCGGGACGTTGATGCCGTTGGGGATTTTGGTCCGTCTGAATCCGCCATGACGATATATTTTCCGTCTCTTCGGCGCCATCGTTAGAGCGCAACGCTATGTCCGTCTCCAATGGCCAGCTCTTGCTTCGACAAACGGCTATTGCATCCCCAAATGCATGTGGCGGCATTGCGGTCCTCCTTGTCATTTATGGGACTCTCAGCGCCATCGACAAGACCTGGTCTTGGCCGAAGCTCGACACATACGCTACCTTCATCTCGTCGTTGGCAACGCTGATCGCAACATTCTTTACGGCAGCCTCCGTCTACTTTCCGCCGCACACTCGGTCTGCCGACATCCATAGCAAACGCCTTGTCGCGCCGACTATGTGCCTTCTCGTTCTAGTCGCAATGTACTTTCTATTCGTTGTCGGTCCATTGCCAAACTATGTGGTCAACGGCATTGCCATTCTTGGTTTGGTAGGCGGGTTGTTTCGGCTACTCCCCTTTAGCGAAGAACCGGGTCTGAAGGAATGACAATGCCCTCCAACCTCTCGGTTCACCGGTTGCTGCGCGATAGCGGCGCGCGGCGCCGGTGAGCCCCAACTTGGGCCTCTTAGAGGCAGCGCTTTGCAATAGCCTCCCTATGAAGAATTCCTCTGACATTTACGGTGTTGTCTACTTTGTAGGTGCAAAATCGCTTGGCCCCGTCAAGATCGGCTTTACTTCGGATAGAACCGTTTCATCCCGTCTCAGCCAACTGCAGACTGGCTCTCACGAAGAACTGGTTGTTCTTGGTCAAGTCGATGCAAGCCCCGCTGTAGAACGGGCTATACATAACCTCCTTGCGTCCCACCTCGTTCGAGGCGAATGGTTTGAACGGGAACCTGCGTTAGCCGTTTGCACCAGATTGAACGCCACAGCATCACACGGTTTCAGCAACTTCGTATCACGCCTTGCGCGTGCGTCCGACGTGTATCTGGTTTGCGACTCTGCGGACGAAAGCCTTGAATTCAAAGTCGCGGCTGATCTGGTCCTTGATGTCGCCCGTGACCTCTCGACGGTAAATGCAGAAAATGCACTGCCGTTCCGCTCTTGGCTAAAGAACCAAGCCGAGCGAGATGATCCGACCGGTGATCTTGCTAAGGATTTCTCAAGTGATCCCCAATTTCCCGCACTCGGGAACTTGGAAGCCTATCTTTTGTTCATCATTGAGCGGGGCGTTCACTCTGCGATTACAAGAACTGTGGTCGAGGCATGGATCGAATGTGACATGGCTATCTCAGGCATCAAGTTCGTCGAATGAGCCATTCCTCTTTTCGCCAGACGCCCAACCCGTCGGCCTACTCCTCCGCCCGCAAGCTGCGCCTGCGGGTTCTCTGTGCTCTTCGGGCTCCGCCTTCGGGTTGCCTCAAACGCTGGGGGTCTTCATAGCCATGCCTCCTCGAATCAACTACCGGAAGTTGGCTTTTGAGCGCTACCCGCCAATCTGCGCATACTGCGGCTTCGGCATTCCGGAGATTCTCGAAGTTGCGCACCTTGATGGAAAACGAGAGAACAACGCCGTTGAGAACCTCGCCATCCTTTGCCCAAATTGCCACAAGATGCATGACATCGACCTGATCCCGACGTCAACGATTGTCGAAATGCGCGACCGAGAGCGTCAGATCGATTGGTCAAAACGGATGAAAGACGCCGGGCGAAAGGCGGCTCTCACCAGAAAGAGAAGTGCCGCCGCCTCGAAGGCGTGGCAAACGCGGAATTTGAGACCCAAAACTTTATAGCCATGCCCGCACGGACTTTGCCGCTGCCAGTACTAATGCCCAGAAGCGAAGGTCGGCGGGCTTTTTTTGGCACGAGTTATTGGCGGGAGAATGGGTCGGAAGGGACGAGGCAGGAGAGCCGGTTGGGAGGCGCATTGTCGTTCAAGTCCAGCATCGCGCTCGAAGACACGCCGCGGAATGAAGGGCCGCCCTGCCCCCATGAATTTGCGGCTTATCCATTGGGCGAATCGCATTCGCCATGACAACTATAACGAGTGGGGACCGGGCCGCCCCGGAGTTCGCCGCCTCGGTGATGGAAAGGCTGTGTCCTTCCCCCCGAGACCGGCTCCTTGTCTTACGACAGCTACTCAATTCAGTTGACGTTGCTCGCAGTGTTTCCGCGGACGTCTGGGCGCTGACGCTCTTCCGGACGGGATTTCGATTGAACGTGGGGCCGGTTGAGGTTATGACCTTTAACGTCATGTCGGAAGGTTCGCCTTCGCCGGCGGCCCCAGCCGCTGTCCAACAGAATGCCGAATTGTTCGAGTTTCGTCTGCTTATCCAAGGCGAAATTGCTGACGATATTCTGAAGAGTATCAACGAGGGCAAAGATCCGCACCAAATACTTGCGTCGCAGTACAAGAGTGTTCCCGAACCACAATTCTTCTACGTTTGCTCGGCAGGACTGAATAGCGGTTCGCTACCGAACGACGTTTATCGACAGATCGAAAGGGCGCTTGCGCTCCTGGCGCCGCAACACGCGGCATTTGTCTGGCATGCTGCCCACACGCTACGTGGAAAGTCCCGCCGGACATCCAACTTGCGGCGCTCGCATTCGCAAGGGCTATATAGCTATGCGAGCAATTTTGTCCGCGGCAACTGGCAACCGGCCATAGAACAGCATGGAGATGCGCACTCCCTCGGGAGAAGCAACTGGACATTCCAAGAAGAGCTGCCTTCCGATGAACCTCTCGTTGAGGGGGCAAGCTTCACCGTAAAGGTCAATGCATTCGAGCGTAATCCCCTGGCTCGTCAAGAGTGCGTCGCGCACCATGGAACGGCCTGTGCTGTTTGCGGGTTTAGTTTCGCCTGCGCATACGGAAGCGTTGCCGCCGGTTACGTGCATGTCCATCACTTGAAGCCTTTGGCATCCATCGGGAAAGAGTATGTTATCGACCCAATCAAGGACCTGCGGCCTGTTTGCGCCAACTGTCATGCGGTGATTCACTTGCGGCAACCGCCTTACAGCATTGAGGAAGTGAAGCGCATGCTTACGGATAGCAAGTAGACGACTCAGCGAGCCAGGCTCGGTCGTTTTTCCGCACAATCGGAGGGGTCGGGTATCTCTCGGAGAGGAAGAAATATTCGAGCCTGAACCTATGACGTTTTTCATCGTACGAATTGGAAAGGGAGCCAAATGAGAAAATATGTGGATTTCTATCGCCGTTGGTGAGGCAAAGGGGCCGGGGTCGAATATTTGTTTGAAGGGAAGAAATGTTCGGTCCTGGAACCTTTCGTGGTTCGCATCAGAATTCTCGGCCTTGGATAATCCTTCTCTCTGTATTTGGCTGCCCTAGCTCGGGTGAGTTTGGTTTAAAACGCGAAAAAGGGAGGTTCTTAAGAATGTCGATCACCAGCGGTTTGCAAGCCACAACTGTCGCAAATTGGGCAACCGTATTTGGCGCACAGGAATTTCGACCACGGCCCATGTTCCTGCTTCTTGGAAGAACACTCGCGCGCGCCCCCTTAAGCGCGCTGGGTGCCGCTGATCCACGAGGTGCGTTATTGTTTTTGACACTGGCATGCGTGCCGCAAATTGCGCGAGCAAATACCATGGGCGGCATTGTTATATTTCCTTTTCCTGCTTTGGTGTTCGGATTGATCGCGGGCGTTGTTTCGGGGCTCCGGCGGAAGCCATTGTGCCGGAGCTTCTTTGTGTGGCTCGGAAGCCTAGTCTTCGTATATGTCTCCTTCGCGCTCGTCATCTCGGGCAATGGTCCTCGCGCGTGGCAAGGGTTTGGAGAAACTATCCTCTTCATTGCAATCATCGGCGTCGCACCATTTTCCGTGAGTTTTTTCCTTACGCGACTACTATTCGGCCGGCGCGAGCCCTGAGAGGCGCGGTCAACGGGACCAGGGTCGGATATATATCGGCAGGCAAGTATCGAACCTGGAACCATTCGCGCGATGGCTGACGAATTCCACACCGCGTACGAGCGTGATGGCCCATCACAGCATGCCGTATCCTTGGCGCGTTTCTGGTTGGTTGTGCTTGGTCTGATTTGGATTGCTGTCGGGTTCGTCACAATCCTATTTGGCGCAAGGTTCGTGGGCTGGCCGGGGTTCATGGTTGCAGTTGCAAATCAAAGGGGTCTGATATTTGTCGGAAGGCAAGCAAAATTCGAGCCTGGAACCGTTCGTGTGTTTGCGATAAGGCACCGTTCAGCACCGTGGCCACGATTGACAAGATGTAGCCGCCCGGCTACAGTTGGCCCGTGATCGAAATTCGGAAAACCGACACCTTCGTTCAATGGCTTGACGGTCTCCGCGACATCGACGCGCGTGCGCGGGTTCAAGCCAGAATCGAGCGTCTGGCCGCCGGAAATCCTGGCGATGTAGCGCCCGTGGGCGAAGGCGTGTCCGAGTTGCGAATCGACTACGGTCCCGGTTATCGGGTGTATTTCAAGCAGCGAGGGCGCGAGCTCATCATTCTCCTGGCTGGTGGAGACAAGAGCACTCAAGCCAAAGACATCTCGGCTGCATTGCGCCTCGCGCGGAATCTATCGGGGTAAACGCTATGGCCAGGACAACAACCACTCGTTATGACGTGGCAGAACACCTCAGAACACCAGAAGAGATGGCCGCTTATCTCGAAGCCTGCCTGGAAGAAGCGGATGGTGATGCTGCCTTTGTCGCGAAGGCTCTTGGAGATATTGCCCGTGCCAAAGGCATGGCCCAAGTGGCCCGTGACGCTGGTCTGTCTCGCGAAAGCCTCTACAAGGCGCTTTCCGGGGAGCGTAGCCCCAGCTTCGACACCATCCTGAAAGTTATTGGCGCCCTCGGACTGAAGCTACATGCGCAGGCCAGCCATACCTGACTAGGAGATGGGGGGGAAAGGCGCTGGAAAACGGGGTCGGCGATCAAGGCGGCGATCAAAGGGGCCGGGGTCCAATGGCACTACCTTAAGCCATTTGGGTACAAGCGTATTGCTGCCTAAGCGCCATTAGACGCGCCCGCTCCTCACTTCTTGGCCGAGTCAGGAAGGGAAGATTCTTGCCGCGTCGTTTCAGGGCGCGCGGTTCGGCGCG
>JACPUX010000042.1 GCA_016192065.1 Betaproteobacteria bacterium
AGATTTTCTTGCATCTCGTCGAGACCAATATTTTCGAGAAAATTACGCTGGATCAACTCGTTGCCAATGCCGTACTGCGCGATTCCGATCCGGCAGAAGGCAACCAGCTGATTCTCTTCTGAAATCTACCGGACAGTAGTGCTTAAGAATGATGAGTAGAGGGAGGTGTCGAGCGGGGCGTGGTCAGGTCGCGTTTCCGCCATGGAGGTCGGGGCGGCGTACGGGTGTCGGTGACTCGGTGGGCGTGACGCGCCTGCTGCCGAGGTAGACGCTGGTAATCGATATACGCCCGTGACCGAGGCGGGCGGCGATCTCCTTTCGGGCCTGCAAGTCGAGCGCCGGGGCCACCTTTGAACCGCCAGCGATCGGCGGTGGCGCCTCCGTGATGGTCTGATAGTCGTCGGCCGCGCCCTGATGTCGCAGACCGTGTGGCACAACACCCAAGCCGGTGCGCGTGATGCCGAAGCGCTCCATCACATAGCGCAACCGCCGCATCGCCTGCTGCAGCGTCAGGCGTGGGTCGCTGACACTCTCATTGATACCCAGCGCCACCCGGCGCGCGTAGGCGATGGCTTCCTCTCGCACTGCGTTGTTGATGGGAAACAGACGTTCCCGTCCGCCCTTGGTGCCCCGATGCGTATCCAGGTAGAAGGCAGTGCCGTCGTCCGGTTTGGCCACCTGTGCGGCACTGATCACGTCGGTGTGCGGACGGAGCATCACGCTCTCCTTGAAGCGCAACTGGAATGCCTGCATCAGTTTCAGGGAGGCGGCGGCATGCACGTCGTAGGCCTCGACTTCCTTGATGACGGTGTCCACGTCGACGCCCTGGGCGCGCCATGACTTGTCGACGCCGGCCGCCAAGCGGCGTTGATACAGCTTCGGATCATCGAAGTAGCATTGGATTGGTTTCAGCAGCTTCGGCTTGCCGATCCAGCCGGCGAAGGTTTTCATGAAGCTGAAGTAGGTCTGGATCGTCGCCGGGCTCAGCCGTCCGGCACGCGCTTCCTCCAGCCAGTAGCGAGTGACGGCTTCGACATGGCGACCGCTGAAGGAGCGCGGGTCCAGCTTGAAGTGCTTCGGATGCCCGCGCAGAAAATCGAACAGCCAGATGCAGAAGCGCGTGCGCTCCGCCATCGTCTTGTGGCTCACGCCCTTGGGCTTGCTGCTGTGCTGCCAGTTGTGCTGCTGCAGGATCAACTGCAGCACGTAGCCACTGCGCTTGGGGGTTCAAGGGTATGTCGTCCAGGTCCGTCTGTTCGTAGGTGCGCGACTGCCCACGGCGTTTGCCGTGTCGAGGGGTGGAGCGGTCGTTCCAACCGTTGCTTTGCTTGTCCATGGCATCTTTCCTTTTTTTCATTCGTCGATTCGGTGGTACCCGGTGTTCGTGCATCGGCGGGTTCCGGGCGCCTATGCCAAGCCAGTGTTTGCCGTCATCGCCAGAGCGACGGCGGCGCGGAGGTGCGTAAAAGTGATCGCCAGCCAGCATGCGTCGGGCGCAATGTGGCGTTCGCTGTAGCGAACCAGGTTCTCAAGGAACCCGAGCCAACCCCGGAGGCGTGACCTCCGGTACGGTGCCCGAGCGGCACCGCGAACTCGCTCCCCATCGCCGGCTTGACTGGCAACGTCCGCTCCGCGACGGACGCGCAATGCCGTTTACGCGGGCCGTGGCGCCGCACCGAGGTGCGGCAGCGCACGGCTGACCGAGGTCAGGGCGTGAGTGCGAGGGGAAGGAACTCGAACGCCGGCCCCGCAGGGCTGGCGTCATTCGCGGCCTGGAACAGGCGCGAGAGATGGGGAAGGGCCAAGGCAGTCGCAGCGAAGTGCGAGCGCCGGCAGCAAGGTGCTCAAGGCACCGGTGGTCGGGCCACCGTCTATGACATCGCCGCTCGGGGCGGATGATGCCCAAGGCGCATCCTCTCTTCCTTGCATCGGGTGCGAAGGAAGGAGCTGGCCCCATGGTCAAGCCATGGGCCGCGCCACAATCAACAGCAAAAATGGCAGGGACGCCAAGCGTCCGGAACAACAGGCGCTCAAGGCGCCACGGTGAAGATCACCACTCAAAGGGCTTGCGTTTCCGTGCGCGATGCACGCCGGGCCGCTAGCTGGACCGGGCTGATGCAGTTTCATAGTGGCGCCGGAAACGCGCCCTTGCAATCCCGAAAATTGCCGATTAGCGTGCCGCGAGCCGCAAGCGCCCGGATTTGCCGTGGTCTTGACGTGGCATCGTTCTACCTCTGGTTCCGAGCCGACGAGTACCGCGACGACGGCCCTGCGCGGCGATGTCACTCCAAGTTGAATGGGAAGCGCCGATGGTGCCCCGGGCGGGCATGCCCGCCTCCGTCCTGACAGACCGTTGTCACCCCAGTCGATGCCCGGTGTCACTGGGCAACGAGTACGCGGCAAGCCATCGGGTACAGAC
This sequence comes from Betaproteobacteria bacterium, assembly GCA_016192065.1. Classification (GTDB taxonomy): domain Bacteria; phylum Pseudomonadota; class Gammaproteobacteria; order Burkholderiales; family Casimicrobiaceae; genus JACPUX01. The sequence goes on from JACPUX010000042.1 coordinate 2,420, forward strand.
CCTGGCAACGGGGTTGAAGCCGACGACGGGTGCGCGACGCTGACAGCTAGTCACCCGGAGAACTGTCATGCCAACGCTGCAAGTCGTCCACGGGCGCATCGTCGACCTGCGCCGCTACACCAATGTCCATCTCTACTACTGCCGCCGTCCGTTCGGGCCGACCGACCGCTACGAGCTGTGGATCAAGCTGCCCGACGGCGTCGAGCGCAAATTCACCATCAACACCCGGACCATGCCGGCGCGGCGAGGGCACGAGGTCAGCCTCATCGTTACCACGCACCAGGTGCCGCAAGTGCTGGGATTGGCCAACTGGTCCACGATTGATGGCGTCAACTACGTGCGCACCGATGCACCGCCGCTGGTCCGGGCTTGGGACTTCGTGGCGCTGGTGGCGGCGTTCCTGGCCGCAGCCATCCTCTTCGGGGATATCGGCATGGTGCTGTTCGTGCCAGCGGCGGTGGCGTGCTTGCTGGCGGTCGGACTTGGGCGGGCAATGGTGCGGACGCGGCGGGCTGCTCAGGTGGACCGGGCCATCGACGCCGAGGAACGGCGGACGAGCCGATCCACGCCGACGCTGCAATGACCATCCGCTTTGGCAACCAGGTCGGGTTGGCCTCGCGGGATCGCTTCCGGCTGATGCTGCTTCTTGAGCGCGACCCCGGCGACATCGTGTGCTTCGCCCAGCTGCAGGCACTGATGCAACAACACCGCGCCACAGTGCGGGGGGGGTCGCGCGAAGCCGAGTTCCTGCGCTGGCTGATGGACAGGGAGTGGAATCGCCTGGCGCCGGGCAGCGGCTACCGTGAGCCGCTTTGAAGCTACCGTAACCGCCTTGCTGAGTTCGCTTCTGAAAAGAGTGGCAAGTGCATCACCCGGCAGCCGAAAAATGGATGCAAATGGGTTGGGAAATGAGCATCATCGCTCGCTCACCTACAGCGCGAACCACTACCCCGTCCATCTTGGCTTTTTGGCGAAATAGCGCGTTCGTACGCACACCTGCTGCCAACGCGAGTCCATGATGCCGATCCACACCGACGCCCACGCCCGAATGCTTCGCGAGCCACGCTCGTCAAGCATCGTCGCGGCGGCGGATAGCGCTGAGTTTCGATGCCCTTTGGATTGTCGAAGCCAAGCCGATACTGTAAAGTGCAGTACATTTACAGTGGTTTCTGGAGAGGCTATGGCCACCGGCAAGACTGCCACGCTCACATTTCGTATCGAACCCAGACTAAAAGAGGCGCTTCGCATTGCGGCGGATCAGGAGCATCGATCCATCGCGAACATGGTTGAAGTTCTGATTCGGGGCTACTGCGAGCGACATGGCATTGCGATTCCGTACTCCGAGGAAACCAAGAACAACAACGGAGCGCGTTCATGATCAAGACGGTCAAGCAAGCCTGCCGGTTCAACCCCATCATCCGCGACTACCGGATGAGCCAGGGGATCGAGAACCTCGCAGACCTCATCAATGACGCGGGCGACGGCAGCGAGTTCTTCTCGCGCAACTTCGTCACCCACGGCATGGATCAGCTTTTCCGAGAAGGTCTGCTGCGTCTGTCCGGCAAATCGGATCAGGCTGTCTTCGAACTGACCCAGGCGATGGGCGGCGGTAAAACGCACATGATGATCGCGTTGGGATTGCTCGCCCGGCATCCGCACCTGCGTAAGGAAGTTCTGTCTGCCGATCTGACTTCGCGCATCGAATTCGGCCATGCACGCATCGCCGCATTCAACGGCCGCAACAACCCCGACAACTTCATCTGGGGCGAAATCGCCACCCAACTCGGGGCTGCAGAAGCCATCAAGCCGTATTGGGCGAACGGGCCGAAGGCAGTCGATCAGCGCCAGTGGAAAGAAATCATCGGCGACCAGCCAACCCTAATCCTGCTGGATGAACTGCCGCCCTATCTGGACAACGCCAGTACGCAGGTGTTCGGCCAAGGCACGCTGGCCAACATGGCGGTCTACAGCCTCTCCAGCCTGATGAGCGCCGCACTGGAGCTGCCCAACTGCGCCATCGTGGTCGCCAACCTTTCGGGCAGCTACAAAGCCCAGACCAAGGCGCTAGCTGACGCCATCTCCAACCTACAGCAGGAAACCCGCCGTCAGGCGATGACCATCACGCCGGTGCAACTGGCAGGCAACGAAATCTACGAAATCCTGAAGAAGCGCCTCATCGACGAGCTGCCGGACGAACGTGTCGTTTCCGACATCGCCGAGGAGTACGCGCAGCAGATCAAGAAGGCCGAAGACGGCGGCTACATCGTAGCCAGCAGCATCGAGCAGATCGCCGAGCAGGTGCGGGAAACCTATCCCTTCCACCCATCCTTCAAGCACCTTGTCGCGCTGTTCAAGGAGAACGAAGGCTTCCGCCAGACCCGGGGCCTGATGCAGTTCACCGCACGCCTGCTCAAGAGTGTGGATGAGCGTGAGGCTGACGACGTATTCCTGATCGGCACACAGCACCTCAATCTGAACGACGAGCAGGTAAAGGACGAGATTGAGCGCATTGCGCCCAAGCTGATGCCTGCGGTAACACGCGATATCTCTGACGCGGGTAACGCCATCGCCGAGCATATCGACGGAGAATTGGCAGGCGATGCCGCACAGCAGCTCATGACCTTGCTGCTGTCGTCCAGCCTGTCGCGTGCCGTCGGTGGGCGCATCGGCCTGTCCGAAAGCGAGTTGATCGAGTTCCTTGCCGCGCCGCAGCGCAAGCCAGACGAGTTCCTTCAGGCCTTGCAGCGCCTGCGCGAATCGGCGTGGTACCTCCACCGTGAAGAGCAACGCTTCTTCATCAAGGAAACCGAGAACCTCTCGCGCCAGATCGAGCGCAACGCCAAGGAAGTTCCGCAACCCAAGGTCGATCAGGCGCTCATCAATCGCCTCTCGGGCATCCTCGCGCCGGTCAGCAAGATCGCCTATCAGGACGTGCAGGTACTGCCCCGGCTGGATGAACTCAAGCTCGGTGGCCCGCGCACGCTGATCGTCATCAAGCCGGATGGCAAGGTGCCGCCCAGCGAATTGCAGAACTTCTTCGACTACCAGCAAGAGAAGAACAACCTGCTGGTGCTGAGCGGCCAGGACAGCCTGTTGGCCGACGCGGTTGAGGAACGGCTGCGCGAGTTGTATGCCATCGAGCAAATCCACAAACGCCTAAAGTCCGGCGACACCTTGTTCGAGGAGGCCCGCGACCGCTTCGAAGAGTCCGAAGATCGCTTCGGCAAGGCTCTGTCGGCAGCCTACAACCGCCTTTATTTCCCGGCCAACGACCCGGTGGACGGGCGCGACGTGTTGGCCGGAGTCACTATTGACCAGGGCCTCAAGCTCGGCCAGGGCGATCAGTCCGCCGAGGCGCAGATCGAAAAACTGCTGGCCAGCCCGCGCGCCGACTACAAACTCGTGGCCGAGCTGGGCAAGGACAACCTCGACGAATGCTTCGCGCAGGCCGAGGAGTACCTGTGGCCGTCAGGCAAGGACAACCGCCGCACGCCCTGGAAGGATGTCGCCACCCGCGCCAAGTGCTCGCCCATCTGGCCGTGGATGCCGGGTGTCAGCGGCTTGGATGCGCTCAAGGCCGAAGCCCTGAAACAAGGCCGCTGGCGTTTGGGTGAGGATGGCTACATCGAGAAGGGGCCGTTCCCAAAGGACAAAGCCACCGTCAACGTCTCCGTCATCAACGTCAAGCCGGACACCGGCGAGACGGTGCTGAGCCTCACGCCACGCCACGCGGGTGACAGCCCCGTCGTCTACTGGTCGAACAAACCCGACGTTTCCGACAAGGACAACAAGGTCGAAGACTTGGACAACTTCGCCACCGGCGAGGGTACGGTCTACTTTGTGGTGAAGGAGCCCACCGGGCGCTATGAAAGCGGCCCAGCCACCCGCTGGCTCGCCGACCTCAAGATTCGCCATCAGGTCGAACCAGCTGCTGACAAGCGCCGTGTCACCCTGGCTGCCACGCCGCACGCCGATATCTTCTATACCCTGGACGGCTCCAACCCCAAGGACGGCACCCGCTACGACGCACCGTTCGAGATTGGTTCCGCGAGCTGCCGCCTGCTGGTGTTTGCCCGCGCGGGCGAGGCCAACAAGACGGCGGATTTTCAGATCCCTGCCAGCGGCGACAAGACAGTGCAGATCGTCGACAGCAAGCCCGCTCGCCTGCAAAGCAAGCGCGTTGCTCTCGACACGACCGACCGCGTCTTCAGCGTCATCAACCGCTTCCGCGATCAGCCGGGTACGCGCTTCAAGGGTGTGCGCGTCGAAATCGGTGAAGGCGAAAACACCGTGACCGTGCGCTTCCAGGAGCGCGAAGTCACCGCAGCCATCATCGAAGGTGTGGTCAATAGCCTGCGCGACGTGCTCAAGGAACCCGACGCCCCGCTCAACATCGCCATTGCCGACGGCATTCACTTTGATACCGGCTTTGCGCTCAAGGAGTTCGCCAAGCTCGCCGGGATCGAGCTGAAGCCTGGCGACATTAATCAGGAGGAATGAGGATGGCCAAAGCCGCAGCCAACACCCCATCGCCCAAAGCGCGTGCGCAAGTGCTGCACACGCTGGGCTTTGGCGTGCCTGCGACTTCCGATCCGCATCACTTCAAAGTCATCATTCCCAAGGCCAGCTCGGGCAAGGTTCAGATCAGCGAACACCTCGGCTTGCAGTCTGCAAGTAACGACAACGCGGTGATCGACCGCGTTCTACTCGAGCGCCCCCGCTGGACAGCGGTCCGTGCCGAGGTGCAACGCGCCTTCAACGCACGTCTGGCCGCGCATGGCATCAAGCCTGGCGCGTGGAAGGTCGGCGACAACCCGGTGGATCGCCTGCTGGGCAAGGAATTGTGTGTGCTGGCCTGGGCCGTTGAGCAGATGGAGATGGAAAAAATTCCCGTCGCCGTGCGCAACTGGCTGGCGCTGCGCCCGGAGGAACGCTGGTGGCTGTTTGGCATGACCGCCATGAGCACCGGCGGGGTTATGGATGCGGCTAAGGGCTGGCGCGCCGCGCTCAAGCACGCCTTGGGCGATGTGGCTCAGAGCGAACTGCTCGCCCCCCGCGCACGACGGGGCAAAGCTGATCAGGAGGTCGTGCAGGCGTCGTTGGGGCTGTTCGGAGACGAATCGCCATGAACGCCGTGCTGGTTCCGCCGCAGCCTAAGATCTACCACATCGCCCATGTGGATCGTCTGCCCTCCATCGTGGCAGATGGCCTTCTGTGGTGCGATGCGGAAGTCGTGCGGCGCGCACCGGCTGGCACCACCATCGGCATGAACAGCATCAAGCAGCGGCGCTTGAACGAGCTGCGCATCAGCAGCCATCCCGACCTGCACGTCGGCGACTGTATGCCGTTTTACTTCTGCCCGCGCTCGGTGATGCTCTACCTGATCTACCAGGGCAACCATCCCGAGATGGCCTATCGCGGCGGGCAAGGGCCGATCCTGCATTTCGAAGCTGACCTGAACGCGGTCGTTGCGTGGGCCAACGCGCAAGCTGCGCGCTGGGCTTTCACCCTGTCGAACGCGGGTTCGTACTTCTTCGAAGACCGTAACGACCTCGCGCGTCTGAACGAGATCAACTGGACTGCCGTGCAGGCCCGCGACTGGCGGGCCCACAAGGAAGGCAAGCAAGCCGAATTCCTGCTGGAACAGCGCTTTCCTTGGCATTTGATCGAACGCATCGGCGTCAAATCAGCGGCCGTTTACGGTCAAGTCGTCAACGCCCTTCCGGCGCACGGACACCGGCCTACGGTCGAAGTCTTACCGGATTGGTATTACTAAATGAGAGGAGCACAGCCATGATCGAGTACACCTCGGGCGATATCCTCCAGTGTGAGGCCGACGCACTGGTCAACACCGTCAATTGCGTCGGTGTGATGGGGCGCGGCATCGCCTTGCAGTTCAAGAACGTCTACCCCGAAAACTTCAAGACTTACGAGGCCGCCTGCAAACGCGAAGCCGTGCAGCCTGGTCGCATGTTCGTTTTTGAGACGGGGCAGCTCACCTTGCCGCGCTTCATCATCAACTTCCCGACCAAGCGCCACTGGCGCGGCAAGAGCCGTATTGAAGACATCGATGCGGGCCTTGTCGATCTGGTCAATGTCATCCGCGACAAGGGCATCCGCTCCATCGCCATCCCGCCCCTGGGCGCAGGCCTGGGCGGGCTGGACTGGAACGAGGTGCGACCACGCATCGAGCGCGCACTGGCAGAGCTTGCCGAAGTACGCGTGCTGGTGTTTGAGCCCAAGGGAGCCCCGGCCAACGACAAGATGGCGCATGTGCGCGAGGTACCCAAGATGACGGCGGGTCGCGCCGCCTTGGTGGAACTGATGCAGCGCTATCTTGGCGGCCTGCTTGACCCCTTTGTCACCCTGCTGGAAGTCCACAAGCTGATGTACTTCATGCAGGAGGCCGGTGAGCCGCTGCGTCTCCAGTACGTCAAGCATCACTACGGCCCCTATGCCGAGAACCTTCGGCATGTGCTGAAGGCAGTGGAAGGCCATTTGATCGCGGGTTATGCCGATGGTGGCGATGCGCCGGACAAACCGCTCACCCTGGTGCCCGGCGCGGTGGAAGACGCCAAGGACTATCTGGATCAGCACGACATCAGCCGCGCCCGGTTCGAGCGCGTAACCAAGCTGGTCGAAGGCTTTGAGTCGCCCTACGGGCTGGAACTACTGGCCACCGTACATTGGGTGATGAGTCGCGAGGGTGCCACGCAGCACGACAGCGTGGAACGCCAGGTCTATGGCTGGAACGCTCGCAAGCAGCAGTTCACCCCGCGCCAGCTTGCCATTGCCGAAGAGCGACTGCGCTCCCACGGCTGGCTGTCACCTGACGTGGCTTCGGCCCATTGAGGATTCATCAGGGAATGCAAAAAACAACAACCACTCTCACGCCCTTGGCCCTGAAAGATGCGCCAGCGCTGATCGAGACGGTTTTTCCTGCTCAGAAGGTTTCAATCGAATCGCAGAGCGAACGCAAGGCAGTCGCGGCGCAGACTTTGACTGGACTGGGTTCCTACTGGAAGGGGCGCAAACCGCTGGTTTTGGTGCGTGCCATTGTGGTGGCCAGCCTGCTGCCGCCCACTGACGATGCAGAGGCAGATTTCGACCTCTTCGAAAAACTCATGGGCTTTGACGACGAGAGCCTGGCGCGGAGGGCGCTGGCGGCCAATGCGTTTTCGGCGACCAAGTTGCAGGAGATGATCCCTATCTCCGACCCGGAACGTTACTTTGGCGGGCGTGGTTGGCGGCGCGATATCACTGATGACGACAAGCTGGTGCTGTACCGGCAGGCACTGGCAACGTTTTCGAACTATGAGGGAAAGGCCAGTGTTGGCAAGCGTCCGGAGGAAGTGGATCAAGAATGGCTCTACGCTCCGGTGTGGCCAGATGTCAATCGTCACTATGCTCATTTGGGCATTAACGTGAAGTCCTTGCCCGAACTAGTGGAACAACTGGGCATCCTGCGCTACGGTCATCGTCCGCGTGTGGGCGACACCTTCAGCGGCGGTGGCTCCATCCCCTTTGAGGCCGCGCGCATCGGCTGCGATGCCTATGCCTCCGACCTCAACCCCATCGCGTGCATGCTGACTTGGGGTGCTTTCAACATTGTGGGTGCCAGCACCAAGTCTCGCGCCGAGATTGAGAGAGAAAATCGCGCGGTTGCCAAGGCTGTAGGCTCAGTGATTGATTCGCTTGGCATCGAAAAGGATGCAAAAGGCAATCAAGCCAAAGCCTTTCTGTATTGCTTGGAAACACGTTGTCCAGAGTCCGGCTGGATGGTTCCTCTGTCGCCAACCTGGGTGATTTCAAAGAACGGGAATGTCATCGCACAACTGGTTCCTGATCATGCCAAGAAGCGATTCGACATCCAGATCAAAAACGGTGCTACGGCTGAAGAGATGCGAGCCGCTACAACTGGCACTGTTCAGGACGGCAACTTGCAGTATCAGTTGGATGGCAAGACATTCCGCATCCCGATCAAAACTTTGCGCGGCGACTTTCGTGATTTGCAAGGCAATACGGGGAACCGTCTTCGTCAGTGGGTAAAAACGGATTTTGTGGCTGCATCGGATGACGTTTTTCAAGAACGCCTGTATGCCATTCACTGGATCTCCAAGGACACTCTGAGCGAGCCGAGGCCAAAGACCTACTTCGCGGCACCTACTGACGCCGATCTAAACCGTGAGCGGCAAGTAGAGAAAATCGTCGCTGAAAACCTGAGCAGCTGGCAAGAGCAAGGTCTGGTGCCGGACATGGCCATCGAACCGGGCGACAAGACAGACGAGCCGATTCGAACGCGCGGATGGACGCATTGGCATCATTTATTCAATGCGCGGCAATTGCTGCTGTACGCGGAGTTGAAGAAGCACACCACCGCCACGCTCTCGCTGAACCTGTGCCAAATGATCAATACCAGCGCACGTCTGACACGCTGGACGATTGGCGATGGCCCTGGTCGAAGCGGCGGCACCAAACAGGTATTCGACAATCAGGCGTTGAACGTTCTGTACAACTACGGCTGCCGCGCTTCTGGCTATTTGCTTGACTCACTGGACGCCAAGGTGTCTGGCTCGGCGATACCAAACGGCCCCCAACTTGAGCAGCGATGTCTCCCTGCCGCTGAGGTATCGAGCAACTGCGATCTATTCATCACCGACCCGCCTTATGCCGATGCGGTGAATTACCACGAAATTACCGAGTTCTTCATCGCCTGGCTGCGCAAGAACCCGCCCAAGCACTTCGAAGATTGGGTGTGGGATTCGCGCCGTGCGTTGGCGGTCAAAGGTTCCGGTGAGGACTTCAGGCGCGGCATGGTCGCCGCCTACAAGGCGATGGCTGAGCACATGCCCGACAACGGCATGCAGTGCGTGATGTTCACCCACCAGGACACCGCCGTCTGGGGCGACCTGATCGGCATCTTCTGGGCGGCGGGCCTGCAAGTAGTGGCGGCGTGGTACATCGCCACCGAAACCACCTCTGAGCTCAAGAAAGGTGGCTACGTCCAGGGTACCGTCATTCTGATGCTCAAGAAGCGCGCTGCAGGCGAGCGCACCGGTTTCAAGCAGCGCCTGTTGCCCGCCGTTCGGCAGGAAGTGGCGCGCCAGATCGAAACCATGATGCACCTGAATGATTCCGTAGAAACACTTTACGGCGAGCCGGTGTGGGGCGATTCTGACTTGCAGATGGCCGGTTATGCGGCGGCGCTCAAGGTGTTGACCGCCTACACCCGGATCGGAGATGAAGACGTCACCGCCTTTGCCCTGCGTCCGCGCGCACGCGGAGAAGTAACCGTGGTGGACGAAATCGTCCAGCAGGCTGCGGAAACTGCATCCAGCCTGCTGGTGCCCGAGGGCCTTACCGCAGACGCTTGGGGCCGCCTCACCGGCATCGAACGCTTTGTACTGCGGATGATGGATATGGAAACCGCAGGTGCCGCCAAGCTGGACAACTACCAGAACTTCGCCAAGGCCTTCCGCGTTACGGACTACACCCGCGTGATGGGCGACATGCGGCCCAACAACGCACGTCTCAAGCGCGTCAGCGAGTACGCTTCTCGCGATCTGGCGGATGCAACCGAGATCGGTGTGACACGGCTGGGACAACTCATCATTGCCTTGCAGCAACTGCTCAAGGACACAGAGGCGCAAGTCATCGTCGAACAACTGCGAGCCGAGATGGCGGACTTCCTGGAAGTCCGCTCCCTGCTGGTGGACATGCTGGCCTTCATCGAGCGTAAAGCGCCCGAATCTGAGGTGCGCTCTGCCGCCGAGGTGCTGTGCGCGCGCCTCAAGAATCTGCGCTTCGGCGACTGAGGCCAAGGAACAAATCGGGCATGAGCATTCGGCGCTTTTCGTCCCGTACCCATCGGCTGGATGCCAGCTTCCTGATGCAACATCTGGCCGGAGCCAGAAGCTACAAGCGCATCGCGGGCTACTTCACCAGCTCTTTGTTTGAGGTGGCAGGGGAGGCGCTGGAGCACATCCCCGAGGTCAAGATCGTCTGCAACGTGGATATCCACCCGGACGACCTGAAAGTCGCGCAACTGCGTGAGAGCAAGATGCTGGGCCGCTGGAACGAGCGCGCCCTAGAGGCCGAGGCACTGCTGAACCGCGAGCGCTATCGGCGGCTGGACGCCTTCCTCGCCAAGCATGGGCAGGCGGTGCGCATAGCACCCGATGAAATCTGCGGTTTTGTGCATGGCAAGGCGGGCGTGATCACCTTGGCTGATGGCCGCAGGCTGGGCTTTATCGGCTCGATGAATGAGACGCGCAGCGGCTGGCAGCGTCACTACGAAATCCTGTGGGAAGACGAATCACCGAAAGGCGTGGAGTGGATTGAGGAGGAATTCGACTTTCTCTGGAACGCCGCAAAACCGTTTCCGCAGGCCGTCATCCGTGAGGTGCATCGGCGCGGCTATCGGCGTGAGATCGAGTTCATCGAAATCGAGGATGACGAGAACCTTGCGCCTGCGGCACTGATTGAATCGCCGCTGTACCGCGAAGGCCAGCAGTTACAACCGTGGCAGCAGGGATTTCTAACCGAGTGCCTGCGCCATCAGCGCCTGCACGGCACGGTGCGCCTATTGTTGGCCGACGAAGTGGGTTTGGGCAAGACGCTGTCGCTGGCCACCGCCGCGCTGACGCTTTGCCTGTTGTCCGACAAGGACAATGGGCCGCGCCGTCCGGTCGTGATCTTTGCCCCTGCCACACTGACCGAACAATGGCAGACCGAGATGCTGGATAAGCTGGGCATCCCGACCGCACGTTGGGATACCGTAGGCAAGGTCTGGCTGGATGCTGACGAGCGCGTGCTATCGCCTGCTGGGCGCGAGCAGATTGCCCATTGCCCGCTGCGCATCGGCATTGTCTCTACCGGTTTGATGATGCGCGACTCGATGGAAAAGCAGCATTTGCTGGGCATGCGCTTCGGTGTTGTGATTCTGGACGAAGCGCACAAGGCAAGAACCCGCCAGGGCTTCGGCAAGGAAGCCGGAACACCGAACGAACTGCTGGCCTTCATGCGCGAGATCGCCGCGCGTGCCGATCACGTGCTGTTGGGCACGGCCACACCGATTCAGACTAACCCTGCCGATCTATGGGATTTGCTGGGCATCTTGCACCAAGGCCCAGGGCGCTTCGTGCTCGGCCACGACCTTGCACCGTGGCACCGACCAGATGAGGTGCTCGAAATCCTTGCCGGTCGCGTGGAGGTGGAAACGCTGGCACGTGCATGGGAGCTGCTGCGCTCGCCACTGCCGCGCATGGAATCAACCAGCGAGCCTCGCGCCCGACGCTTGTTTTCTGCAATCCGGCAAGACTTGGGTCTGCAAAACGGCGAGTGGCAAACCAACCGTTCGCTGGCTGAGCTGACAGAGGAGACCCGGGAAATTCTGGAGGAGGAGCTTGATCGCCGCATTGCCGGGGCTACATTGTTCCAACGCGAGAACCCGTTGGTGCGCCACGTGGTTTTGCGTAAGCGCCTACAACTTGAAGAAGCCAAGGACAAGGACGGCAAGCCCTTGTTGACCCCAGTGGGGGTAGACGTCCATCCCGAACGCGAGCATGCGTCTGAGCAGCGCGCATTCGACACGTTGTTTGAAGGTAAGGCGCTTCGAACCTCCGAGAACTTCCGGCAGGCATATGGCGAAGCGCGCGCCTTCGGCAAGGCACTAGCCAAGCGCGGCAAGGGCAGCGGCTTCATGAAGAACCTGATGGAGCAGCGCATTTGTTCCAGCATTCAGGCGGGCCTCTCAACGGCGCGACGCTTGCTGGAGGGCGATGCCGTGCATGAGGAAGACGAGGAACAGGAAGGTGACGTCAAAGTTGAGACGGGCGAAGAGCGCGAAATGCTACAACGTCTGATCGACCGCTTGGAGCGGCTGGAGACCAACCCGAAGATGGAAGCCGTCGTCCACTTCATCGACAAGGAGAAATGGCTGGAGCTGGGTGTCATCATCTTCAGCCAGTACTACGACACGGCGAGATGGCTGGCCGATTCGCTTGCCGCCCGCTACCCCGAGGAGGCGGTTGGCTTGTACGCGGGTGCTGGTCGTAGTCGCCTGTATCAGCGCGGCGACAGCGTGAGCGTCGAGCGCGAAACGCTCAAACGCATGGTGGCAGAGCACCAGATTCGCGTCATGGTGGCAACTGATGCCGCTTGCGAAGGCTTGAATCTGCAAGCGCTTGGCACACTGATCAACATCGATCTGCCTTGGAACCCCACGCGGCTCGAACAGCGCATCGGCCGCATCAAACGCTTCGGGCAGCGGCGCGAAACCGTGGATATGCTGAACCTCGTGTTCGAGCAGACCGTAGACGAAAAGATCTACGAGCGCCTGTCCGAGCGCATGAAGAACCGCTACGACCTTTTCGGTTCGCTGCCGGACACCATCAAGGATGAGTGGATCGAGGATATCGAAACACTGGGCGAAAGACTGGACGAATACATCAACGCCCAGAAAACCGCGACGGGTTTCGACTTGCGCTACACCGGCACGATGATGCCGCCGGAGAAGGACTGGCGCGAGTTCACCGAGGTGCTTTCGCGGCGTGATCTTGCCACGCTAATGAGCGCGGCGTGGGGCTAAGGGATCGCTCTGTCGCAAGGCCTATATGTGCTCGAAGGCACCTGCTGATTCCGCATGACGCCGTGCAGGTGAATGCGACGCCGGGCGCACTCGTTGATAGATTTAGCCTGAGATAGGAAATGACAAGCACCCTAAGGCTTTTCTTCCATGACAGAGCGGGAATCCCTCCCGCTACCGCTTGGTATCTCTCCGACCTCGGCGAATTCCGCGGCAAGCAGGAGCTTTACACCCGGCAGTCGCCGCAGCGTCTCAAGGCCTTGCGCGAGCATGCGCTGATCGAAAGCGCAGTCTCGTCGAACCGCATCGAGGGCGTTTCCGTTGAGCCGTCGCGGGTGCGCGATGTGCTCGTATCGCCCAGACCGCTGTTCCGGGATCGCGACGAGGAAGAAGTGCGCGGCTACCGCGACGCCCTGACCTGGATTCACCAGGATGCCCCCCGCATCCCACTTTCCAACGAAACCATCCAGCGGCTCCACGCGATGACACGGGGACAGATCTGGGATGCCGGTCTGTACAAGGAGAAGGATGGCGACATCATCGAGCGCTATCCCGATGGGCGCGAGCGGGTGCGCTTTAGCACCGTGCCGGCAAAGGAAACGCCGGCAGCCATGGCCCAGTTGGTCGGCGACTGGCAGGCCTGCCTCGAAGAACGCTGGGTTCCGCCGCCGATCGCGCTGGCCGCGTTCAATCTCGACTTCCTGTGCATCCATCCCTTCCGTGACGGCAATGGCCGGGTGTCCCGACTGCTCTGGCTGCTGCAGAGCTACCAGCTCGGTTTCGAGGTTGGCCGCTACATCAGCCTGGAACGCCTGGTCGAGCAGAACAAGGACCGTTACTACGAGACCCTGGAACTGAGCTCGCAGCGCTGGCACGAGGGCAGGCACGATCCGTGGCCCTACATCAATTACGTGCTGTTCATTCTCAAGAGCGCTTATCGTGAGTTCGTCGAGCGTGTTGGGGAGACCTCGGAGCCGCGGGGATCGAAAACCCAGATGGTGATGGAGGCGATCGCCAAGATGCCGGGAACGTTCTCCCTGGCAGACCTGGAGCGTGCGTGCCCAGGGGTGAGCCGCGACATGATCCGGCGGGTGCTCAATACCCAAAAGGGACAATCCGTCGACTGCATTGGCCGGGGCCCCGGTGCGCTTTGGCAGAGAAGGGGTAATTAGCGTGAAAGGATGTAATAAAGAGGGTAATGTCTTCAAGGTGCCGGGAACGGGAGAGAAGAAGGTCGGGAGGGCGCTGGAAGTGGCGGCGCCGGCCCCGGGGGATGCCTTCACTGGCCAGGCCAGAGTCGAGGCCAGGGTCAAGGCCAGAGTCGGAGGGCGAATGGCACTATCGGCCAGTCGGACACCGTGCCAAAAGGCGCTTTGCTAATCCTGCGGCGAGCCTTCCGCCATGAGCGAGTACCAGTATTACGAATTCGCCGCCATCGACCGGCCGCTCATTCCCACCGAGATGGCGGAGCTGCGTGCCGTCTCCACGCGCGCCGTGATTACGCCCTCGGGGTTCGTAAACCATTACGAATGGGGCGACCTGAAAGCCGATCCGGCCGACTGGATGCGGCGTTACTTCGATGCCTTCATCTATTCGGCCAACTGGTGCAGTTGCCGGCTGGCCTTGCGGGTGCCGCCGGCCACGTTCCGCAAAGCCGAACTGAAGCCTTTCGAGACCAAATATGCGCTGACCATCGAGGCCAGCGATGAGTACTGGATTTTCGACTGGGCGCTTGATGAAAGCGAAGACTACGATCGCTTCGCCGAGGACGACGGCAGCGGCTGGATGCGACGCCTGGCGCCGCTGCGCGATGAATTGTTGCGTGGCGATTTGCGGCCGCTCTACCTGGGCTGGCTGGCCGGTGCCAGCGGCGGCGAGCTGCGCGAGGATGCGCAGGAACCGGAGGTGCCGCCCGGATTAACGGAGTTGTCCCCGCCGCAGCAGGCGCTGGTCGAGTTCCTGGAAATCGATCCCGACATGCTGGCGGCCGCCATGGCCGGAAGTCCTCCAGTTTCGTCGGCGGACGTCGCCGAGGCAGATCGCATCGATTCCTGGCTGGAGGAATGGCGGCGCGACGAGATGGTGGCCGTACTCAAGCTGATCGCGGAGGGCCGAGGGCAGGAAGCGGAACGCCGCGTCAGGTCCAGCCATGCCGCCTGGTTGAAAGCGCAACGCCCGGCCCTCGCCCCCGCCACGGCGAGACGCAGCGTAGCCGAACTGCACGAGCTCGCAAAATCCGCGACCACAGTGCGGCTCGAGCGCGAAGCGAAGGAGCGAGCGAAGCAGGAAGCCGAACGCCGCCGGCAGCGTGAAGCCTATCTGCGACGGCTGATCGCCGAGGTGGACAAACACTGGGACGCCATCGACGCGCAGGCGAAGCGCGGTTCCGCATCGGGCTACGAGCAGGCGGTGCGGGCCCTGGTCGATCTGGCCGAAGGTTACGCGCTCACCTCCAGCCGCAACGAGTTCGAGCGGGCATTGCGGCGCTTCGTCGTGCGCCATGCGGCGCTTTGTTGCGGCGGTTGACCGAGGCGGGTCTATGGTTGGGATGACGATGAGCATGGACGACGAACTCGCCCGGCTACGTGCCGAGAACACCCGGCTGATCGCTTTGCTGGACGCCCACAGTATCGCCTGGCGTCTGCCTGAACCCGACAGCGTGCCGGCTGCGTCGGCATTGCTGACCACCGACGAAAAGGTCACGCTATTTCGCCGGCTGTTTCGGGGCCGCACCGACGTCTACCCAATCCGCTGGGAAAGCAAAGCCGGTAAGAGCGGCTACTCACCAGTCTGTGCCAACGAGTGGCGCGCCGGCGTTTGCGAGAAGCCCCGCGTCAAGTGCGCAGACTGCGGCAGCCGGCTGCTGGTGCCCCTGAGCGATCAGACGATCTACGATCACCTCGCCGGCCGCCACACTGTCGGCGTATATCCGCTGCTGGCGGATGACAGCTGCCATTTCCTCGCGGTGGATTTCGATGACGCCGATTGGCGCAGCGATGCGCAGGCCTTTGCCCAATCCTGTCGCGAACTGGGTGTGCCCGTCGTGCTGGAAATCTCTCGCTCGGGTAACGGCGCCCATGCCTGGATATTCTTCTCGTCGAAGATCCTGGCGCGGGATGCGCGGCGGCTCGGTACTGCGATCATCAGCCACACTTGCGCACGCACCCGGCAACTGAAGCTCACGTCCTACGACCGGCTGTTCCCGAACCAGGACACCATGCCTAAGGGCGGTTTCGGTAACTTGATCGCCCTGCCGCTGCAGAAGGTTCCGCGCGAGAACGGCGGCAGCGTGTTCGTGGACGATGCTCTGCGGCTGTATCCCGACCAATGGGCTTTCCTGGCGTCGGTGCAGCCCATGGCGCCGCACGATATCGAGCCGACGATCCTGCGCGCCACCGGCGGCTCGCATCCGCTGGATGTCACGTTCATCACCGAAGAGGATCAGCAAGAGCCGTGGAAGCGTACGTCACCGGCCAAGTTGCGGCTCCCCGGCCCGATGCCGGCCTCGCTGACGGCGACCTTGGCCAATCTCCTTTACTTCGACAAGGCACAGCTTCCGCAAGCACTGGCGAACCGCCTGATCCGTTTGGCGGCCTTCCAGAACCCCGAGTTCTACAAGGCGCAGGCCATGCGCCTGCCGGTGTGGGATGAGCCGCGGGTGATCGGCTGTGCCGAAAACTTCCCGAACCACATCGCCCTGCCGCGAGGATGCCTCGATGCCGCCCAGGAGTTGCTGCGCGAAAACGGCATTCATTGCGAGTTGCGAGACGAGCGCTTCGGAGGTGAGTCGCTGGGCGTGAGCTTCGCCGGGACCCTTCGGTCGGAGCAGGAGGAGGCCGTTGCCGCCATGCTCCGCCACGATACCGGCATCCTGTGTGCGCCGACCGCCTTCGGCAAAACCGTCACTGCCGCAGCCCTGATCGCCCGGCGTGGTGTGAACACGCTGGTGCTGGTGCATCGCACCGAATTGCTCAAGCAGTGGCAGGAGCGGCTGCAGGTATTTCTGGGGATCGGGAAGGGCGTCATCGGCACCATCGGGGGCGGCAAAGCCAAGCCCACTGGCAAGATCGACATCGCGGTAATGCAGTCGCTCTCAAGACAGGGTGAGACCAGCGAACTCGTCGAGAACTACGGGCAGGTGATCGTCGACGAATGCCATCACCTCTCGGCGTTCTCCTTCGAGGCGATCCTGAAGCGTGCCCGGGCCAAATATGTGCTTGGGCTCACCGCTACGCCGATCCGCCGCGACGGGCGGCAGCCGATCATCTTCATGCAGTGTGGGCCGATCCGACACACAGCTTCGAAGCCGGCTGGTGCGCCGCAGACTCTGGAGGTGATTCCTCACTACCTGGCAGCTCGCATCGACCGCGCCGCCGACGCCGCCATCCAGGACGTGTTCAGACAGGTCGCCAACGACACCAGCCGCACGCTGGCCATAGCGGATGAGATCGCGGAAGCCTTCACTCAAGGGCACAAGGTGCTGGTACTGACCGAGCGCACCGAACACCTTGACGCCATTGGCGCAGCATTGGCGGGACGCATCCGGCCTATGTTCACACTGCACGGTCGCATGTCGAAGAAGCAGCGTGCCGTCTTGATCAGCGAACTGGATGCCCTGCCTGCCGACGCGCCCCGGGTGCTCTTGTCCACCGGCAAGCTGGTAGGGGAGGGGTTCGACCATCCGCCGCTCGACACGTTGGTGCTGGCCATGCCGATCTCGTGGAAGGGCACGCTGCAGCAGTACGCCGGTCGCCTGCATCGGGAGCATGCGAACAAGACCCGCGTGCGCATCATCGACTTCGTAGATGCCGGCCACCCAGCCCTTCTGCGGATGTGGGAAAAGCGGTAGCGGGGTTATCAGGCGATGGGATACCGGATTCCCTCCGCCCCGGCCAGTTACAATCTGGACTTCGGGTTGGTCGCTGCGAACGAGGCGGATGTTGTCGTCACAGAAGCGGGTATGAAATGAAGACTGAAAAGCCAATCAATATCCGCAGCGGGCTGCCTTCCGTTTTTTTCAGAGTATGACGCCAAGAACATGTCGTGTCTCAGCTGGTCAATGAACAAACTGCCCTGAACGCCGCGTTCGACTCAAGTGGTCGCGGACCGTCCATTTGGAGCCCGCACTTTGCGGGTAGCCAGATGGGTAGCTGGCGACAGATCAGAGGTATGTGTGCGTCGCATGTTATTGATATTACAGAACTAAGCCGCGCGCACCCTATCTATACGACATCGTGCTGGTTTAAGGTGAGTAGGCACAAAAAAGCCGGCGCGAAGCCGGCTTTTTCGTTCGCGCCCAAGATGCTTACAGCGTGAGCACGTACTGCACCATCGCCTTGACATCCTCGTCCTTGACCGCGGCGTTGGGCGGCATCGGCACCTGGCCCCACACACCCGAACCACCCTTCTTGACCTTGGCGGCCAGCTTGGCGGCGGCACCAGCGTCACCCTTGTACTTCTTGGCGACTTCTTTGTAGGACGGGCCGACGATCTTCTTGTCGACCTGATGGCAGGCCATGCAGCCCGATTTGGTGAGCATTTCCTGCGGCGTGGCAGCGGCGGCACCGCCGGCAACCAAGGCACCCGCAACCAGAGCGACCAGAGACAACTTCATGTGAGACTCCCGAAAAGGACGTTAGGAACAAAAAAACCGCGCGTGATCATAGCCGAAAACGCCGAGCGATGCCAGGAAAAACCCCTGCCTGAAGGCCAGGGCTTGATCTGCTTCAAACCAAATCCAGGCGTTTCGTGGCTAGGCCGCGCCAAGGCCCATAACGTCCAGAAAGGCCGCCAGGTTAACAAGGGGCGGCGAACAAACGCCTTCGCGGCATACCCATGCGCTAGTCACGGACACCTGGGCAGGGCGTGGCGCGGACTGCGGTCCCGGCTCCAGGGCCAAGTCGAGCGCCAGAATGCCCGGCCGATAAGCGGGCAGCGCCTCCAACCACACGCGCACCTCCTCGTGGGGTCCGCGCAACCAGGCCAGCGCTGGCGGCAGTGACCATTCGAGGCAGGCCGAGAGCAGGGCACCTTGTCCCTCAAAGTGCTCGCGATCTTGTGGTGCCAGCGCGCGCACGACCTCTTCGCCCAGTTCGCTGTAGGGCGTGTGCCCGGACAGAACCCCCAAGCGCAGCAGGGCCTTGGCCGCGACCCCATTGCCCGAGGGGGTGGCTTGGTCAAAGCCGGTGCGCATTCGGGCCAGGAGGTTTTCGTGGTCCAGCGCGGTGAAATAGAAGCCACCACCATCCATGCCGCGAAATTCGGTCCGCAACACCTCCGCCAACTGCTGCGCAAGCTCGAGGTCGGTTTGGTGGAAGTCGCTTTCCACCAGTTCCAGCGTCGCTTCGAGCAGAAACGCGTAATCATCGAGGTAGCCGGGAAGCTCCCGGTCCCCCATCTGCGCCAACGCGTTAAGGCGACCCTTGCGCCAGGCGGCGTCAAGCAGCGCGGCGTGGGCGCGACGAGCGAGACCCAGCCAATCCCCGCGACCAAAGACCCGCCCGGCGCGTGCCAGCGCCGTGATCGTCAGGGCATTCCAAGAGCTGAGGAGCTTGTCGTCGAGCCCGGGGCGCACCCGGCGGTCGCGCTCTGCCTTGAGTTTGCCGCGGCATTCTGTGATCGTCGCCCGCACCATCTCCGGGGCCAGGCCCAGGCGTTCGGCGACGGCGTCCGCGGGCTGGGCCACGCGTAGGTGCCAGGCGTGGCCTTCAAAGTTGGGCGTTCCCGCCCAACCCCAATGCTCGGCCGCGACGCGATAGCTTGCGGAGTCGAGCAGCGCTTCGAGTTCGGCCGGTTCCCAGACGTAATACTTGCCTTCCTCGTGTTCGGAGTCGGCGTCGAGGCTGGAGTAAAACAGGCCCTGCGGTGCCTGCATTTCCGCCCGCAGCCAGGCGACGATCCCCGCGGCGGCTTCACTAAAGAGCGGGTCGCCGTCCAGCGCGTAGGCATCCGCATACAGCCGCAACAGCAGGGCGTTGTCATAGAGCATCTTTTCAAAATGAGGAATCTCCCAAAAGCCATCGACGCAGTAGCGATAGAACCCGCCGCCCAGGTGGTCGCGCAGGCCACCTTCGGCGATGCGCCGCAACGCGAACAGCACGCCATGCAGCAGTTCGCGGTCATCGGCCTCGTGGGCGGCGCGCAAACAGAATTCGAGTTCGGCGCTGCGCGGAAATTTCGGCGCCCGGCCCAGGCCACCCTGGCGCAAATCCATGGCGCCGCGAAAATGCGCCCGCGCCTCGTCGATCAGCCGGTCCTGCAGCGGGACCGGCGCGCCTTTGGTGGCCAGCCGCGCGAGTGCGTCACGGACCGCGGCGCCGGTTCCGCGGACGTCATTGCCGCGCTGGGCATAGGCTTCACTCACTCGGGTCAGGACTTCGGAGAAACCCGGCAAGCCATGGCGCTCGGCCTTGGGGAAATAGGTGCCGCTGAAAAACGGCGCCTGGTCCTCGCAAAGAAACACGGTCAGGGGCCAGCCGCCGGGTTGGCGGGTGAGAAGCTGATGGGCCGCCTGGTAGATCTGATCGAGATCCGGTCGCTCTTCGCGATCGACTTTGATGTTCACGAACCGGCCGTTCATCAAGGCCGCGGTGGCGGGATCCTCGAACGACTCGCCGGCCATCACATGACACCAGTGGCAGGCCGCGTAACCGATCGACAGTAACACCGGTTTGCCTTCGCGTCGTGCCAGGGCGAAGGCTTCCGTGCCCCAGGGGTGCCAGTCCACGGGGTGGTGCGCGTGCTGGCGAAGGTAGGGGCTGGTGGCGTTGGCCAGGCGATTGGTCGCGGTCGTCACGTCACTCGGCTTCGCAGACCACTCTTTCGAAATCAGCGCCGCGTTGCAACGATCGCACCAGGCGATAGACGGTCGCGCCGCCGCTGCCCCGGGTTTGCAAGCGCCGGCCAGGATTGAAGCAGCGCGTCGGCAGGATCAGGCTCATCGGCTCTTGGGCGCTCTTGGGTAACAGGATGCCGGGGAGATTGCTCTCCTGTTTCATCAGCGAGCCGACGGGAATGAGGTCCAGAGCTTTGGGCTCGCCCGCCCAGCTCATGATCAAGAGTTCGAGCTCGCCCTGGTGGTTGACGCCCAGGCGTTTGATCCAGCCTGGACTGCGATGCCCGCGCTCGTCACGCCAGACCACCAACTGGTCGATTTGCCAAGTGGTTTCCGGCTGCGGCTTGGCGTGCAGCACGCAGCCCTCTGGGCCAATATTGCCGCGCCAGGGTGTCCAGGGCCAGGCTCGGTCGGCTTGTTCGCGCTCGCGATCATAGCCCGTCACCACCGTGAGGGTGGCCAGTTGCTGGGCATTGCGGTAGCTCGCCCGGGCATTGAGGTCGACGGTGGCGAAGGTTTGGCCGCCAACGCGGAAATAAACTCCTGGCAGGCCGCCGCCAGAAACGGCCAGCGCGACCTCGGCGAGCCCCGCTACGCCGCGCCCGCGGTACGTGCACCAATGGCGGTGCAGATGCTCCAGCAGGACGATGCAGGTTTCCACCGCGCAATCCGCACCCAAGCCCAGTTCCCCTGGCAGGGAGCCGTTCTTCAGGCGGCGCAGGCGTTTATCGAGGCTGGCATCAAGCTTGTCGATGGTGGCATAGCGCACGGCCTCGGGATCGCTGGCGGCGCCAGGAATAGGCTGGGTCAGGCCCTGCGCAGCCTTGAGATCGACCATGAACACTACCTCGCCGGCGGGGGGTTCCTGGATCACCGGGCGGAGTTTGCGCGCCCAGCGTTCCAGCCAGCGGTCAGTGAGTTCGAGCTGCCGGGCGGTCAGACCAAAAGGGTCAGCCGCGCCGATCAAGAGCGCGTGGCTATAGGTGGAATAACACGACACTGTACCTGCGGCGGGGATCAGCTTGTCCTTCACCATGTTGTCGGTGCATTGCAGCATTTCGGCGAAGCGAAAGTAGGCGTGCAACTCCAGCCAGAAGTCTTTGGGAGGATGCTGCCGGGCCAGGCCATACACCAGCGCCAACTGCTTGCCGACATACAGGCCGCGTTGCAGAACGTTGGGCGCCAGCGGCTGGATGTTGGGTTCGCCCTCCAGGAGCGGCTTGATGCACAAGGAGAACTGCGCCCAGAGCGCCTGCCAAAGGTCACGCAATTGGGTGAAGTTGCTCATCTCCGAAGTCGAGAGCGGAATGGCTTTTTGGCTGAAGCGTTTGCTCAATTCGCCATGCAGAAAGTACACCGGCTCGCGCAAGGTCTCGGCAATTTTGGCCCGCTCCACGCCGTCAAGCGGCACATCGGCCAGCGCGCGAAACTGCCCCAGCAGAATCTCGGCGGCGCGATGAATGTTGGTGAGCGGCACGTTCATCAACCACTTGCGACAGCCTTTGCTGTCGAAGAAGTCGGGGGCGCCGGGGAAAGCGGTTACCGGACCTTGATTCATTTCAAGCTCCGGACGCGCCCAGGCGGGCCAGCAGAGCACCGCGCAGCGCCGCTCGGCCGTCGCCCGGAAGGACTCGCGGCGGCACCTCGCGTTGGGCGAACGCCCAGATCGGCGCCGGAAAATGGGAATCGTCGGCGAAGCGTGGAATCACATGCCAATGCAGATGCGGCGTGACATTACCCAGGCTGGCGAGATTCATCTTTTCCGGACGCAGCAGCTCGCGCAAGGCGCTTTCGACCGCAAACACCACGTTCATGTAGTGCACTCTTTCCGCGGTGGACAAATCGCTCATCTCCTTGACATGCCTACGCCAGATCACCCGGCAGAACCCCGGAAAGCCCTCCTCGGGCGCAAGCACCACACGGCAATCGGCATCCTGCCACAAAAGCTCGCCACCACTGGCTCCGCAGTATTCACATGTCATATTGTTCGCGCAAAACTCCTGGCTGGCAAGATTCTACGCGCCTTCGCCGCTCGCGCAACGCCGCCGCGCGGGGCGGAGCGGCAGTCCGGTCGGACCGGTTTTGCCCGCGCCCGCCCGCTGGCCCGTGGCTCGGGCGGCGGGGAGCGATAGCCCGCCCGAGCCGATTCGCGCGCGGCGTGCCGCGAGGTGCGTGTCGGCGCTCTTACAACAGCACGCGCTCGATACCGCCCCGGTTGACGGCGGCGACATAGTCTTGCAGCCAGGTTTCGCCGAGAAGCCGCCGTGCCAGAGCGATCACCAGATAGTCGGCAGTGGTCCCGGCGTCGTTGCGGTAGCGCTGCAGCCCCTGGAGACAGGACGGGCAGGAGGTGAGGACTTCCACGTCGCCGGTAAAACCGCCTTCGCGCAGGCGGCTGGCGCCGGCGCGCATTTCCTGTTCCTTGCGAAAACGCACCTGGGTCGCGACATCCGGCCGTGACACCGCGAGGCTCCCCGATTCCCCGCAGCAGCGATCGTTGTGGTCCACCTGCTGACCCAGGAGCGCCTTGGCCACGCGCAGGCTCGAATGGGTTTTCATGGGGTTGTGGCAGGGTTCGTGGTACAGATAACGCACGCCTTCGAGACCCTCACTACTGACGCCCTTCTCGTACAGATACTCGTGAATGTCGAGCAGGCGGCAACCCGGGAAAATGCACTCGAACTCATAGTGCTGCAACTGATCCATGCAGGTGCCGCAGGAGACGATCACGGTACGGATGTCGAGATAGTTGAGGGTATTGGCAACACGATGGAACAGCACCCGGTTGGCGATGCTGATCGCCTCGCCTTGGGTCCGGTTGCCCGAGGCGGTCTGGGGATAGCCGCAGCACAGGTAGCCTGGCGGCAGCACGCATTGCACGCCGAGGTGGTAGAGCATGGCCTGCGTGGCGAGACCCACTTGCGAGAACAGACGCTCCGAACCGCAACCCGGAAAATAGAACACCGCCTCGCCATCTTCGGCGCGCGCCGGGTCGCGAATGATGGGGATGACCTTGTCGTCTTCGAGATCGAGCAGCGCGCGCGAGCTGCGCTTGGGCAGATTGCCCGGCATGGGCTTGTTGAGCAAATGAATCACCTGTGCCTTGACCGCCGGCCGGCCGACGGTGGCCGGAGGCCGCCGGGCGACCGCCTGGGCGAGCCCCAGGCGCTTGACCAACGCATGGCCCAGGCGCTGGGCGCGGTAGCCCCAGTCGATCATCAGGGTCTTCATGAGCTTGATGGTCGCCGGGTCGGTGGCGGACAGGAACATCATGGTCGCGGCGGTGCCGGGGTTGAAGCGTTTTTTGCCCTGGCGGCGCAGGAGGTTGCGCATAGCAATCGACACATCGCCAAAGTCGATGTCCACCGGGCAGGGGGTGAGGCATTTGTGACAGACCGTGCAATGGTCGGCGACATCGGAAAATTCGTCCCAGTGCTTGAGCGACACGCCCCGCCGCGTCTGTTCCTCATACAGAAAGGCTTCGATCAGCAGCGAAGTGCCCAGAATCTTGTTGCGCGGGCTGTAGAGCAGATTGGCGCGCGGCACGTGCGTGGAGCAGACCGGCTTACATTTGCCGCAGCGCAGGCAGTCCTTGATCTGGTCGGAAATGCCGCCGATTTCCGATTGTTCGAGGATCAGGCTTTCGTGCCCGATGAGGCTGAACGAAGGCGTGTAGGCCTGGCGCAGGTCGGACCCAGGCAAGAGCTTGCCGCGATTGAAGCGCCCTTCGGGGTCGATGCGGTTTTTGTAGGCAACGAAAGGGGCAAGCTCGCTTTCGGTGAGGTATTCGAGCTTGGTGATGCCGATGCCATGTTCGCCGGAAATCACGCCACCCAGTTCCCGCGCCAGCGCCATGATGCGCGCCACCGCGGCATTGGCCCGCTGGAGCATGGCGTAATCGTCGGAATTGACCGGAATGTTGGTATGCACGTTGCCATCGCCGGCATGCATGTGCAGGGCCACGAACACCCGCCCGCGCCGCACCTGGCCATGGATGTCGCGCACCCGGGCGAGCACCGGCGCGAAAGCGAGGCCAGCGAAAATCTCTTCCAGCGGCTCCTTGAGTTCGCGCTTCCAGGACACCACCACCGAGTGGTCTTGCAAGGCGGGAAAGGTCTGATCCAGGCGATCGAACAAATCCTGCCAGCGCGCGCGGGTCAGCTCGACCAGTTCCCGCGCCGCGGCGAGCTTGGCGTCGAGAATCTCCGCGGCGGGCCGCACCTCGTCGTCCGGGCCATAGGGCATGGCGCCGGCGAAGAACCCGGCAAGCGCCGCGCACAGCGCGAGTTTGTTCTCGATCGACAACTCGATGTTGATGCGCTCGATGCCGTCGGAATAGGCGCCCAGTTTCTCCAGCGGGATCACCACGTCTTCGTTGATCTTGAAGGCATTGGTGTGTTTGGCGATGGCCGCGGTGCGGGCACGGTCGAGCCAGAACTTCTTGCGCGTCTCGGGCGAAACCGCGATGAAACCTTCGGCACCGCGCGCGTTGGCCAGACGCACCACTTCGCTCGCCGCCTGCGCCACGGCGTCTTCCTCATCACCGACGATGTCGCCGATCAGCACCATTTTCGGCCGCCCATGACGCTTGGCCTTGGTGGCGTAGCCCACCGCCTTCACGTAGCGTTCGTCGAGATGTTCGAGGCCGGCGAGCAACACCCGCGGCGTGTTGCTCTGGCGGGCGCGGCGATCGAGGAAGGCCTTGATTTCCATGATCGCCGGTACCGAGTCGCGCACCTGCCCGAAGAACTCCAGGCAGACCGTGCGCGCACAGGGCGGCATTTGATGCAGCACGAAGCGGGCGGAAACGATGATGCCGTCGCAGCCTTCTTTTTGCACGCCGGGAAGCCCGGCGAGAAACTTGTCGGTGACATCCTTGCCCAGCCCACTCTTGCGAAAGCGCGCGCCGGGAATGTCGAGCCGCTCCTCGCGCAGCAGTGTCTTGCCGTCGCCGGACCGGTAGGTGAGCGCGAAACTTGCCGTGGCGGCGTCGTGAATCTTGCCGCGATTGTGGTCGAGCCTCACCACCTCCAGCCATTCGCCTTGCGGGTTGATCATGCGCCAGGACACCAGATTGTCGAGGGCCGTGCCCCAGAGCACGGCCTTCTTGCCCCCGGCGTTCATGGCGACATTGCCGCCTATGCAGGACGCATCGGCCGAAGTGGGGTCGACCGCGAACACGAGTCCGGCGCGATCGGCGGCGTCCATCACCCGCCGCGTGACCACGCCCGCGCCGCAATCGATGGTCGGTGTCGCGGCGCTGTGCCCCGGCAGCACTTGCCACTCCACGCCGGAGAGGCGTTCGAGCTTTTCGGTATTGATGACCACCGAGCGGGCATCGAGCGGCACGGCGCCGCCGGTGTAGCCGGTGCCGCCGCCACGGGCAATGATGGTGAGCCCCAGTTCGATGCAAGCGGCAACGAGGCCGGCGATTTCGTCTTCGCGGTCCGGGCAAAGCACCACGAAGGGATACTCGACCCGCCAGTCGGTCGCGTCGGTCACATGCGACACCCGCGCCAGGCCATCGAAACGAATGTTGTCATCGTGGGTGTGCCGCCCCAGCGCCTTGCGCACCCGCCGGCGCAATTGCTCGGTGGCGCCAAACCCGGCGGCGAAGCGGTCAACCGCGGCCTTGGCGGCGGCGATGAGTTGTAGCACTTTGCGCGCGCGCTCGGCGTCTTCATCGCCACGGCGCTTTTCGATTTCGCGCAGCCGGTGACGCAGCGCCTCGACCAGGAGGCTCTGGCGGCGCGGATTCTCCAGGAGGTCATCGACGAGGTAAGGATTGCGCTCCACCACCCAGATGTCGCCCAGCACCTCGAAAAGCATGCGCGCCGACCGCCCGGTGCGGCGCCCGCCACGCAGCTCCTCCAGTAGCGGCCACATCGGTGCGCCGAGCAAACGAATGACGATTTCCCGGTCGGAAAACGAGGTGTAGTTGTAAGGGATTTCCCGCACCCGTCCAGGCGCCTGGGGGGGCATGAGGGCGGCACTGGTGAGGTCGGCGGGGGCGTTCATGGGGACATTTTACCGCATCGCAACATGGCGGCTCTGCCCTCTTTTTTCCGATCCCAAACGGGACTATGATGGTGTGGCGTCCGACTGGCTCGCGGCTTGGTGGCAAACGATGCCCGGGCGAGCGGCCGGTTTCTCGATGTCCCCGATAGGAGGATTTCATGCGCAAATCTTTGGGTTTGGCCATCGCCATCGGCAGCCTGGTTCTGGTGGGTTGCGCGACGACCGGCTCGGGCGATGGATTGGTCTATGACGTGGACCACACCAAAATTGCCCTGGTCGAAAACTATGCCAAGCAAAACAACCTTCAGGTGATCTGGGTCAACTACCCGCAGCGCGCCGTCGCCGCGAGCAAGTGATTCCTTGAACCCGGGGTGTGGCGCCCGCGACCTGGGGTCGCGGTGGGTGGGTGTTTTTTCCGGGCAAGCTCCTTTCGCCCCCCGACCGAGCCATCACACAAAGGCCCGCTAGAATTCTGAAAACCACCGTTGACCGCTATTCGCCGCCAACTTGGCGGGACAAAGCTTGCGGGCTGGTCTGGGGCATCACCTGATGGGTGGCGATGCTGCACACCCGATGGTGTGCCCAACTGAGGTTTCCAGGATAATGGCGCCAAGGGGAGCTTGCTTGGCGTGATCAAGAACCGATCGAGTATTTGCTGTTCCGTTTTCCGGGTTGCGCGCGGCGCATGAAGCGCGCCCTCATCCTTTCTGGCGGCGGCGCGCGCGCGGCCTATCAGGCCGGCGTGCTCAAAGCCATCGCCGAACTCGTTCCGCCCGGCAGCCGTAATCCTTTCCATATCATCTGCGGCACCTCGGCCGGAGCCATCAACGCCGCCGCGCTGGCATCCGGCGCGCACGACCTCCTGGGCGCCAGTGAAGCGATGTGCCGGGTGTGGGCCAATCTCACCATCGACCGCGTTTATCGCGCCGAAACCTGGCCTTTGCTGCGCATCGCCGGACGCTGGGCACAGTCCCTCCTGGGCGGGAGGCCAGCCCAGCGACCCGTGGCTTTGCTCGACAACACGCCGCTCAAGGAGCTCTTGGCCCAAGCCATACCCTGGTCGGCGATCCGCACCAATCTCGATCTTGGCGTGGTGGATGTCCTGGCGATCACCGCATCGAGCTATGACTCCGGACTTTCGGTGAGCTTTTGCATGGGCGCGGAGGATATTCCGATGTGGGAGCGCGCCCAGCGCCTCGGTGTGCGCACCGCCATCGGCATCGATCACCTGATGGCCTCCAGCGCGATTCCCTTTCTGTTCGCTCCGGTGAAAATCGGCGACGAGTTCTTCGGTGACGGCGCCATCCACCAAGTTGCCCCCACCGCCCCAGCTCTGCACCTCGGTGCCGACCGCATCCTGGTGATCGGCGCCAACCGCGCGCGCAACCACCGCGCGCCCCGGCGCTCGGGGGGCGGACCGAGCCTGGCCCAGGTTGGCGGGCACGTGCTGGCGAGCATCTTCACCGACGCCCTGGGCACGGACCTCGAAAAGGTGCGCCTGGTGAACGTCGCCGTGCGCCAGATTCCGCCCGAGCAATTGCCCAAGAGCCCCATGCCGCTTCGAGACGTGGGTCTATGCGTACTCACCCCCAGCGTTTCGCTCCAGGCGCTCGCTCTCGAACACCATGGCCGCCTGCCGCGTTCGCTGCGCATGCTGCTGGGGCGCGTGGGCGGAACGGACGAAGGGGGGGCGGCGCTTTTGTCCTATCTGCTCTTCGATGCCAATTACTGCCGGGCGCTCATCAACCTGGGTTATCGCGACGGAATGGCGGCGAAGAAGGACCTGTTTGCCTTCTTGCGGGAAGGGTGAGACAACTCGCCCGCGGCGCACGCTTCGGAAGTTCGCTTCCCCTACCCGCGCATTTCCGCCGCCCTTTTGCGCCAGGCGGCAAACATTCTGGCAAATATGGCCTTTAGCGCGCCAGACCGAATTGGCTAATCGCCACCATTCTGAAGCCCCAGAAGCACGGCTACGTCGGTTGGCTTGGTTCTGTAGCAACGAGCCATGTGCTCGCAGTAATCACCGACGGTCAGGATGATTATCGCACCAGCATCTAGCTCTTTGCATATCTCCCGATCAGCGACATCGCGGATGTCGTGAAGAACCTGGTCAAGCTCGTTGTGCCGGAAATCAGACACAAAGCTCGCGCAAAGATCCTCCCCGAACTTCATATCCGGTCGAATGTCAGCAGCGGACAACTGAAACAGTCGCGCGATTCGCGCGATGGCTTTGTCACGCACCTGCCGCGGCGAGGCGCTCAGGAGGACGTGGCTCCGATTAGCTCTTGGGGTCACTTCTGACAAGCGCAATCACCGTCGGATAACGCTCCCAATGCTGCCTGCACTATAACTGACCAGTCATAGAAGCCCTCGAACACTACCGCGCCAGTAAGTGCAGCACCGAGAAGAATTCCCAAACCCGTACGACCAAGCTCTCGCAATGTGCGGAATTCGAGTCGACCGGACCACCGACTTAGCTGGCTTGTGTAGGGATTGATCTGGTCTTTCGGGATACCAAGCGCTCTAAGTTCCTCGGGTGTCTTCGGCATTGTGCCAGCAGCAAGATCGCCAAGAAGGCTCGCCAAGACAGCATCCAAATCGATCCGGTTGTCTCGAATGTCGTCTACAAATTGGTCGAAGTCAAAACAAAGCAAGCCCGTCGGATCGGTATTGCTGATCGGATTTCCGCCCACATAGCTGTAGAGGTTCTCGTCCAGCCCCGCGAATCGAATCGGATCCTTCGCAGTCCACCTTCCCGTCTGAGCATCGTAATCCCGCGCGCCGAAGCGCACAAGCCGCGTTTGCGGATCATAGAGCCCGCCGGCAAAGCCGAATGGCTGGAAGCCCGGATGGGTGTCGCTGAGCACCTTGCCGAATTCATCATAATCGATCCGCTGCGCCAGGTCGCCGCTCGCGGCATCCACCACCACGCGCACGCTGCCCAGGTGATCGGTGACAAGCCGATAGGTCTTGCCGCCCTTTTGCATGTACTCGGGCACGTTCACTTTGGTGCCGTACACGAAGCGGCTCACCAAGGCGCCGCTGCCGTCGAACTCGGCGGCGATTTTGAGTTGGTCTTGGTAGAGCCAACCTTGGGTGAGGGCGCCATTGACCTTCTTACCCACCCGGCGGTTTTTGCCATCGACCAGGTTGTCGATCTGCGTACCGTCGGGCAGCGTGACTGAGCGCAGGTTGCCGAAGGCGTCATAGACGTACTGGGTAATCTGGCTGCCTTCGGTTTTCTGGGTGAGGGTGCCGTTCGCGGTGTAGCTGTAGGTCGTGCCGGCGTAAGTGAGCAGGCGGTCTTGGTCGTCATAGGTGGCGATGGAGCTGCCATTGAGTTCGCTGCGGTTGCCGTTGGCGTCATAACCGTAGCGCGTGGTCGTGCTGCCGTCGCGGCGCACTTCTTCCAGCCTTCCAGCCGGGTCATATTGGTACTGGAATGCCGTGGTTGCTCCGCCGACGGTTTCGTCCTTGGCGGTGATGCGGCCCAGGGGGTCATAGCTCAGGGTGTAATGCAGAAGCGCGTTCGCGTTGTGGCTGGCCTGGAAACTCGCCAGTTCGCCGAAGGGGTTGTAGCCCTGGGTGGTGGTGAGGTTGGCGAGGTTCGTGCCGGTGACGAGGCCGCTTGCCGTATCGCGGGTAAGGGTGAGGTCGCCCGCTTGGGTCAGGAGGCCATCGGGGTCGTGGGCGAGGGGGACATTCTCGCCGTTGACGCTGACGGCGGTGATGCGGAAGTTCTCATCATGGGTGAAGGCAATGCTGCCGGCGACGGGGCCGGTCAGGGTTTCTTGTTTCTTGAGCTTGCCGTCATGTACGAAGGCTATGTTGAGGCCGGCGGTTTCGATGCTGGCCAAGAGGCCGGTGGTGGTCTGGTAAGCATAGCGAATGGCTTCACCACTGCCAGTGCTGGGCGTCAGGCTGCGGCCGGGAGTGTCAGATTTTTTGTGTGTGAGGCGCTCGGAGACTTTTCCACGGCGCCGCCGCCGGCCCCTTTATGGCCGGAGGCGAGCGGCGCGGTGGGAAAGTCGGTGCTCATTCTAACCCCGGGCCTCGGTGAAGCGCTCG
>JACPUX010000044.1 GCA_016192065.1 Betaproteobacteria bacterium
CACCTTGCCGACGCTGAAGGATATCTCCACCTGGTAGGGATGCGCCGCGCTTCCCTTCACCTCGGCGATGATCTTGTCGGGGCGGACGTCGAGGTGGCCGATCGAATTCAGGTAAGCCTTGGCCTTCTGGATTTCGCCCGGCTCATACCAGCGGATGACGTCCTTGATGGTGTAAGACTGCGAAAGTGACATGGCTAAAATGGCTGTGCGTAAAAGACTTCACCACGAAGAACACGAAGGGCACGAAGATTTTTACGGATAGTCATGAGAAGGCGGCCAAACTCCCGGAACGGCCTTCCGTTCTCTTCGCGTACTTCGTGTCCTTCGTGATTAGGCTGTCGTTATCCATACAGCTTGCGCCCGCGAATGCGCGCGCGATGCGCCCTGCGCTGCTCGGCCTCGGTGAGCGGCCTGGGCTTCTTGCCCTCGAACGGATTCTTGCTGGTGTTGAACTGGATCCTGAGCGGCGTGCCCTGCAGCTTGAAGGCCTCGCAGAAGGTGCGCTCCAGGTAGCGCGTGTAGCTGGCCGGCACGTCGTCCAGCCCGCTGCCGTGGATCACGATCAGCGGCGGGTTGCTGCCGCCCTGGTGGGCATAGCGCATCTTGGGGCGGAAGCGCGAGCCTTTCGGCGGCTGCTGCTTCTCGAGCGCGGCGATCAGGACGCGCGTGAGCTTGGGCGTCGGCAGTTTCGCCATCGCCGCCGCATAGGCTTCGTCCACCGACTTCAGCACCTTGTCGACGCCGCTGCCGTTCAGCGCGGAAATGTAGTGCATCTTGGCGAAGCTCAGGAAATGCAGCTTGCGCTCGATGTCGTTCTTGACCTGGCCGCGCTGATGCTCATCCAGCCCGTCCCACTTGTTGACCGCCAGCACCAGTGCGCGCCCTGCCTGCAGCACGAAATCGGCGACATGCGCGTCCTGTTCGGTGATCTGGTCGCGCGCATCCACCACCAGCACCACCACGTTGGCGTCTTCGATGGCCTGCATGGTCTTGATCACGGAGAATTTTTCCACCGCCTCATCGACCTTGCCACGCCTGCGCACCCCGGCGGTATCGATGATGGTGTACTGCTTGCCGTCGCGCTCGAAGTCGATGTAGATGGAGTCGCGCGTGGTGCCCGGCTGGTCGAACGCGATCACGCGCTGCTCGCCGAGGATGGCGTTGACCAGGGTGGACTTGCCGACATTCGGGCGC
>JACPUX010000045.1 GCA_016192065.1 Betaproteobacteria bacterium
CTGGGCGACGGCGTGGTGCGTACCATCGCCATGGGTTCCTCTGACGGTCTGCGCCGCGGCATGGCCGTGAACGCATCCGGCAACCCGATCCAGGTGCCGGTCGGCACCGGTACGCTGGGCCGCATCATGGACGTGCTGGGCCGCCCGATCGACGAAGTGGGCCCGATCAAGAGCACAGAAAAGCGTTCTATTCACCAAGCAGCCCCCAAGTTCGACGAACTGTCTCCATCGGTTGACCTGCTGGAAACCGGCATCAAGGTGATCGACCTGGTTTGTCCGTTCGCCAAGGGCGGTAAGGTCGGCCTGTTCGGCGGCGCCGGCGTGGGCAAGACCGTGAACATGCTGGAGCTGATCAACAACATCGCCAAGCAGCACAGCGGCCTGTCGGTGTTCGCCGGCGTGGGTGAGCGCACCCGTGAAGGCAACGACTTCTACCACGAAATGACCGATGCCGGCGTTATCGACAAGGAAGACTTCACCAAATCCAAAGTGGCGATGGTGTTCGGACAGATGAACGAGCCGCCCGGCAACCGTCTGCGCGTCGCCCTGTCCGGCTTGACCATGGCCGAGAAGTTCCGCGACGAAGGCCGCGACATCCTGTTCTTCGTGGACAACATCTATCGTTACACCCTGGCCGGTACCGAAGTGTCCGCGCTGCTGGGTCGTATGCCTTCTGCTGTGGGTTACCAGCCGACGCTGGCCGAAGAAATGGGCCGTCTGCAGGAGCGCATCACCTCGACCAAGGTAGGTTCCATTACCTCGATCCAGGCCGTATACGTGCCGGCGGACGACTTGACCGACCCGTCTCCTGCGACCACCTTCTTGCACCTGGACTCCACCGTGGTGTTGAGCCGCGACATCGCTTCGCTGGGTATCTACCCCGCGGTCGATCCGCTGGACTCCACCTCTCGCCAGCTGGATCCGCTGGTTGTGGGCGAAGAGCACTACACCGTGGCACGCCGTGTGCAGCAGACTCTGCAACGCTACAAGGAATTGCGCGACATTATCGCGATTCTGGGTATGGACGAGCTGGCGCCTGAAGACAAGCTGGCTGTGGCGCGCGCGCGCAAGATCCAGCGCTTCCTGTCGCAACCGTTCCACGTCGCCGAGCAGTTTACCGGCGCACCGGGCAAGTACGTGTCGCTGAAGGACACCATCAAGGGCTTCAAGGCCATTGTGGACGGCGAATACGATCACCTACCGGAACAGGCGTTCTACATGGTGGGCAGCATCGAAGAAGCGGTCGAGAAGGCCAAGACCCTGCAATAATCAGTGGGAGCAACCATGGCAATGACCGTACATGTGGACGTGGTGAGCGCGGAGGAGCAGATTTTCTCCGGCCTGGCCGAATTCATCGCAGTTCCGGGCGAAATGGGCGAGCTGGGCATCTACCCGCGCCACACCGCGCTGCTGACCCGCATCAAACCGGGTGCGGTGCGCATCAAGCGCCCGGACCAGGAGCAGGAAGAGCTGGTCTATGTTTCAGGCGGCATGCTGGAAGTGCAACCCAGCGTGGTAACCATCCTGGCCGACACCGCTATACGCGGCCATGACCTGGACGAGGCGCGTGCGCTGGAGGCAAAACAGGCCGCAGAAGAGGCACTCAAGAACCGCACTTCCGACATCGACTACGCCCAGGCACAGGCGGAACTGGCCGAAGCCATCGCCCAGTTGCGCGCGATCCAGCAGTTGCGTAAGCAAGCGGGGCACTAACACCGTATCGCCCGTTCAGGGCGATACGCAGCAGCTCTGAGGGAGTGTATATGCTCCCCTTACGTATCATTCTCTTGCATTACGATACCACTCCGCCGTCGCGCGCAAGCCTTGCTCAAGCGTATAAGGCGGAGACCAGGATAGC
>JACPUX010000049.1 GCA_016192065.1 Betaproteobacteria bacterium
CCGCACCCACCCCCTTCCCCTGGAAGGGCGCCGGGGGGATGGTTCGTCCACCCCCGCCCGGCCGCCCGAAGGGGGCGCCAGCCGATCACCGGAGCGAGCGCAGCCCGCGAACCGCGATCCAGCTCATCCGGAATTCTGGGAAAGTCGCTACCGTGAGGGTGTAATCCCCTGGGATCGCGGGGCCGCGCCGCCCGATTTCCTTGACTGGCTTGCGGGAAGGGCCGCGCCGCAGCGCGTACTGGTCCCCGGCTGTGGCAGCGCCTACGAAGTGGCTGCGCTTGCGCTCGCGGGGCATGCGGTCTCCGCCATCGATTACAGCCCCGCTGCCGTGGCCCGTGCGCGAGAGCAACTCCAGGATTTGGGCCGCCATGTAAAGGAAGCTGATTTCTTTGCTCTTTCCGGCGATCCCCCGTGGACGGTCGTCTATGAGCGCGCCTTCCTGTGCGCCTTGCCGCCGCGCCTTTGGCCCGACTATGCGCGACGCATGGGCGAGCTCATCGTCGCGGGAGGGCTCCTGCTTGGTTACTTCTTCGTTGCGCGCGAAACCGGGCGCGGCCCGCCCTTCGCCATTGAAGAAGCGCATCTGCTGGACCTCCTGGATCCCTGGTTTGCGCTCGAAGTCGACCAGCCGAGCCGCGACCCGCTTCCAGTCTTCGGCTCCTCGGAGCGCTGGCAGATTTGGTGCCGAAGGGGTTGATGCATTATAAAACAATAACTTATATGACACGCCTGGTTTTGCGGCTATAATCCGCCGATGCTTTTTCGCCTCCCCCCCCTCCGTGCCGCGACCGCGGCCTGCGCCCTCGCCCTACTGTTCGCCACCAGCCTGAGTCGGGCCGAGGACTCTCCCCCCGCTTCGACCATCTTCGATTTGCGCACCGCCACCGAGACGGCTTGGTCAGGCGCGCAAGACATCGCGGTCTACGCCTTGGGCATGATCGGAGTGAATTACAAGTTCGGGGGCAATACGCCGGACGGCGGCCTGGATTGCAGCGGTCTGGTGCGTTACGTCTTTCAGCAGGTCACCGGAGTAACCCTGCCGCGCACTTCGCGCGAACTGGGCCGGGTGGGCAAGAAAGTCGCCATCAGCGACCTCATGCCGGGGGACTTGGTGTTCTTCAATACCCGCCGCTTTGCATTTTCACATGTGGGCATCTATCTCGGTGACAACCGTTTTATCCACGCCCCCAGCAAAGGCAGCGAAGTCGAGATCGTCAAACTCACCGACGCCTATTGGCGCAAGCACTTCAATGGCGCGCGCCGCCTGGTTGGGGCGTTGCCGGGCTTGATGATTCCCAGCGCCAACGCCAGTCCGGTCGAAGCCACCGAGCTCATTCCGGTAGCCGCACAGCTGACCGCACCCCATCCTGCCGAAGCGCAGTAATCACTCGGTCGCGCCAGCGCCGCGCAGCAGCGCCGCGATTTCGGCATGATTCCTGGCCAGCGCCCATTGCAGCGCCGTGGCGCCCGACTCCGCCCTGACCTTTGGGTCGGCGCCGTGTTCCAGCAGAAGTTTCACGGCCGCGGAGTGACCTCCGCGCACCGCCATCATCAGCGGCGTGACGCCGTTGGGCGCGACGGTTCCGACATCGGCTCCGGATTCCAGCAGGAAACCCAGGACTGCGGCGTGCCCATTGGTTGCCGCGTAAAGTAGTGGAGTCCAGCCCGGATGGTTGATTTCGGCCCCGAATTTGCGCAGCAATCTGATCAGATCGAGGCGACCTTGCAGCGCCGCGATCATGATTGCGCTGTCGCCGTGGTTATTGCGGCGGTTGACTTTGGCCCCGGCGCGCAGCAACACTGCCACTAGTTCGAGGTCGCCGCCGCGTGCCGCATTCACCAGGGCGGGCTGCCCCTGTTCGTCAACCAGGTTCGGGTCCATGCCGCGCTTGAGGTAGGCCGAGACCGTGGCGCGATCGCCCTTGCTTATGGCTTGGTGGAATTCCTCGTAGGCGGAGGGTTCCCCGTAGGCTGACGACACGAGTAACAGCAGGCTCAGGCTAAGCACGCGCAAGCGGTTCATCGCGCGCCCCCGCCAGCGGAAATCTTGAACAACCGCCGGAAATTGGCGCTGCTCGCCTCGCCCACCGTTTCGGGAGTCAAGCCCTTGAGCCGCGCGATCTCCTCTCCGACGTGCCGCACGAAGGCCGGTTCGTTGCGCTTGCCGCGATGCGGGACCGGCGCAAGGTAGGGAGCGTCGGTTTCGATCAAGAGCCGATCGAGCGGGCAGCGGCGCGCCACTTCCTTCAACTGAGTTGCGCTGCGGAAGGTGACGATGCCCGAGAACGACAGCAGAAAACCTAGCTCCAGGGCCGCCTCGGCCACCTCCCAATCCTCGGTGAAGCAGTGGAACACGCCGCCGGCTTCGACCGGACCCAAAGCGCGCAGGATGTCCAAGGTATCCGCTGCGGCATTGCGCGTGTGGATCACCAGGGGCTTGTGGCTGACCTGCGCCGCCTGAATATGCACGCGAAACCGCTTCCTTTGCCACTCGAGATCGCCGCTGAGCCGGTAATAGTCCAGTCCGGTTTCACCGATTCCCACGACCTTGGGATGTTGTGCATGGGCGACCAGCATTTCCACCGTGGGTTCGATCGTGTCCGGATAGTCCGGATGCACGCCGACGGTGGCATACAGCGCCTCATGCGCCTCGGCCAGGGCCAAGACTTGGGGAAACGCGGCAAGTTCGACGCTGATGCACAAGGCGTGCGAAACCTGGTTCTCGGCCATGCGCGCGAGCAGCTCCGGAACCTCGCGGGCAAGTTCGGGAAAATCGAGATGACAGTGGGAATCGATATACATGAGTATCTGTCGCCCGGTCGGTCCGGCAGTTTTGGCAGCAATCGGACCGTTCAGGCCGCCACACCCCGCGCATTCACCGCTCGGACGCTCTTGGCGTGAAAACTCTGCCGCTCGGTGCGCGGCGCGGGCGCATTACATAGTGTGGGTGGAACGCGTGGAATTGAGCGTTCCGCCGAGGATGCCCTCGATCTTGTTGCGGGCGGCGAAGCCGGTTTCGTCGTTGGTGAATTGCACCCCAATGCCCTGGCTGCGATTGCCCTGGACGCCATCAGGCGTGATCCACACCACCTTGCCTTGTACCGCGATCTTGCTGGGATCGTCCATGAGCGATAGCAACATGAAGACTTCATCGCCGAGCGAATAGGGACGGTTGGTGGGAATGAAAATGCCGCCCCCTTTAATCCAGGGCATGTAGGCCGCATAAAGAGCGGTGCGCTCGCGGATGTTCAGGGAAAGCACTCCGGGGCGGGCCACCGCGCCCAGCACCGCGCTGCCTGCGAGATCCGGTACCTTTGCTCCGTCCCTGCCCTTGACCATGCGCCCGCCCTCAACGATTCGAACCCGAGGCGATCGCCTCGCGATAGGCCTGGAGCATCTGCTCCGCCACCAGACGCGGCGTCAGCGGATGGGCAATCAGGCGCTTTTGCAACAGAACCTCGCGATGATAGCGAATCAGGGGCAGCGGCGCCAGCCGAACAGCCAGTACCACCAAGGCTTCGCGAAAATCCGGGTGGTAGCGGGCCGAACCGCCGTTGGCGATGGCCGCCAAGTCATAGCTCCAGGTCGCCAGGAGGTCGAGCCATTGCGCCAGGCGTGCCTTGCGCGCGGGTTTAGGAACAGCGTCGAGCCTGGCGCCTAGAGCTAGCGCGGAAAGCTTTGTGGGCAGGGCGAGCTGCCCGAGGAACACGCGGCGTTCCTCCTGGTAACTTTGCTCGCCCAAGATGATCGCCTTGAGCGGCGCGCCGCCCGCCTGGGCGAGCAGGTCCTCGGCCGCCGCCAGCGCTTGCCCGCGCAGCCAGGCAAGCGCCTGCGCCGCACTCGGTCGGGGCGCCGCGAGTTTGGTGCATCGGCTCAGGATGGTCGCCGGCAAACGCCCCGGCCGATCGCTCACGAGCAAGAGATAAGTACCCGCCGGGGGTTCTTCCAGGGTCTTCAGCAAGGCGTTCGCGGCGGCCGGGTTCATCGCCTCCGCGGGGCGGATGACGATCATTTTGGTCGCCCCTCGATGGGGCGTGAGCACGACGAAATCGGCCAGATCGCGAATCTGCTCGATGCGGATGATCTCCGTGCGAGCCTTGCCCTCAGCTTCTTCATCGCCGGTCTCCGGCTCGACCCAGCGCAGGTCAGGGTGTTGCAAATCGCGCACCCAAGCGCAGGCGGAACATCGCCCGCAGGGTCTGCCATCTTCGGCGGGCATTTCGCACAGTTTCACCTGCGCAAAATGATGCGCCAGAGCGGTCTTGCCGAAACCCGCCGGTCCATGGAGCAAGAGCGCGTGCGGCCAGGAGTCTCGCCGGGCGAGCCAAGCGGCGACCAGTTCCTCTTGCCAAGGGTAGGGGGCGCCCCCTTGGGACGGCCCGGCGGGGGTGGACGAACCCACCCCCCGGCCCCCTCCCCGGGGAAGGGGGTGAGTACTGTTCGCGGCCTGCGCCCGCTCCGGTGGTTGGCTTGCACCTCCTTGGGACGGCCCGGCGGAGGCGGACGAACCCTCCCCCCGGCCCCCTCCCCGGGGGAGGGGGTGAGTACTGTTCGCGGCCTGCGCCCGCTCCGGTGGTTGGCTTGCGCCTCCTTGGGACGGCCCGGCGGAGGCGCTCATAGCTCACCCAGCAAAAAATCAAGCTCGTTGCGGATGGTGGCGATGTCCTGACTGCCGTCGATCACACGTATGCGCTGCGGGTCGGCGGCGGCGCGGACCAGATAGGCATCCCGCACGCGGGCGTGAAAATCGGCACGCTCCTGCTCGAACCGATCCAAAGGCCCTCGGTTGGCTGCGAGGCGCGCCTGGCCGAGTTCCGGAGCAAGATCGAAGAGCAGCGTGAGATCGGGTTGGAAGCCGCCATGCACCCAGTTTTCGAGCGCGTGCAAACGCTCGGGCGCAAGCCCTCGCCCACCACCCTGATAGGCAAAGCTGGCGTCACTGAAGCGATCACACAGCACCCACTGGCCCGCTTCCAGCGCGGGCCAGATCACGGTCTCAAGATGTTCGCGGCGCGCCGCGAACATCAGCAGCGCTTCGGTGGCCGGCCGCATCGGCTGGTGCAAGAGCAGCTCGCGCAGCTTCTCGCCCAGCGGCGTGCCGCCCGGCTCGCGGCTGACCAGTACGCGGTGGCCGCGGCGCGCGATCGCGTCCTTCAGCCAGGCGACGTGCGTGCTCTTGCCAGCGCCGTCGATGCCTTCGAGAGTGATGAAGCGTCCGTGCGGGAACATGGTCGATAAAGGCCTCAGCGCGAGCCCCGCTGGTATTTTGCCACGGCGCGATTGTGATCGGCGAGCTTGGTGGAGAATTGACTCGAACCGTCACCGCGCGCCACGAAGTAGAGATCCCTGGTGTCCGCTGGATGCAAGACCGCCTGTAACGAGGCCAATCCCGGCAAGGCGATGGGCGTGGGCGGCAGGCCGGCCCGGGTGTAGGTGTTGTAGGCGGAATCGGTGATGAGATCGCGCTTGCGCAGATTGCCGTCGAAGCGTTCGCCCAGACCATAGATCACACTCGGATCGGTTTGCAGGCGCATGCCCTGGCGCAGCCGATTGATGAACACCGCGGCGACCAACGCCCGATCGGTGGCGCGGCCGGTTTCCTTTTCGACGATCGAAGCCAGGATCAAGGCTTCGTAGGGCGAGGCCAGTGGCAGATCGGGTTCACGCAATACCCATTCGGTGATCAGCCGCTCCTGCATCAGGCGGTAAGCACGGCCCAGTAACTCCAGGTCGGTCGAATTCTCGGTATAGAAATAGGTGTCCGGAAAGAACAACCCCTCCCCCTGCGTTTCCTTGGCGCCCAGGCGGGCGAGCAACTCGGGTTCGCCCAACTCGTGGCTGGTCACCCGCAAGCCGGGAGCCTTGCGCAAGATCTCCCGCAATTGGGTGAAGCTGCTTCCCTCGGGGATGGTCAGCACACGCTGCGTCACTTCGCCGCGGGTGAGCCGATCCAGCAATTCCAGTACCGAGACCGGCTCGGATAACGCATAGTTGCCCGCCTTGATCTGCGTATCGCGCTTGAGCCCCCGCGCGGCATAGCTCAGCAGTGCCTCGTGGCGCAGGATGCCAAGCTCCTCCAGCTCCCTGGCCACCAACCGAATCGAGCTACCGGGGCGCACCGTAAACGCGAAGGGCGTCTGCGGCAGCGGCTGGGGGGTACTGAGCAGCCACCACAGCACGCCCGCGGCGACGCAACAGAGCAAGATCCCCAGATAAAGCAGACGGCGCATGTCACGGACCGGTCATCGCGGCGCGAAAGGCAGCGATTATAATGGGCCTCTGTCCCTAAAGGCCATCGCCATCATGCCCCCGTGCCAGCGCTCGACCCGCAACCGCCACCTGCAAGGCGCCTTCACCCTGATCGAAGTGATGGTGGTGATCGTGATCCTGGGCGTAATCGCCGCTCTGGTCGTACCCCGCGTGCTCTCGCGCCCGGACGAGGCGCGCGCGGTGGCGGCGCGGCAGGACGTGGCCAGCATCATGCAGGCGCTGAAGCTCTACCGCCTCGACAATCAGCGCTATCCCAGCGTCGAGCAAGGCTTGCAAGCCTTGGTAACGGCCCCCACGGTAGCTCCGTCGGCGCCGAACTGGAAACCCGGCGGCTACCTCGAACGCCTGCCCAAGGATCCTTGGGGCGCACCCTATCAATACCTGAACCCCGGACTGCGTGGCGAAATCGACGTCTTCAGTTTCGGCGCCGACGGCAAACCGGGGGGCGAAGGGCTCGATGCCGACCTCGGTTCCTGGGGCTCCTGAGCGGAGCCGCCCCGGGCACGCCGCCCGCGCGGTGTCGCCTGATCGCTTCCCGTGCCGGACCGGGCGCGGCGCCGAGCCATCCTGGGCGGCCGCCGCGCCACTCCGGGGGAGCGCCGGCGCCCGGGGGACACTCAAGCGTGGCGGCGGCTTCACCTTGGCGGAACTCCTGGTGGTCATGCTGGTGCTGGGCATTGCCGCTGCACTCGTATCGGTGCGGCTGGTCGCCAGCGATCGAGACCGTGGATTGCGCCTCGCCCAGGAGTTGGCAGTGTCCCTGGAGCACGCGGCACTGGCCGCCGAATGGCGCGGTCGCAACATCCTGTGGCGGCACCAGGAAGCCGGCTGGACCTTCCTGATCGAGGAGCGCGGCGAGGGCGGCGCGAGTTGGCAACCCTTGCGCGATGAGTCATCGCTGGCGCCTAGAAGCTTGCCCGAAGGCATGCGGATTGTGGGTTTTGAGCGCGCCGGACTGGCCCTTGTGGAGCCACGCCTGCTCTTCGCCACCCATGGCATCAATGATCCCTTTTCTTTGCACCTCGGCCTGGGCGAACAGGTCTGGCGCCTATCGGGAGACGCGCTTGGACGCGTCAAAGTCGAACCGCAATGAAACCCACACGCCGGGATGGGGGCTTCACCTTGCTCGAAGTGCTGGTCGCCCTCACCATCATCGCCGTCGCTTTGGCCGCGGCGTTTCGCGGCGCAACCCTGGGTGTCGAAGGGGCGCAACTTCTGCGCACGCGCACCCTGGCGCAATGGGTGGCGCAAAACCGGGTCGGCCTGGCGCAATTGCAGGAGCCTTGGTCCGAACCGGGGGAACGCAATGGCCAAGCCGTGCAGGGCGGACAGGAGTTCCTCTGGCGCGAAATCGTCAGCGGCACACCCAACCCCAACTTGCGCAAGCTCGAAGTCAGCGTCAGCGAACCCGCGACACCGGCCTATGTGCAAGCCCGCCTAGTCGCCTACTTATCTCGGACAACGCCGCGATGAGGCGCCGCGGGCACGGTTTCACCCTGGTGGAACTGCTGGTGGCGCTGGCGATCCTGGCGCTTCTGACGCTGGCCGGCTATCGCGGTATCACCCAGTTGATCGAGAGTGAACGCCACTTGGCCTCGGAACAAGAAGCCTGGCGCGGCCTGGCGCGGTTCTTTGACCGGCTGGAGGCTGATTTGCAAAGAGCCCTGCCGCGCCCGGTGCGCGCCCCCGCCGGGCGAGAGGGCGCGATGGTCGCGCATACCGGCGATGCACCGTCCGCGACCCTGCGCTTCTCCCGCGCCGGCGATGCCCATCCGGAATTGGCCAACGGTGGTCAGCGCATCGAATACCGTTGGCACGAGCGTCGTCTCGAACTTTTGCTTTGGCCGGCCTTCGACAACGCGGCGCCGGACTCCCCCCAAGTCGTGCCGCTCCTGGACAAGGTCGAAGCCTTCGCCTTGCGTTTCGCGCATGGCGGCGCTTGGACCACCGTCTGGCCGGCGGGCGCCGGAGGGCCGCCGCTGCCGCGCGCCGTGGAAGTGACGCTGCAAATGCAGGGCGGCCAGAGCTTGCAGCGGGTCGTGGTGCTGCCGTGAGACTCCGGGTGTCGGCCCTGCGCAGTTATCCGCCGCGGCTGGGCGCCGCCCCTGCCGCGCCCCAGGCCCTTCGCACCGCGCCGACAAGGGCGAGGCATTCGCGCGGTGCCGCGGTGGTCTTCGCCATGTTGATCGCGGCGCTCGCGGCTGCCGTGGTCGCCGGCTTGATCTGGCGCCAGCAGCTCTGGCTGCGCCAGTTCGAACTCTCCGCGGCGCGTACGCAGGCGCGCACTTTGGCCGGAGCGGGCGTACGCTGGGCGATGCTGATCTTGCACGATGACGCACGGGCCGGCAGCATCGACCACTTGCGCGAGCCTTGGGCCCTTCGCCTGCCGCCCACGCCGCTGGAAAACGGTGAGGTTTCCGGTTACATTGCCGACCAGCAAGGCCTCTACAACCTCAACGATCTGGTGCGCGAAGGCGTCGCCGCAACCGATGCGCAGAACCGCTACCGGCGCCTGCTGCAAGAACTCAAACTGCCCGTGGAACTCGCCGATAGCCTGACCGACTGGATCGATACCGATGCCGCCCAGCGTGGTCGTGGCGGTGCCGAAGACGCCTACTATCGCGCCCTGGCGCAGCCGCGGCTGGCGGCCAATGCGCCGTTGCTGCGGGTCGAGGAACTGGCTCAGGTGCGCGGCTACGCCGGCGAGCCCTGGCAGCGCCTGCGCCCCTACGTGACCGCCTTGCCGCAAAGCGGGCTGCCGCTCAACGTCAACACCGCACCCGGCGCGGTGCTCGCGGCCGCGGTCGAAAATCTGGGCCATGACCAGGCCGAGGCGCTCGCCCGGACCGACCGTCGGCACGCCAACGTCGCGCTGTTTCGCAATACCCTGCCCCCCGGAGCGATTCCGCCCGCGGAAACCGCCATGAGCGTAGCCAGTCAGTATTTCGAGATCGTCGTCGAGGCCCGTCAGGGTGAAGCGCGCGCCCTGGCGCGCGCCCTCGTACAGCGCGCGCCCGCCAGCGCCCCACGCATAATCTGGCAGGTCTACGAATGAGCGCCCCCGCCCGGCCGCCCGTAGGGGGCGCCAGCCAATTCCCGGAGCGGGCACAGCCCGCGAACCACAAGCACCCCCTCCCCGGGGGAGGGGGCCGGGGGGTGAGCTCGTCCAGGCCCGCCCGGCCGCCCGTAG
Source organism: Betaproteobacteria bacterium (assembly GCA_016192065.1). GTDB lineage: Bacteria > Pseudomonadota > Gammaproteobacteria > Burkholderiales > Casimicrobiaceae > JACPUX01. The sequence continues at coordinate 9,461 of JACPUX010000049.1, forward strand.
GGGGCGCCAGCCAATTCCCGGAGCGGGCACAGCCCGCGAACCACAGTCTCACGGTTCCGCCGGTAGGGGGCGAGGGAAAGGTACAACCGTGACCACGCTCTATTTCCACCTGGACGAGCACTTCGGCGCGACCAAGCTGGCCTGCCCCTGGGTCTTGCGCGCTGGCGACGGCGCGCCCTTGGCCGAGGGCCTGGACGAACCGGCAAGCTGGCCGGTCGCCACGCGCTACTTCGGCATCATTGGGGCGGCCCGGGCAAGGGTCCTGCGCCTTGCCCTTCCGGCACTGCCCGAGGCGAAATTCCGCGCCGCTTTGGGCTTCGCCGTGGAAACACGGATCGCAGGCGATCCGTCGCTGCAGCACATCGTCGCGGGAGAGCGTGAAGCGGACGGCAAGCGGCGCGTGGTGGTCATCGAAGAAGCTTGGCTGAAGCAAGCATGCGCCCAGCTGGCGGCATCCGGCATCGGGGCACCGACCTTGGTGGCCGAGGGCGAGTTGCCGGCCGCGCCGGATGCCGCGTGGTGGTGGTTTCGCGCAGCACCGGGCGGGTTTGTGCTGATGGGCGATGACCTGCTGCCACTGGATGACGCCAACCCCCAACCGGCCCCTCCGGCCGCCTTGCTCCTCGCCCTGGAGCGCAGCGGCAAGCTGCGCCCAGCGCGCCTGTTGGTCGCTGGCGCCCTGCCCACGCCGGAACAGGAGCTCGCCTGGGCCCGCGGTCTGGGGCTTGCCATCGAATCAGTGAGTGGCTGGAGTTGGCGAAACCTGCCCGAGGCGCGCTATGGCGAAGTGTTGGCACTTGCCCTGCCGGCGCGCCCCGCGTCGTTGGTGGCCCAGCAGGCGACACCTTGGCGCACCTGGCGCCTCGCGACCTGGTTGTTCCTCGCCGCGTTGGGATTGCAGATCTCCGCCACGGTGATCGACTATGCGCGGCTGCGCTGGCGCGTCGCCAGCCTCGAACGAGAAGCCGGCGCACTACTGCGCGAGCGCTTCTCCGGGGTCGAGGCCAAACCTACGGTCTTTGCCGCGTTTCGCGCGCAATATGCCCGAGCTCGACATGGCGCTGGACTCGCAGCGGCGCAGGACGCGCTGCCGCTGCTGGCCCGGGCGACCCCGGCGCTGGCGCTCTTGGGCGAGAGCGCCCTACGCCAGGCCCACTACGCCTCTGGTCGCTGGACGCTTGACTTGGCACCTCAGGAACCGGCGCTGCGGCAGCGCTTGGCCACTGCCCTGGCCCTGGCCGGACTCCAGGTATTGGATGCAGAACAAGGCGGCGGGCTACGTGTAATGCTCCAGGAGTCCGAGCCGTGAACCGACTCTTACAATTCTGGTGGCAACGCACCGACCGCGAACGTCGGGGCCTCGTCGCCGCCGCCCTGGTACTTGCCGCTGGTATCGGCTACAGCTTGCTCTGGCAGCCCCTGGAAGCGGCACGCCTGGACCTGGCCAAAAATCTTCCGGCGCGGGAACAAGCCCTAAGCACCATGCGCGCCCAAGCGAATGAATTGGCCAGGTTGCCCAACCAGCCCAAGGCGGCGCCCGCAGCCGTCGACCGCGAGGCATTGTCGCGCCGAGCAAAGGCGCATGGCTTGACTCTCGCGCCTGCGCAAGGCGAAAACCTCGGCGCGCAACGCATGAGCTTTCATCTCCCCGCGGCGGCCTTCGACCGCGTGCTGACTTTCCTCGAAGCACTGCGCGCAGAAGGTGGCTGGCAGGTGGGCGAGCTGCGTCTGGCCAAGGTGAGCCCGAACATAGTCAATGTCGACGTGGTATTGATCAGAGAATGAAATCACGCTGGGCGCTTGGAGTCCTGGGGACACTGCTCCTGCTCGCCGCACTCGGGAGCCAGGCGCCCGCCTGGTTAGTGGCGCGCGCCCTGGCGGAGCACGCGGCCGGGCGGCTCGTGCTGGAGCAGGCCACGGGCACGCTGTGGTCCGGGCATGGGCGTTTGCTGATTACTACGGCGGGAGGCCCGGTAGTCCTGGCGGAGCATCTTGCTTGGCAACTTTCGCCACTTGCACTGCTCGGCGGGCAGGCAAAACTCGATCTCGAATTCGAGGGCGTGAAGAGCGGTCAGATCGAAATTGCGCACCAGCGCATTGCCGCCCGCGCGCTGCGCTTCACAATCCCCGCCGCGGCCTTGGCGATTTTGCCTCAGTTGGAAAAAGCGCGGCCGGTCGGCAGTCTGCTGATCGATCTCCCCGAGCTCGATTGGCGCCGCGAGAATAGCAGTGGCCGTGGCCGCATACAGTGGAGGGACGCCGGCTTGCAGCTTGCCGGCGCGGCTGCGCGCTGGCGCGGCGAAGTCAGGGTTGAAATCTCCGCCCAGGATGACTTGCTGCTGTTGCAAACCAGCACCGGGGCACCGCTCCCCTTGCGTCTGGAGCTGCGCCACACCGCCCAGGGCCTCAGCACGCGGCTGGCCGCGCCAGGCCAATGAGCCGGGGCGCACGCCAGTCCCGGCGGGCACCCCCCGCCCTCGCGACGCCCCGCTCCACGGGGGCCGGCGCCTCGACGATCGCCCGCGCCGCACGCGGAACTTCGCGTCTGGCAAGTCTGGACGCGCTGCGCGGTTTAGCGCTGCTGGCCATGGTGGCCTACCACTTCGTTTTCGACCTGAATCACTTCGGTTTCATCCACCAGGATTTCTACCAGGATCCTTTTTGGCTTACTGCGCGCACCGTGATCCTCAGCAGCTTTCTGCTGCTCGCCGGCATGAGTCTCGCCCTCACCAGGGTGCGCGTCGACGCGGGACACAGTTTCTGGCGCCGCCTCGGCCGCATCGCCGCAGCGGCGGCGCTGGTCAGCGCCGCGAGCTGGCTAATTTTCCCGCAATCCTGGATCTATTTCGGGGTGCTGCACTTCCTCGCCTTGGCGAGTCTCATCGCCTGGCCGCTGATGCGCCTTGGCCCATGGAACGCCTGGCTGGGCGCGGCCTGCATCGCCCTGGGCAATGGTCCGCAGTGGCCGGCTTTCGCCTCGCCCTGGATCAATTGGCTGGGCTTCGCTCCGGTGAAGCCGCTCACCGAGGATTACGTGCCGCTCCTGCCCTGGCTGGGCGTGCTACTGCTCGGGGTCGCCGCGATGCAGGCGCGCGACGGTGCCCTGCGCGATTGGCTGACCGACTACGCGACCCGATCGCCCCGCTGGCTTTCGTGGTTGGGGCGGCACAGTCTCGGCCTTTATCTGCTCCACCAGCCGGCTTTGTTTGGCCTGCTGGAACTCGTGCGGCGCGGCGCCTGATTCATGCGCACCGGTTGGGCGGGCCTGGTCGGCTTGATCGCGCTGGCGCTCCACGGTGGCGCCGGACCGGCGCGGGCGGACGCGTCCACCGACCAGCCCATCGTGGTCGCGGCTGCTGATCTCAACCCCGCGCTCGACGAGCTCGCCCACCAGTTCGAAGCTGAAACCGGCCACCGTCTGCGCCTGATTTACGGCTCCTCCGGCAACCTGCAACGCCAGATCAAGCAGGGCGCACCCTTTCAGCTCTTTCTGTCCGCCGACGAAAGTCTGGTCTTCGATCTCGCCAAGACCGGACGGACCCGTGATTCCGGCGCGCTTTACGCCATCGGCCGACTGGCCTTGTTCGTGGGCAAGGATTCGCCGCTGCGCGCCGATGTGCAACTGAAGGACTTGGCCGCGGCCCTTCAGGACGGGCGCCTGCAGCGGCTGGCGCTGGCCAATCCGGAGCATGCTCCCTATGGCCGGGCGGCGCGCGAAGTCTTGCAGCACCTCGGCTTGTGGGAGCGCGCGCAGGCACACCTGGTAATGGGCGAGAATGTCGCCCAGGCGGCCCAGTTCGCGGCCACCGGTGCCGCTCAGGCGGGTCTGGTGGCCTGGTCGCTCACCCGCGCGCCGCGCTTTCGCGAGGCCGGCAACGCGCTTGCCTTGCCCGAGTCCTGGCACGCGCCGCTGCGACAACGCATGGTGCGCATCGAGCCCTGCGGCGAGGTCGCCAATGCCTTCTACGCCTATTTGCAAACTCCCGCGGCACGCGCCATCCTGGCGTCCTACGGCTTCACTTTTCCGGAATAACCCCCTATGGCTCGGCCCGCTTGAGCGCTCATGGATTGGACCGCGCTGACCGTCTCCCTCAAACTTGCCGCCGCGACGCTGCTGGTGCTGATTCCGGCCGGCCTTTTTCTGGCGCGGGCCCTGGCCTGGCACCGCTTTCGCGGCCGCGCCTGGCTAGAGGCGGCATTGACGCTGCCGCTGGTGCTGCCCCCCACGGTGCTGGGTTATTACCTGCTCACCGGCATGGGGGCCGGCTCGCCGCTGGGCGCCTGGTTCCAGGGTATCTTCGGCGCGCCGCTGGCTTTTTCCTTCACCGCGCTGGTGCTCGCCTCAGTGATTTTCAATCTGCCATTCGCACTCATCCCCATGCAGCGTGCGTTCGAGGCCATTCCCCGCGAAGTTCTGGAAGCGGCGCAGAGCTGCGGCATGAGCCGCGCCCGAACTCTTTGGCGCATCGAACTGCCGCTCGCCTGGCCCGGAATCATCTCGGCGGTGGTGATGTGCGCGGCACACACGATCGGTGAATTCGGCGTGGTTCTGATGGTTGGCGGCAGCATTCCGGGCGAGACCCGCACCATCGCCATCGCCATCTACGATCGCGTGCAGGCCTTCGACCTCCAGGCCGCCGGGGTGATGTCCGCGGCCTTGCTGTTCCTGTCGCTCGCCGCGCTGGCCTTCACCAGCCGCGTTGGAGGCACCCGGTTGACGCGTCCTTGACCATGCTCGAAGTCCGCCTGCACCAGCAAAGCCCCATCCCGCTCGAGGTGGCGTTCACCTGCCCGCCAGGAGAGACCCTGGCACTGGTCGGTCCTTCCGGCTCAGGCAAGACCACCGTATTGAAAACCATAGCGGGGCTGTACCGACGCGCCACGGGCCTGCTCCGGGTGGGCGGGCGAACCTGGCTCGACAGCGAACGAGGCATCGCCTTGCCGGCGCGGGCGCGCGCGGTGGGCATGGTATTCCAAAGTTATGCGTTGTTCCCACACTTGAGCGTGTTGGAAAACGTGCTCGAAGCGGCCTGCGGCGACAGCGGCGAGGCGCGGCTGCGACAGGCGCTGGACAAGATCGCTTCGGTGCATTTGAGCGGCCTGGAGCAACGCCGCCCGCAGGAACTGTCCGGAGGCCAACAGCAGCGCGTGGCCTTGGCTCGGGCGCTGGCCCGCGAACCGGCGGTGCTGCTGCTCGACGAACCGTTTTCCGCCGTCGATCAGGTCACGCGCGAGCGCTTGTACGAGGAACTGGCGGGCATGCGCCGGCAGCTTTCGATCCCGGTGGTACTGGTCACGCACTCCATCAGCGAAGCGCAGATGCTGGCCGATCGTTTGGTAGTGCTGCACCATGGCCGCACTTTGCAAGAAGGCAGTCCGCGCGAAGTGCTGCGGCAGCCGGCCTCGATCGAGGTGGCGAAGTTGCTGGGCCAGAAGAACATTTTTCGGGGCGTGATCGAGCGGCATGATCACGACGCCGCACTGACCACCCTGCGCTGGGGCGAAGTCGCGCTCAGGGCGCCGTTGGCGGCGGGGCATGCCCTCGGCGCCGAAGTGAGTTGGATGATTCCTGCGGGGCTGGTGGTCATGCAGCGCCCGGATCGTTCGCCGCCGCGCGAGACCGAAAACCCCGTCACCGGGCGCATCGAAGATCTCACCGAACTCGGCGAAGCCACGCTGGTGACGCTCTCGTTCGCCAACTGCCCCGACCGGCTGGGCTTTCCAGTTTCCACCCACGCCGCGCAACGCTACGGCTTGGCCAAGGGGGCCACGCTGGGCGTCTCGCTGTTGAGCGAAGGGCTGCACCTGTTCTCGGCTTGAAGATTCGCCCGAAATTGCTTCATCGCCGCGCTTTCCCTATCATTGTCGCCTCGCCGCGACAGCCACCACGAGCGGCGGCGGCCTCTCGGAGATCCTCATGCTCAATCTGTACATCAACGGCGATCGCTATCGCATCGACCTCCCAGGCGACACCCCCCTGCTTTGGGTGCTGCGCGACCAACTCGGCCTGACCGGTACCAAGTTCGGTTGCGGCGAAGGCTTGTGCGGCGCCTGCACGGTACATATCGACGGCGAGGCGGCGCGGGCCTGCCAGACGCCGATTTCAACCCTGAACGACAAGGAAGTCACCACCATCGAAGGCCTGTCGCCGCGCGGAGACCATCCCCTGCAAAAGGCCTGGGTGGCCGAGGAGGTCCCGCAATGCGGCTATTGCCAATGTGGCATGATCATGAGCGCGGCAGCCTTGCTGAAGAAGAAACCCAAGCCCAGCGAAACCGAGATCGACCAGGCCCTGGCCGGAAATCTGTGCCGCTGTGGCACCTACAACCGCATTCGCAAGGCGGTGCAGCGCGCCGCGCTGCCCGTGGGCAAGCAAGGGGGCTTGAAATGAACCCCAACAAACCCGCGTCGGTCCGCCCCCTGTCGCCCGCCAGGCGGGACTTTCTCAAGGTATCGGCGGCGCTGGGCGGCGGCCTCCTGCTCGCCTTCTACTTGCCCGGCCGGGCGCGCGGGGCAGGGTCCGCAGCGCCTTTCGCCCCCAACGCCTGGTTGCGCATCGCCAGTGACGGAGGCATCACCATCCTGGTGGACAAATCCGAAATGGGCCAGGGCGTGATGACCGCCTTGCCGATGCTCTTGGCGGAGGAGCTCGACGCCGACTGGAACAAGGTCCGCGCCGAGTTCGCGCCCGCCGGGCCAGAATACAAGCACCCCTGGTTCGGTGTCCAGGGGACCGGCGGCAGCACCAGCGTGCGCGTCGGCTGGGAGCCTCTGCGCAAAGCCGGCGCGGCGGCACGGGAAATGCTCGTGGCGGCGGCGGCGAAGAAATGGCGGGTCGATCCGGCCACTTGCCACAGCGACCGCGGTTTCGTTCTACACCCAAAGAGCAAGCGCAAGGCCAGTTATGGCGAACTGGCCGCGGCCGCGGCGGCACTGCCCGTGCCCGCGGAACCCAAACTCAAGGAGACCAAGCACTTCAAGCTCATCGGCAAGAGTCGGCCGCGTCTCGACACGCCGGCCAAAGTGCGCGGTCAGGCGCAATTCGGCATGGACGTGAAGCTGCCGGGTATGCTGATCGCCGCGGCGGCTCGTTCACCGGTGCTCGGCGGAAAGCTCAAGTCTTTTAGCGCCGAGAAGGTGAAGGCGCTGCCAGGCGTGCGCTATGTGGTGGAAATCAGCAATGGCGTTGCGGTCGTCGGCACCAGCTATTGGGCCGCGCTGAAAGGACGTGAGGCGCTGGGCCTGGAGTGGGAGGCCGGCCCGTTGGCCACACTCGATTCGGCCGGGCTCTCGGCCAAGTTTCAGGAACTCATGGGCACTCCGGGGCTGGTCGCCAAAGCCATCGGCGATGCCAAGACGGCAATGGCCGCCGGTAAGCACCTCGAAGCGGACTATGAAGTGCCCTACCTCGCGCACGCCTGCATGGAGCCCATGAACTGCACCGCCTGGGTGAAACCGGAGGGCGTGGAGCTCTGGGTGGGCACGCAGGGGCAAAGCTCTTGCCAAATCACCGCGGCCAAGATCACCGGGCTCAAGCCCGAACAGGTGAAAGTGAATACCACTTACCTGGGCGGCGGATTCGGCCGACGCTTCGCGCAGGATTTCGTCGCCGAGGCGGTAGAGATCGCCAAGGCGGTGGGCAAGCCGGTGAAACTCGTTTTCAGCCGCGAAGACGACCTGCGCGCCGCGCATTACCGCCCGGCCACCTTGACGCGCCTCGCCGCCGGTCTCGATGCCGAGGGCAAGCCGCTGGCCCTGGCAATCAAGACCGTCGGGCCGTCGATCATGGCGGCGGCTTTTCCCTCCGCGATCAAGGACGGGCTCGATTCCACGGCGGTTGAGGGCTTGGCCGACCAGCCCTATGCCGTGCCCAATTTCAGCACTGAATGGGTGCGGCACGAAGCCGGTGTGCCGGTGTGGTTTTGGCGTTCGGTGGGGCATTCGCAGAACGCCTTCGCCATGGAGGGATTCATCGACGAACTCGCCCACGCCGCGGGCAAGGACCCCTTCGAATTCCGCCGCGCCCTGCTCGGCGCGCAGCCCAAGGCCCGCGCCGTGCTGGAATTGGCCGCGGCCAAGGCCGGTTGGGGCAAACCCCTGCCCAAGGGCCAGGCGCGCGGCATCGCCGTGCATGAGTCTTTTGGGAGCTGGGTGGCACAAGTGGCGGAAGTGTCGCTGGAGAACCAGCGCATCCGCGTGCATCGGGTGATCTGCGCGGTCGATTGCGGCCAGGTCGTGAACCCGGACACCATCGTCGCGCAAATGGAAAGCGGCATCGCCTTCGGGCTTTCCGCCGCCTTGCACGGCGCCATCACACTGAAGGACGGCCGAGTGCAACAAGGCAATTTCCACGACTACCCGATCCTGCGTATGGGCGAGATGCCCAAGGTGGAGGTGTTTCTCGCGCCCTCCGGCGGAACCCTCGGCGGCGTCGGCGAGCCCGGTACACCGCCGATCGCCCCGGCGGTGGCCAACGCCTTGTTCGCCTTGACCGGCAAGCGCTTGCGCAAGCTGCCTTTGGCATTGTAGAGTGGCCCGCGGCGGCCGGCCCAAGGGGAATACGGCCGGCCGCCAGCCAATCCGTTCGAGGGGGGAACAACAATGACACTGCAACTCGTCCGCCGGTTCGGCGGGCTGCTCTTGAGCGCGGTCGCCGCCACTCATGCCGCCGCCGCGCCGCCACCGCCGCTGGAAGATGGCGTCACCGCCAATAGCGTCACCATCGGCCAGTCCGCGGCTTTTTCCGGGCCTGCCGCGGACTTGGGCAACGAGTACCGCAATGGCGCATTGGCGTATTTCGAATACATCAACGGCCAGGGCGGAGTCCATGGCCGCAGGATCCTACTCAAGTCCCTGGACGACGGATACGAACCTTCGCGCACCGTCACCAACACCAAAAAGCTCATTGACGAAGACCGGGTCTTCGCCCTCTTCGGGTATGTGGGCACCCCCACCAGCCTTGCCGCCAAACCCTATTTCGTCAGCGGCAAGCTGCCCTTCTTTGCGCCCTTCACCGGTGCCGAAGCCCTGCGCACCCCCCCCAATCGCTATGTCTTCAACGTGCGTGCGAGCTACGAGGCGGAGATGCAGGCCATGGTGCAGCAGCTTTCTCGCTTCGGCATTTCGCGCATCGCGGTCTTCTATCAGAACGACGCCTACGGCCAGGCCGGTCTCGACGCGGCGGAAAAAGCCTTCGTCAAGGCCAAGCTGAAGGCGATCGCCTACGCATCAGTAGAACGCAACACCTCCGACGTAGCCAAGGCGGTGGCGACCATCGCCAAGGCCGAGCCTCAGGCGGTGCTCATGGTCTCGGCCTACAAGTCCTGCGCCGCCTTCATTCGGGAGTTGCAGAAGGCCGGCGCCAACCCGCAATTCCTCAACCTCTCTTTCGTGGGGGCGCGTTCTCTGGCCGGCGAGCTGGGTGAAGCCGGCCGTGGCGTGGTGGTGGCACAAGTGGTTCCTTTCCCCTGGAATGTCGGCACCGCGGTGGTCAAGGAATACCAGCGCGTTTTCGGTGCCTACAACGGCAAGCAGGACTATTCCTTCACCAGCCTTGAGGGCTTTATCGGGGCCAAGCTTTTTGTCGAAGGCCTGCGTCGCGCCGGCCCGGGTCCGAAGCTGACGCGTGAGAGTTTCATCACCGCGCTGGAAAGCGGGGGGACGATCGACCTCGGTGGTTTCAGTGTCAGCTATGGCCCTGACGATCGCGGCGGATCGCGCTTCGTGGAGCTCACCATCATTACCAAGAATGGCGCCTTCATGCGTTGAGGGCCAGTGCCCGCGACGATCCGCCTGCCGCGCGCTTGTCCCGGCACGATGAATGCGCGTAAGCTGGCGCGCATGATCGAAACCCCCGATAGCTTCGCGCCGGGTGTCATTCCCGAGCCCGCAGCGAGCGGCCCCACGTGGGTCTGTGTGGTGCAGGACTCGCGCGTGCTGGTGTTGGAGGACAACGGACAACTCGCTCCCGCCAGCCTGGCGCTAACGGTTTTTGAGGCCCAGGCCGAAAAGCACTACCTTGGGCGACTCGGTACTCAACCATGCTGGTTGCTTCTGGCCCCCCCCGATGCAGCCGCGCCGCCCGGGCTCGTATGGCAGGGGCTGCGCAGCCTGTTCGCAACCCTTGACGGCGCGCACCTGGCAGTACTCACTCGAGCCCTGCAAATCGCCGAGTGGAGCGCGACGCACCGCTATTGCGGCGCCTGCGGGGTCGCCACCACGGAAGTTACCGGGGAACGCGCGCGCGCCTGTCCGCAGTGCGGGCGCACCGCCTACCCGCGTCTTTCTCCGGCGGTCATGGTTCTAGTCACGCGCGGCCCGGAGCTATTACTTGCCCGCGGTGCCCGCTTCAAGGTCCCAATCTGGAGTGCGCTGGCGGGCTTCGTGGAACCGGGGGAGAGCCTTGAGGACACCATCCATCGCGAAGTGCGCGAGGAAGTCGGGATCGAAATCTCCGACCTCGCCTATTTCGGCAGCCAGTCCTGGCCTTTTCCGCACTCCTTGATGGTCGCCTTCACCGCCCGTCACGCTGGCGGCGAATTGCAGCCGGATGGAGACGAAATCGTCGAAGCCGGCTGGTTCCGGCCCGATGCTTTACCCGCCCTGCCCACGTCCGCGAGCATCGCCCGCAAACTGATCGACCGCCTGGCCACCGACCTGCGCTCCGGCTCAGCGCGAGCCTGATCCACCCCCTTCCCAAACAGTCACGGACGCGCTAAACTTCGATCATCAATTACCTAAACGGTTACTTACACGTCGAGGGAATGTGGTGATCGGACTGGGCCAATTCCGGAAATACCTCAAGACCGTGGCGATCGCGACCACACTGGTCGCCTGCGCCGGCATGGGCAGCGCGGAGTTGGGCGTGGGCGATCAAATCGTCTTGTTGGGGCAGTCGCTACCTTTGAGCGGCGCCTCGGCGGAAGCCGCGGCGCAGCGCCGCGACGGCGCCGCCCTACATTTCGAAGCCCTCAACGCCGCCGGCGGGGTGCATGGCCGCCGCGTCGAAGTGCTGATCCTCGACGACGGCAACGACCTCCAGCGTGCCCTCGCCAATACCCGCAAGCTGCTCTATGAACATCGCGTGTTCGCGCTCTTCGACTACCTCGGCGCCGGCACCCGAGCGGCACACCAGCCGATCGTCGAGGCCGAGCGGGTGCCCTTGCTCGTCAGCGTGTTGCCGGGGCCGAACGCGCCAAGGCGTTATCAGCGCTATTACTTTCAGTTCGAACAACCGCAGGCGTTCGCCCCGACATCTGGCGACCGCAGCGGCGTGGCCGCGCAGCGCCGAAACCGCATTAGCGCGATGGCCGGCGACTACCTTGCGGCGCTCGCCGCGCGACGGCCTACCGCCCACCCCAACGAGGCGCACTTCGGCGGCTATGTCACAGCACGGGTGCTGAGCGAAGCGCTGGCGCAGTCCGGCCGGGACCTCAATCGCGAGAAACTCGTCGCCGCGCTCGAACGCCTGGAACAGACCGGCATCGAGGGCACCCGCATCGCCTTTTCCCCCAGCCATCAGCTCGGTGCGACCAGCACCGTGCCGGTACTCCTCGCCGCCAGCCGCCCCGCACACTGACGCGCCCCCCCCCGGCAGCTCCCTCTAAGCCGGGCTCAAGCCACGGCTGCGGTTTGCCGTTATCATTAGCGGTTACCGCCACCCCCTTGGAGCATCCGCAAAATGGGCCTATCCCTTGGCCACTTCGTGCGCGCGAGTCTACTGGCACTCGCCTTTTTATCTTCCAACCTGCTCAAAGCCGAAACCGGCCTCAGCGACCGCGAAATCCTGCTCGGTCAATCGGTGGCCGTTTCCGGTACCCTGGCCGCACTGGGCAAGCAATACACCGCTGGCGCGCAACTCTATTTCGATGCTGTGAACGAAGCCGGAGGCGTGCATGGCCGCCGCCTTCGCATGATCTCGCACGATGACGGTTACGACACCCAGCGCGCCCTGGACAACACCAAGAAACTCCTCCGCGAGGAGAAGGTCTTCGCGCTCTTCAATTATCTGGGCACCGGCATCACCACCGCGCACTTACCGGTGATCGTGGCGGAGAAAGTGCCCTTCTTCGCCCCCTACACCGGCGCCGATCACTTGCGCAAGGCGCACAACCGCTACCTCTTTCATATTCGCGCCAGTTACGGCGACGAAGCGGAAAAGATCGTCGAGCATTTGTATTCCCTAGGCTACGCGCGCATCGGCGTGGTCCACCAGAACGACGTGTTCGGGCGCTCGGCGCTAGCGAGCGTGGAAGAAGCGATGGCCAAACGCAAGATTCGTCCGGCCGCCATCGGCGTAATCGAATCCAACAGCACCGACGCCAAGGCGGCCGCCGCGGCTCTGACGCCGTATGATCCGCAGGTGATCATCCTCGCCACCGCGGGCGGTGGCGCGATCGCTTTCATTCGCGAATATGCCAAGAAGGAGCTGCGCACCCAGTATTACGCTTTTTCCGTGGTTTCCAGCGAACAGCTGATCCGCGAGCTCGGACCCGACAGCCACGGCATTACCGTCACTCAGGTGATGCCCTTTCCCTGGAAGTCGCTGTCCGGCATCACCCGCGAATACCAGCGCCTGCTCAAGGCCAGAGACCCGGAGGCCAAGCCCGGCTACACCCATTTCGAGGGCTATGTGGCCGCCAAGGCCTTGGTCGAAGGCCTGCGCCAGGCCGGACGCGACCTCACCCGCGAGAAGCTGGTCGCCACCCTGGAACGCATGGATGCCCTGGACCTCGGCGGCTTCGTCGTCTCCTTTCGCCCCGGCAATCACAACGGCTCGCGCTTCGTGGAACTCACCCTGATTGGGAAGGACGGACGGTTCGTGCAATAAGCAGCGCGGCCGGCCAGTTCCGCAGTCGGTGACATGAGCGCCGCCAAAGTCGGAACGGTCGCCTCAAGCGAGGACTGATGCACCTTCCCCCCAGCCCTCGTCCTGGGGAAGGGGGCGCTCAGACCAAGGCGGGGTCGTGGACACTTTCTCCCAGCAAGGGTTCGATCGGCTCCTTGGCGGCGAGCACGAAAATATCGCCATGCCGGTCGTAGAGCAGCATCTCCCGGGTATCGCGTGTAAGCGCTTGGTAGGCGAAGCGCCCGGTCTCCAGAAACACCTTCAACCCGCCCGACCAGGTATAGCGATGCCCGGCCACGTAATAGAGCCGGAAGCCGGCGTCCTCGATCAAATCGAGGATACCGAGCCGCGTGTGTCCAGGGCTGTACTGGCGCAAATAGACGTTCTGGTGCAATTCAAGCAGCAGAAATCGTAGCGGGCCACGCAGCGTCCGGGCCATGCCGCCGAGAATCTTGCCCTCGGTACCATGGACATCCATCTTGGCGATGTTGGGCGCGAGACCCTGTTCGGCGCAGAGCGCGTCGAAGGTCGTGGTGGCCACCGCCACCGGGGCACCATCGTAGCCGGGGACACCCGGCGGACGCGTGCTGAGATGCTCGGGCTGGAGCCGAAAATCGAAGTCGCGCTCGGCATTGCCACGGTGCAAGGTGGTTCCTTGCGCGATCAGCGTCTCCTCTCGATCGGAAAGGGCCGCGGCAAAAACGCGCGCGTTGGTGTAGCCGTTCAGTTTCACCATGGCCTTGAGCACATCGACGTAAGCCGGATTGCTCTCGAACGCGAAGACTTCGCCCCGCCCCTCGAGCACCTTCGCCCCGTAGCCGGTGTAGTAGCCGATGAACGCACCCATGTCGGCGAACGCGGGCCGATCCAGGCACTCGAACAGACGCCCGAGTATGGCGGTCATCACCGCCTCGTAGTGGCCATTGCGCTGGAACACCTCGCGAAAGTGGGTAGCGTTGGTGCTCTCCGGAGGAATCAGCAATTGGTATCGGGTACCGGCGACATCGAGGTCCATGGGTTCGTAGTTCATGCTCGCTTCCGCAAGAATCTTGGCCAAGCCCGAATGTTATGGGTATTGGGCGGGTTGTGCCAGCGCGAGGCGAAGTGCGCTCGCCCGAGGCTGGCCAAATCAAGTCCGCCCTGGCGCCGCGGCCGGTCCACAGGACCTGGCGATCGGCGACTTCAGCGCCGCGTGACCTGAACGGCCGCTGGGTTAAAATGAGCCACTTCCCGAACTGGAGCCCTGCCGTGCCCGATGCCTTCATCTGTGACGCGATCCGTACCCCAATCGGCCGCTATGGCGGTGCCTTGGCGAGTGTGCGCACCGACGATCTCGCGGCGATGCCGATTCGCGCCCTGATGGCACGCAACACCGCCGTAGATTGGTCGGCGCTCGACGAGGTACTTCTTGGCTGCGCCAACCAGGCCGGCGAAGACAACCGCAACGTCGCGCGGATGGCTCTGCTGCTCGCGGGCTTGCCGGTGAGCGTCGCGGCGGCGACTATCAATCGCCTCTGCGGCTCGGGGCTCGATGCCGTCGGTACCGCGGCGCGCGCCATCGCCCAGGGGGAAATCGACCTCGCCATCGCTGGCGGCGTGGAGAGCATGACCCGCGCGCCGTTTATCATGGCCAAGGCGGACAGCGCCTTTTCGCGCAGCGCCAGAATCGAGGACAGCACCATCGGCTGGCGCTTCGTCAATGCCCAAATGAAAGCGCGCTTTGGCATCGACTCCATGCCCGAAACCGCCGAAAACGTTGCCCAGGAATTCAATGTGGCCCGCGCCGACCAGGACGCCTTCGCCTGGCGCAGCCAGCAGCGCTGCGCGGCGGCCCAAGCCGCGGGCCACTTCAAGGACGAGATCGTGCCGGTCGAAGTTCCCGCCGGCCGGGGGAAGACCGTGACCGTCGACACCGACGAACACCCCCGTGCCGACACCACCCTCGAAGCCCTCGCCAGGCTCAAAGGCATCGTGCGCGAAGACGGCAGCGTGACCGCGGGCAACAGTTCGGGGGTCAACGACGGTGCCTGCGCGTTGCTGCTCGCCAGTGCGGTAGCCGTCAAACGCCACGGTCTCACCCCGAAAGCGCGGGTGGTGGGCATGGCCACCGCCGGGGTGGAGCCTCGCCTCATGGGCATCGGTCCGGCACCGGCAACGCACAAGCTCCTGGCGCGCCACGGTCTCAAGATCGAAGCCATGGAGGTGATCGAATTGAACGAAGCCTTTGCCGCCCAAGGCCTGGCAGTGACACGCCTGCTCGGCCTCCCGGATGACGCGCCACAGGTCAATCCGCAAGGCGGCGCCATTGCCCTGGGCCACCCTTTGGGCATGAGCGGCGCGCGGCTCGTCACCACGGCGCTCTCTCAGCTCGCCCGCGGCAAGGGCCGCTACGGCCTGGCGACCATGTGCATCGGCGTGGGCCAGGGCATCGCCTTGATCATCGAACGTGTTTGAGGAATCAATGATGAAAGCTCTGAACCGCGTCATCGCGCTGCTGGGTCTAGCCGGCGCTGCCCTGACCGCCCCTCTGGCGCTCGCCGACTATGGCCCGCCCGAGGCCGCCCCTGGCGCCATCGCCTCCGCCAAGAGCCAAGCCAAGGATGCCAAGCGCGCGGTGCTGCTGGTCTTTGGCGCGGATTGGTGCAAGGACTGCCGCGTACTCGAAGCCGAAATGACCAAGCCCGAACTTGCCGCCAGGCTGGCCGCACGCTACCAAGTGGTCAAGGTCAACGTCGGACGCTTCGACCGGAACACCGATCTCGCCGAGCGCTACGGCGTGCCGCTCAAGAAGGGCATACCCGCGCTGGCGGTGATTGCCCCGGATGACCAAGTGCTCGCCGCTACCGCCGCCGGCGAGCTGGCGAGTGCGCGCTCGATGTCCAGCCAAGGCATCAGCACCTTTCTGCTGGGCTTGCCACAGGCAAAGTAGCGCGACCATGATCATCATCTATTGGTGCGGCGCTTGCCGCAAGCTGCACGGGGCGGGGGAGATTACGTTTCCGGCGCAAGCGGGCGAGGCCTATCATTGCCAGGAGACCGGCAAGATCGTGCTCCCGCGCGGGATCGCCGACGACCCCGAGGACGAAAATCATGGCCTGCCGCGCTGCCCGATCTGCCAGCGCCCGCGCGCCGGCGAAACCGGAGTTTGCCCCGATTGCGGCAGCAATTGAGGTCCGGCGACGGCGACGAAAGCGCGGTGACAAGCGGGCCGCCGCGCCGCAGCTCGTCACCGCGCCGGGTATGGGCGGTCAGACCATAGCACCAAGTCCTTCGCGGCCAAGGCAGCGCCGGTCCGAAACCTGAGGCGGCGCAGTGGCCTCCCCACGGAGCAGGCGCCCTATTCTCTTGATTCCTCCCCAGGGACCCATGCCATGACCCAATGCACCCTCGCCAACTTTCCGATCACCCGAAAGTGGCCACCGCAACATCCGGATCGTTTGCAGCTCTACTCCCTGCCCACGCCCAACGGCGTGAAAGTGTCGATCCTGCTGGAGGAGATCGCCCTGCCCTACGAGGCGCATCGCGTTGAGTTCGCGCGCAACGAGCAGATGTCGCCGGAGTTTCTGTCACTCAGCCCCAACAACAAGATTCCCGCCATCATCGATCCCGACGGGCCGAGTCATGAACCTCTGGGCTTGTTCGAATCCGGCGCCATTCTCATCTACCTCGCCGAAAAGACCGACCGGTTGCTGCCCGCGGACGCGGCGCAGCGCTACGAAACCCTGCAATGGCTGATGTTCCAGATGGGCGGCGTCGGCCCGATGTTCGGACAGCTCGGCTTCTTTCACAAGTTCGCCGGCCGCGAGTGGGAAGACCAGCGCCCGCGCGATCGCTATGCGACTGAAAGCCGCCGCTTGCTGGGCGTGCTCGACCAGCAGCTCGCCACGCACCAATGGCTGGTCGGCGACATTTACACCATCGCCGATATCGCGGTTTTTCCCTGGGTGCGCAACCTCGTCGCCTACTACGAGGCCGGGCCGCTGGTGGAGTTCGAGCGCTTCAGGAACGTGCAGCGCGCCCTGGAGCAATTCCTCGCCCGCCCCGCGGTGGCGCGGGGACTCACCATTCCGGCCGCCCCCAGCGCCTGAGCCGCGGCGGGTAGCCGCTCAGAAATCGAAGCGGATGCCCTGCGCCAGAGGCAAAGCGCTGCTGTAGTTGATGGTGTTGGTCGCGCGGCGCATATAGGCTTTCCAGGCGTCGGACCCGGATTCGCGTCCGCCCCCGGTTTCTTTCTCGCCGCCGAACGCGCCACCGATCTCCGCGCCGCTGGGGCCGATGTTGACGTTGGCGATGCCGCAATCGCTGCCTTGCGCGGAAACGAAGAACTCCGCTTCGCGCAAGTCGGTGGTGAAGATGCTCGATGCGAGGCCCTGTGGCACGGCGTTCTGCTGCGCGATGGCGTCTTCCAACTGGTCATAGGCCAGCACATACAGAATGGGCGCGAAGGTCTCGTGGCACATCACCGCGCTTTGTGCCGGCATTTCCACCAACGCGGGGCGAAGGTAATAGGCGCTTTCGTGCATCTGGGCCAAGACCCGCTCGCCACCGTGCACTTTCCCACCTTCGTCGCGAGCCTGATCGAGGGCGTTTTGCATGCCTTTGAAAGCCGCCGCATCGATCAGCGGGCCGACCAGGTTGCCTTCGACCAAGGGGTCGCCGACCCGCACGCTGGCGTAGGCGGCCACGACCTTGTTCACTAATTGCGCATAGACGCTGTGATGTACGAAGAGGCGCCGCAAGGTGGTGCAGCGCTGGCCGGCGGTGCCCACGGCGGCAAAGACGATGGCCCGCAGCGCCAGCGACAGATCCGCCGAGGGCGCCACGATCATGGCATTGTTGCCGCCCAGTTCGAGCAAGGTGCGCAAAAAACGCGGCGCGGCGCGTGCCGCTACGGCGCGGCCCATGCGTGTGGACCCGGTGGCACTGATCAACGCCAGGCGCCCATCGTCGAGCAGGGCCTCGCCCACTTGTGCGTCGCCCAGCGCCACTTCCAGCAGGCCGTCGGGGGCATCGGACCCGAAACGCGCCACGGCGCGGCGAAAAAGCGCGGCGGTGGCGAGCGCAGTCAGCGGCGTCTTTTCCGAAGGCTTCCAAACCACGCTGTTGCCGCAAACGTAGGCCAGGGCGGCATTCCAGGCCCACACCGCGACCGGGAAATTGAAGGCGCTGATCACCCCCACCACCCCCAGGGGATGCCAGGTTTCCATCATGCGATGTCCGGGACGTTCGGAAGCAATGGTGAGGCCATAGAGCTGGCGAGAGAGGCCCACCGCGAAGTCGCAAATGTCGATCATCTCCTGCACTTCGCCCAGCCCCTCTTGCCGGATTTTGCCCGCCTCGATGGTCACCAGCTGGCCCAGCACCTCTTTGTGGCGACGCAGCTCCTCCCCGAAAAGGCGCACCAGCTCGCCCCGCCGCGGCGCCGGCAATTGGCGCCAGGCCTGAAACGCGGCTTGCGCTCGCGCCATTTTTAGGTCGACGCTTGCCTTTGAATCCGCCGCCAATTCGGCCAGCACCTCACCATCGATAGGCGAACGCGCGACAATTCCAGCGCCCCGATGGGCTTTGAGATCGACGCCCAGTTCCTGCAGCAAAGATTCGATGTTCATGTTGTCTTCCTCATTCGATTCGCCTGGCGTAGGAGCGGCCGTGTCCGCCATGCAAGATTCCAACCCTATCGATCATTGTGATCGCGGAAAGTCCGCTTCGACCCCCACCCCTCACCTCAAGCGTAATACTTCCCAAACCGGTTCCCAAGAAACTTGCCCAAATCAGCATCTTCCTGGCGCACGAAACCATGCGTGGGCAAATCGCCGCCGCGCATCATATCCACCATGGTGCATATGCCCGCGGCGGTGGTGAGCTGTATGGCCGAGAGCAGTTCGCCGTTCACTTCCTGGCTGTAGATCTTCTTGGCGTAGGTTTGCTGCGCGAGATGGCCATTGCGCCAGCCCGAGACCGTGACGAAAATCAGCACCACGTCCTGCAGGGTGATCGGAATCGCGGTCTCCAGCACATCTTTCAACAGATCGCGGCGTTGCCCCAGGCGCAGGTCGCGGATGAGCATCTTAATGATGTCGCGATGGCCGGGGTAGCGCACGGTCTTGTAATTCAAGTTCTCCACGCGACCGGCGAGCGTTTCGCACAGCGTGCCCAGACCGCCTGAGGTGTTGAAGGCCTCGTAGGCGACGCCGTCGAGCGAGAAGTGCTCCACCTCTTCCAACGCGAGGGTTTCGCGCAAATCGCCATCGATGATCGCTTCGCAGGGGTTGCAGTATTCGTTGATGAGCCCGTCGGTACTCCAGGTGAGGTTGTATTTCAGCGCATTGGTGGGATAAATCGGCAAGGCGCCCACACGCATATGCACCTCACGCAGACGCTCGAACTGGCGCGCCAGATCGTTGGCGACGATGGAAATGAAGCCCGGCGCCAGGCCGCACTGCGGCACCAGCGCGGTTTTCGCGCCGCGCGACAGTTCCTTCACCTGGCGGGTACTCGACACGTCCTCAGTCAGATCGAAGTAGTGCGCGCCGCGCTCGCGTGCCGCGCCAGCGATCACCGGTGTAAGGTAGAAAGGGCAGGCGGAGAGCACCAACTCCTGGCCGGCCAGAAGGTCCCGCAGCACCTCGGGGCGCGAGATGTCGGTGGCAACGGTGTTGACGCCGCGTTTGGCGAGCGGTGCAAGGCGGCCACGGTCCTGGTCGGCGACGGTGAGTTCATAATCGCCGGTAGCCTGCAGCAAGTTGACGATGGCGTGGCCGATCTTGCCGGCGCCAAGCAGGGTGAGTTTGGTGGACATGCGGGTTTCCTCAAGTTTTAGGGACAACTTTGATCGGTCGATTGTCCCGCGCTGCCCTGTCGGATTGAAGGCTTCGTTTCGGCGAAAAAGTGGTAATATTTTGGCATTTCGCCGATTATTGCATTCGTTTCGCCGATATGAAGCCCGAGGACCAAACCCTGCTGTCACTGCTCAAGGCCAACGCGCGCATGTCCACGGCGGAACTGGCGCGCCGCCTCGGGGTGTCGCGCACCACCGTGCAGTCGCGCCTGCATCGCCTAGAGAAGGCCGGAGTGGTCACCGGCTACACCGTCAAGCTCGCCAGTGAAGTCTTGCGTCGGCGCATCACCGCCCATGTGCTCCTGGCGGTCAACCCCAAGCAGGCGGAAAAGGTCGTGCGTGCGCTCAAAAACATTCCCTTTGTCACCGCCGTCTACGCGCTCTCCGGCAATTTCGACTACCTTGCCGTCATCCAGGGTGAAACCACCCAGGAAATCGACGTGATTCTGGACCAGATCGGTCGGCATGAGGGGATCGAGCGCACCCAAACTTCGATTGTCCTGACCGTGAAGTTCGAGCGCTGAGCCTGGCGCCACAGGAACGCAGCGTGTATAAAGCGTGGAAGTAGCCGCGCCCGCGGTCAGGATCTGAAGAAGAATGCTGCTCGACATTCGCACGCTGGTCATTTGTGTGCTGGTCTTCGCGGTGGTGTTTTCGCTGGGCATGTACCTCGCCCAGCGCAGCCAGCCCAAACTGCAAGGCCTGCGCTGGTGGTCCGCGGCTTATGCCCTGACCGCCAACAGCTTCTTGCTCTTCGCCCTGCGTGGCGAAATCAGCGACCTACTTTCGGTCATGGTCGGCAATACGCTGCTGGTGATCGCGCTGGGTCTGTTTCTCGAAGGTGCCATGCAGGTGCGTGGCCAACCCGGGCGCATGAGCTGGCTCAGCCCGGCGCTCCTGGTGGTGCTGCTGCCGGTGCTCGCCTACTACGTTTATGTGCGACCGGACTTTCAGGCCCGCATCATCAGCGCCTCCATCGTCTACGCCATTCCGCTCGCCGCGACGGCCTGGGTGCTGGTACGCGACATCCCGCGCCATTTGCGCTACTCGCACTGGTTTACGGCGGCGGCTTTTGGGCAGCTTGCCGCAATGTGCCTGCTGCGCGCCGGCATCTCGGTGTATGCGCCGCCCCAGACGCTGCTCGAGAGCACCCCCGCGCAGACGGTGGCCTTCCTGTCGATTTTCGTGATGCTGATCCTGGCTTCCTTCGGCTGCGTCTGGATGGTGACCGAATCACTTTCCGAGCAACTCGAACGCCAGGCCCGCACCGATCCGCTCACCGGCAGCATGAATCGCTTCGCCCTCGAGGACATCGTTCCCATCGAACTGGCGCGCGCTCTGCGCAGCGGCCGACCCTTGTCGGTGCTGATGTTCGATCTCGACCGCTTCAAGCACTTGAACGACCGCATGGGCCATCAATACGGCGACATGGCGCTGCAAACCGTCGCCGACCTGGCCCGGCGCCTCCTGCGCGCCGGCGATCACCTGGCGCGTTATGGCGGCGAGGAATTCCTCGCGGTTTTGCCCGACACCGGCAAGACCGAAGCGGCAGAGATCGCCGAGCGCTTGCGACAGACCCTCGAAGCCCAGGCCATCTCCATAGGCGAAGGCGCCATCCTCACCGCAAGCTACGGTTTGGCTACTTTCCCGGATGACGGTGGTGACTTCCATCGCCTCATCGGCCGCGCCGACAGCGCGCTTTATCGAGCCAAAAAGGAGGGGCGCAATTGTGTGGTCGTGGCTTGAGTTCAGTCAGCCGGTTGGCGGCTCGGAAACGCCGTAACGCCGCCGCGCCTTGAGACAGGCCGGCGACCCTGCTTCGAGTTCGCGGCAGGGGCCGGGGCGTTTCGCGTAGATCGCGCAGGAGACGCTCTGCCCCAGGTCGCCGAAGAGCGCCACACAACGCGGCGGAAAAGCGTCGGTGCCGCGCATGCGCAGGAGGCTTGCGTTGAGCGGCAGCGTCCAGGCCACTGGGACAAAGCCGCCTGGGACATCGTCGCCATCGAGCCGATGGAAATCCACCCGATAGAAGGCGCAGCAGGCGCCGCAGCGGGTGCAATCCACGACGCTGTTTCCGGGTTCAGGCGTAGGTAAAAAAACCGCGCCCGCTCTTGCGGCCCAGATAACCCGCCTCGACCATTTCCACCAGCAACGGCGCGGGGCGGTATTTGGGATCCTTGAAACCTTCGAAGAGCACGTTCATCACCGCGAGTTCGACATCGAGACCGATCATGTCGCACAGTGCCAGCGGGCCGATGGGATGGTTGGCGCCCAGTTTCATCGCCTCGTCGATCTGCGCGGCCGTTGCGAGGCCTTCGCCCAGCGCAAAAATCGCTTCGTTGATCATGGGGCAGAGCATGCGGTTGACCACGAAACCCGGGCTGTTCTTCACTTGCACCGGCGTCTTGCCCACCGCCTTGGCCGCGGCCTCCACCGCCTCATAGGTGGCCTGCGAAGTTTGCAGCCCGCGAATCAGCTCCACCAGCGCCATCAAGGGCACGGGGTTGAAGAAATGCATGCCGATCACCTGCTCGGCTCGGCCCGTGGCCGCGGCAAGCCGGGTGATAGAAATCGACGAAGTGTTGCTGGCCAGAATGGCCCCTGGGCTCAGCAGGCCATCGAGTTCCTGGAAGATCTTGAGCTTGAGGCCAAGGTTCTCGGTGGCCGCTTCGATCACCAGTTCGCTGTCCTTCAGCGCCGCCAGGGTGGTGCTGGTGCGAATGCGCGCCAAGGCGGCGGCTTTCTGCTCGGCGTTCATCTTTTCTTTCTTGATCAGTCGCTCGAAACTCCCGGCGATGGTGGCCAGCGCCTTGTCCAGGGCGCCCTGCGCCACGTCGGTCAGAGTGACCGCAAAGCCCGCCTGGGCAAAGGCCTGTGCGATGCCGTTGCCCATGGTGCCGGCGCCCACGACGCCGATGTTCTGCACTGCCATGTCGAATGCTCCCATAAAAGTCCGCGGCGCCGAGCGGCCGCCAGGCCGGCGAGTTTACCTCCTCCGGCGCGCCATTCGCTGTCGCCCGGATTACACCGGGGCGCCCTTTGTGGTAAAAAGTGGCCACCGCCGACAAGAAGTCCAAGCGCCCATTTCCGGAGGAGGAAGATCATGAACGTCCGTTCGCTGCTCGCCACTGCCCTAGTCGCCGCCCTGCCCTTTGCCGCCGCTGCCCAGACCAAGTGGGATTTGCCCACCGCCTACCCCGCCAGCAATTTCCACACCGAGAACATCCAGCAGTTCGCCAATGAGGTGGATAAGGCCACCAACGGCCAACTCAAGATCACCGTCCATGCCGGCGCGTCGCTATTCAAGGCACCGGAGATCAAACGCGCGGTGCAGGGTGCTCAGGCCCAAGCGGGAGAGATCCTGCTGGTCAATTTCGAAAACGAAAACGCCTTTTTTGGCCTCGACGGCGTGCCTTTCCTGGCCACCTCCTATGCGGATTCGCATAAGCTTTTCGAGGCCTCACGGTCCGCGCTGCAAGAACTTCTGAGTAAGCAGGGCATCAAGCTGCTGTTCAGCGTGCCCTGGCCGCCGCAAGGCATTTATTCGAAGAAGCCGCTCAGTGGCGTGGCCGACATGAAAGGGCTCAAGTGGCGCGCCTACAGCCCCGCCACCGCCAAAATCGGCGAATTGGTAGGCGCTCAGCCGGTTACGGTGCAGGCGGCGGAAGTGTCGCAGGCCCTGGCCACCGGAGTGATGGACTCCTACATGTCTTCCGGCGCCACCGGCTTCGATTCCAAGACCTATGAGCACCTCAAATATTTCTACGACACCCAGGCTTGGCTGCCCAAGAACGCAGTGATCGTCAACCAGAAGGCTTTCGATGCTCTGGACAAGAATGTTCAGAACGCCGTGCTGAAGGCCGCCGCAGAGGCCGAGGCCAGGGGCTGGAAGAGCTCCATGGACAAGAACACTTGGTACCTCGATCAACTCAAGCAAAAGGGCATGAACGTGCAGCCGCCTTCGGCGCAACTGGCTGCCGACATGCGCAAGGTGGGCGAGCAGTTGCTCAATGACTGGCTCGTCAAGGCGGGGGACACCGGCCGCAAGGTCGTCGAAGCTTATCGCAAGTAAGCCGGTGGTTTTGCCTCGCTGCGGCCGGAGCGCGCGGTGATGCGCCGCGCGCTCGACCGGCTGTATCTCCTGGCCGGCTACGCCGCGGCGTTGTGTATGGTGGGCACGCTCGCCATGGTGCTCCTGGGCATCGCCTCGCGGCTCTTGCACTTTCAGGTTCCTGGCACCGACGCCTACGCCGGTTATTGCATGGCCGGCGCCGGCTTTCTCGCGCTGGCGCATACCCTGGGACATGGCGAGCACATTCGCGTGGGGCTCCTGCTCGACCACGCCGGGCCGCGCCTGAAGCGCGCCTTGGAGCTTTGGTCCCTGGTGGCGGGCCTGGCGCTGGCGGTGCTGCTGGCCTGGTTCAGCCTGCGCCTCGCCTGGATGTCTTGGGATTTGCACGATGTGTCCACCGGCACCGATGCCACGCCGCTGTGGATTCCACAGTTGACCATGGCCCTGGGCACGTTGGTCCTGGCCATCGCCCTGGCCGACGCGCTGCTGCGCTGTCTCGCTGGCGAGCGGCGCGGCCCGGCGCCCTCGCCGCAGCACGAGTAGCGGCTCATGGACGGTTGGATCGCCTTTCTCCTGATCCTGGCGCTTTGTTCCCTGCTCGGCAGTGGCGTGTGGATCGGCCTGGCCCTTGCCGGCGTGGCGTGGGTGGGCATGGCGCTCTTCAGCGCACGTCCGGCGGGCGACGCCATGGCACTCACCATCTGGGGTTCGGCCTCGTCGTGGACGCTCACCGCCTTGCCACTTTTTTTGTGGATGGGGGAGATTCTTTTTCGCACGCGGCTCTCGGAAGACCTGTTCAAAGGTTTGGCGCCCTGGCTGGAGCGTGTTCCGGGAAGGCTCCTGCACACCAACATTTTGGGCTGCACACTCTTCGCCGCGGTCTCGGGGTCCAGCGCCGCCACCTGCGCCACCATCGGCAAAATGACCTTGCCGGAACTCAAGGCGCGAGGGTACCCCGAGGGCATCACCATCGGCACCCTGGCCGGCGCGGGCACCCTGGGATTGCTGGTTCCGCCTTCGATCATCATGATCGTTTACGGCGTCAGCTCGAATGTGTCAATCGCCCAGCTTTTCATCGCCGGTGTCATTCCCGGGCTGCTGCTGGCGTCGTTGTTCTCGGGTTTCATCGTGGTCTGGGCCTTGCTGAACCCCAGGAAGGTGCCGGCCGTCACTCAGCACACGAGCTGGCGCGAGAAGTTGGTCGCATCACGGCACATCATTCCGGTGCTGGTGCTGATCGGCCTGGTGCTAGGCTCGATTTACGCCGGCATCGCCACCGCCACCGAGGCCGCGGCACTGGGTGTGGTCGGGGCGCTGGCCATCGCTGCGACGCAAGGCGCGCTCAGCCGCAAGACCTTTCTCGACAGCCTAATGGGCGCCACGCGGCTCTATTGCATGATCGCCCTCATCCTCACCGGTGCGGCCTTCCTCACCTTGTCCATGGGCTACCTCGGCCTGCCGCGCAATCTCGCCGAGTGGATCGGCGGCCTGGGCTTGAGCCCGTTTGCGCTGATCATCGCGCTGACGGTGTTCTACATCATTCTGGGCAGTTTTCTCGATGGCATTTCCATGGTGGTGCTGACCATGGGCGTGATCCTCCCCACCGTGGAACGTGCCGGCATCGACCTCTTGTGGTTCGGTATTTTTCTGGTGCTGGTGGTGGAAATGGCGCAAATCACCCCGCCCGTAGGCTTCAATCTTTTCGTGCTGCAAGGCATGACCGGGAAGCAGGTGACTTGGATCGCCAAACACACCCTGCCGATGTTTGTGCTGATGATCTTGGCCGTGGGCCTGATCTGGTGGTTGCCGGAACTCGTGACCTGGCTGCCGCGGCAGATGAAGTTTTGAGCGTGAGCTGGAATCGCGCGCCGGCCCGCGCTTGACCCACCCTGCTGGAACGCTTTGCCCCGCAGCACCAACGACTAAGGGTCTTGGCGCGCCGGGCTCCCTGGCCCAATGGTGACACCGCGGGTCTGTGGCACAATCCCGCTTGCTTCGCGCTGCGCACCTCTGCACATGTTGCTTCGACCCCACGCCACCGCCCAGGATTTTCTCGCCGCCGCCCAAGCGTGGCTGATGCGCGACGAATCGGCGAACAACCTGCTGCTCTCCTTCGCCTCGCGTCGCGCGGTGCATGGCGCGGCGGGCGACCAGGATTACTACGCCACCATCGCCGAGGGTCGCGAGCTGTGTCTCGCCGCCACGGCCGGGCAAGACGGGGGCGTACTGCTGGGCGGCAACCATCGTCAGGCGCTGCGGATGCTGGCGCGCGACCTCGCGCAGCGCGGTCTACGCCCGCAAGGTGTGGTCGGCGAGGCCCAGGCCGCCGCCGACTTCGCCACATGCTTTGCCGCCGCAACCCAGGCGCGAGTTGCACCGCGACATCGCCTCAAGCACCTGGCGCTCTACACTCTGCCGCTGCCTCCGGTGG
Organism: Betaproteobacteria bacterium; assembly: GCA_016192065.1. Lineage (GTDB taxonomy): Bacteria > Pseudomonadota > Gammaproteobacteria > Burkholderiales > Casimicrobiaceae > JACPUX01. The sequence continues at coordinate 35,649 of JACPUX010000049.1, forward strand.
TGGCTGGCGGGATGCGCGATGCCGGCCCCGCCGACCTCGCCCTGGTCGAAGATTGGTGGGAGCATTTTCGCGAGGAGACGCGCACGCCTGGGCAACTGCGTGACCTCCTTGCCGCGGTCGCGAGCCGCATTCCTGGCCGCGGCATCGTGCTCTGGTGCGCGCCCGAACCCATCGCCATGGCCGCTTACACGCTCTTGTTGCCCGATACCGCGCGCCTGAGCGCGGTGTTCACCGCCCGAGGGGCCAGGCAGCAGGGTTACGCCAGCGCCCTGGTCGCGCAATTGTCGCGCCAATTGATGCTGCGCGGCACTGACGATGCGCGCCCGCGCCGCGCCTGTTTTCTTTCCACCGATGCGCACAACCCCGTGAGCAACGCCATCTACGAGCGCATCGGCTTTCGCGAACAAGGCGAGCACCAGCACCTCGACTTCGTTTACGCCACATGAAAGCGCCGCCGCGCCTCTTCTGCGCCACGCCACTCCATCCTGGCGCGTCGATCCACTTGCCCGAGGCGCCCGCGCATCACGTGGCGCGAGTGCTGCGCCTGGGCGAAGGCAACGCACTTATTCTGTTCGACGGCCGAGGCGGCGAGTGGCGCGCCACCATCAGCCACGTCGACAAGCGCGGAGTGCGCGTGACCCTGGGGCAGCATTACCCGCAGGAGACCGAATCGCCGCTGCAACTGACCCTCCTGCAGGGCATCGCCAGCGCCGACAAGATGGACTGGATCATCCAGAAGGCCGTGGAGCTGGGTGTGAGCGCCATCGCGCCCCTGCTCACCGAACGCACGCTGTTGAAGCTCAGCCCCGAGCGCGCCGAAAAACGCAGCTTGCATTGGCGCAACATCATCATCAGCGCCTGCGAGCAATGCGGCCGCACTCGCCTGCCGGAACTACACGCCCCCGAGCCGCTGAGGGCGCGCCTCGCCCGCGCGAGTGCCGGCCAGCGTCTGGTACTCTCGCCCAAAGCGCAGACACCGCTCGCCGCGCTGCCCGGAGATCTCGGCGCCGCGGAAATCCTCATCGGCCCCGAAGGCGGCCTCGCCGAGCGCGAACTCGAAGAGGCGCTCGCCGCAGGGTTCACGCCCGTGAGCCTCGGTCCCCGCGTGCTGCGCACTGAAACCGCGGGCATGGCGGCTTTGGCGGTGATGCAGGGGCGGTGGGGGGATTGGGGCCTGCAGCGGCCTTAGAGTTCACAGAATCATGTCCGCCCTCGTCATCCTTCTGCGCGGTGTCAACGTCGGCAAGGCCAAGCGCCTGCCGATGGCCGAATTCCGAGCCCTGCTTTTGCAACTCGGGTGCGACCAGGCGACCACCCTGCTCAATAGCGGCAATGCCGTGGTCCTCGCGCCCAGGCTCAGCCCCCAGCGCCTGGCGACAAAGCTCGCCGCGGCAATCATCGAGCGGTTTGGCTTCACGGTGCCCGTGGTGGTGAAGTCCGCCGAGGCATTCGCGCGCATCATCGCGGCCAACGAACTGGCCAGCGGCGCAGGCGATCACTCCCGTCTGCTGGCTGCCGTGGCGCAAGACGATCAAGGCTTGCGTTCGCTGCACGCACTGGCCGACCTGGTGGCGCCGCCTGAGCGCCTGCTGCTCGGCGAACACGCCGTCTACCTCGATTGCGCTGGCGCCATCCTTGAGAGCAAGGCTGGCGCGGCGCTACTGGGGAAATTTGGCCACGCGGTGACCACGCGCAATTGGGCGACGATGCAGAAGCTTCAGGCGCTCGCGCAGGAGACCTTGAAGTGACGCGCCATGGTTCTCATTGGGAAGCAACGAACTCGCTGGTGGGCAGTTGCTAGCCCGCCAATGGCCGCAGCACGGCCCGCCCTGCTCCGGCGAGCTGCAAGCCGAAGTTGCGCAGGGCGCCCCACACTTCGTCTTTGCCCAGGCCCTTGGCCAGGGCGTCGAGGCGCGCGGCCTCGCTGATGAGGGCGCCCAGGAGCGCGGGTTCGATGCGCCGCGCCGCGGCTTCCATGGCGGCTTGGCGCCGACCCCAGACCCGAGCGTTCTTCACCGCCTGCGCCAGCGGCATCCCGCCGCGCGCGGCGGCGACGACATTGCACAGCGCATGCAAATCGTCGGAAAGCTGCCACACCACTAGCGGCGCGCCCTCGCCTTCCGCTTCGAGACCGGCCAGCACTTTGCAAAACCTCGCGACATCGCCCAGCAACACGGCTTCGGACATTTGCGTGATGTCGTAACGCGCCACCCGCGCGACAGCGTTCTCGACGGCCTCGGGTGCGAGTTCTCCTGGAGGCAGCAGGAGGGCAAGCTTTTCGATTTCCTGTTGCGCGGCCAGGAGATTGCCTTCGCAGCGATCGGCCAGCATTTGCAGGGTTTCTGGTCGCGCTTTCTGGCCGCGTGCAGTCAGGCGCGCGCCGATCCAGGCAGGCAGCTCCTCGCGCTCCAGCACCGCGATGGCGACGCTCACCCCGGCGGCTTCCAGCGCGCCAAACCACTTGCTCTGCTGGGTGGCGCGGTCGAGCCGTGGACAGCTGATAAGCAGCACGTGGTCGGGGCTGGGCGCCCCGGCATAGGCTTCGAGCTGGCGCGCGCCTTCCACACCCGGCTTGCCGGTAGGCAAGCGCAGATCGATCAAGCCCCGGCCTCCGAAGAGCGATAGGTTCTGGTGTGCGGCGGCGAACTCGTCCCACTTGAAGCCACTCTCCGCCACCAGCACTTGCCGGTCCTCGAAACCGGCGCGGCGCGCGGCGGCGCGCAGGGTATCGGCGGCTTCGAAAAGCAGCAGCGGCTCGTCGCCGTGCAACAGGTAGATCGGTGCCAGCCCTTTGCCGAGCAGCGCCCCAAGCTGCGCCAGCCGCGCCTGCATCAGGCCCCGGGGCGCCGCGCCGAAGCGAGCCGGCGCATGATCTGGTCGAGCGCGTCGGTGTACATGGTTTGCACCAGGGCACGTTCCTCGGCTTCCTTGGCCAGCGCCTGGCTGTCGTTGAAGGAGAAGTCGCGCTTGATGCTGATCTCGCCGCTTTTCAGCCACTCGCCGCCCTTGCCGTCATGCACGCGAAAGACGATGCGCAGCGTCAGCAGGAATTCGCGCACCCGGCCGCCGCCAGAAATGGTGAGCACCTGCTTGTCGAAATTGAACATCGCGACTTCGATGATGGCTTCGGCCTGGTCCGCCGCTTCGACAAGGCGCGCCCCGGCGTCCCCCCGCAGGCGACGCGCGAGTTCGGGATAAAGCGGCGTACCTTGGCCGCCGGAAATGAACACCGTGCGAAAAGGCAGGCTCGCATCACCACGCAGACGAAAGCCGCAAGCACTGGCCATGACCACGGCCAGCAAGAGCAGGAACGCACCAAGCAGGGGTGTAGGCCGTGCCATGCCTCGCCCCTCAGGCAACGACGTTCACCAGGCGGCCCGGCACCACCACCACCTTGCGCGGCGCCTTGCCGGCGGCGTGGCGCTGAAATTCTGGACTGGCGGTGGCGGCCGCTTCGATAGCCGCCTGATCCGCAGTGGCCGGCACTTCGATCTGGCCGCGGGTTTTGCCGTTGATTTGCAGCACCAGGGTAATCACTTCCTGCACCAGCGCGGCTTCGTCCACTTGCGGCCAGGGCGCATCGATCAGTTCACCCCAGCGCGCGGCGTAACCAAGCTGCGCCCAAAGCGTGTGGGTAATGTGCGGCACCACCGGGTTGAGCACCCGCAAGAGGATGGCGAGGCCTTCGCGCAAAACCTCGGTGGCCGTCGCTTCGGTGCTCGCGGGTGCGGCTTCCAGGGCATTGAGCATTTTCATGCCGGCAGAAACCACGGTATTGAACTGCAAGCGGGTGTAGTCGTAATTGGCTTGCGCGAGATGTTTGTAGATCTCGCGGCGCAACTCGCGCTCGGGCTTGGCCGTTTCGTTCCAGTTCACGGCTTGGGGCGCAGCGGCGAGCCGTTCCGAAGCGCCTTGCGCGAAGGCCCACAAGCGCTTCAAGAAACGGTAAGCGCCCTCGACGCCGGCATCGGACCACTCGAGGGTCTGCTCGGGGTGGCTGGCGAACATCACGAAAAGCCGCGCGGTATCGGCCCCGTATTGCTCGATCAGCGCCTGCGGGTCGACGCCATTGCGCTTGGATTTCGACATCGTGCCCACGCCGCCGTAATCGACGGCCAGGCCATCGCTCCTGGCGACGACGCCGGTGACGTGGCCCTCGGCGTCGCGCTGCACCTCGACTTCCTCGGGCGCGAAATAGCTGATCCCGCCTTTGTCACTTTTGCGCGAGTAGATGTGGTTCAACACCATGCCCTGGGTGAGCAGGTTGGTGAAAGGCTCGTCGAAATTTACCAAGCCCTGGTCGCGCATCACCTTGGTCCAGAAGCGCGAGTACAAGAGGTGCAGGATGGCGTGCTCGATGCCGCCGATATACTGGTCGACGGGCAGCCAGTGTTGGACCCGCGCATCGACCATGGCGCCATGGTTGTCGAAGGAGGCGTAGCGCGCGTAGTACCAGGACGAATCGACGAAGGTGTCCATGGTATCGGTTTCGCGTTTCGCCGGCCGGCCGCAGCTTGGGCAGGTGCAGTTGACGAAATCCGCGCGCTTGGCGAGCGGATTGCCCGAGCCATCGGGCACGCAGTCTTCAGGCAGCCGCACCGGCAAGTCCGCGTTGGGCACCGGCACTTCGCCGCAGTGTTCGCAATGAATGAGCGGAATGGGGCAGCCCCAATAGCGCTGCCGAGAAATGCCCCAATCGCGCAGGCGCCATTGCACCTGGGTGTCGCCCAGCGCCTTGACCCTGAGGTCGGCGGTGATGGCAGCGACCGCCTGGCGATAGGCGAGTCCATCGTATTTGCCCGAGTGCAGGCACGCGCCTTGCTGCTTGTCGGCGTACCATTCGGCCCAGGCGTCGGTGGAAAAGCTCTGCCCCTCTACGGCGATGACTTGCTTGATCGGCAGGCCGTACTTCTGGGCGAAATGAAAGTCGCGCTCATCATGCGCCGGCACGGCCATGACCGCGCCTTCGCCGTAGCCCATCAGGACGTAATTGCCCACCCAAACCGGCACCGCTTCGCCGGTGAGCGGGTGCGTCACCGCAAGACCCGTGGGCAGGCCCTTCTTTTCCATGGTCGCCATATCAGCTTCCATTACCGAGCCCTGCTTGCATTCCTCGATGAACGCGGCGAGCTGGCGATTGTTCTTCGCCGCGTAGGCGGCCAGCGGATGTTCAGCGGCGACAGCGCAGAAAGTCACGCCCATGATGGTGTCGGCACGGGTGGTGAAGACCCAGAGTTTGCCCTCTTGGCCGTCGGGCAAAGTGTAGGGAAAGGCAAAACGCACGCCCTCGCTCTTGCCGATCCAGTTGGCCTGCATGGCCTTGACCCGCTCGGGCCAGCCGGGAAGCTGGTCGAGGTCGGCGAGGAGATCTTCGGCGTAGCGGGTGATGGCGAGGTAGTAGCCGGGAATCTCGCGCTTTTCGACCAGCGCGCCGGTGCGCCAGCCGCGGCCGTCGATCACCTGCTCGTTGGCAAGCACGGTCTGGTCCACCGGATCCCAATTCACCACCTGGGTCTTCTTGTAAGCGATGCCCTTTTCGCGCATGCGCAAGAACAGCCATTGGTTCCAGCGGTAATAAGCGGGGTTGCAGGTCGCCAGTTCGCGCCGCCAATCGATAGCGAAGCCCAGCGAGCGCAACTGCATTTTCATGTAGGCGATGTTGTCGTAAGTCCACTTCGCCGGCGGCACGCCGTTGGCCATAGCGGCGTTTTCCGCGGGCAGGCCGAAAGCGTCCCAACCCATGGGCTGCAAGACGTTTTTGCCGTTCATGCGGTGGTAACGCGTCAGCACGTCGCCAATGGTGTAGTTGCGCACGTGTCCCATGTGCAGCTTGCCCGAAGGGTAAGGGAACATCGACAGGCAATAGAATTTTTCCCGGTCGGGGCGTTCGATGGCCTCGAAGGCTTTGGTGGTATCCCAGTGGTGCTGGGCCGCGGCTTCGATCTCGGCGTGGCGGTAGGGCAACATGGCTCGGGAATGTGCTAAATTGCGAGGAATTCTGGATTATACCGGCTTCGGCACGCCGATTCGTTTGGGAGGTGATTTCATGAGACAACTACTGGCGGCTTGTGCCGCCTGTTTTCTTTGCCTCGGCCTGGCCCAGGCCGCCCCCACCGCTGTGGTCGAGGGCGTGCAGATGCCCGCCTGGCTCGAACGCTACGGCCGTTTGCAACCGATCGCTCCGGGCATGGAGCTGCGCGCCAGCGATACCGTACGCACCGGCCGCAATGCCCGCATTCTGCTCAAGCTCGCGGAAGGCAGCCTGGTTCGGCTGGGCGAGAACGGCCAACTGAAACTGACGAGCCTCAACGAAAGTAATGATGGCAAGAGTGTGTTTCGCGCCGCTTTCGAGGTGCTGCGCGGCGCGTTCCGCTTTACCACCGACCGAATTGCTGCTCCGCGTCAGCGAGATGTGCAAGTGAAGATCGCCAGCATCACCGCCGGTGTGCGTGGCACCGACTTATGGGGCAAGGCCGCGGCAGACCGGGATCTGGTCTGTCTGATCGAAGGCCGCATCAGCGTGGCGCGCGAAGGTTCGCCAGAGATCAGCATGAGCGACCCCTTGAGTTTTTATGTCGCACCCAAGGGCGCGGCGCCCGAACCGGTGCAGGCGGTACCGCTGGCGAAGCTTGCGCAATGGGCGCAGGAGACCGATTTGGCGGCCGGTCAGGGTGCGGCGCAGCAGGGTGGCGCCTGGCACCTAATGCTCGCCGAGGGTCGGGATCAGGGTCCGGCATTGGACGTGTACATCAAATTGCGCACAGCGGGCTACGCCGCGCGCATCGAAACCGTCGGCAAGGGCGCCCAGTTCCGCTATCAAGTGCGCCTGCCGCAGATCGCTGACGAGGCTGGGGCGCAGGCACTCGCCGCGCGCTTGGCTTCCGAGTTGGGTGTGCCTGGCGCTAAGGTTTTCAAGTGAAGGCGGCGGCGCGAACCCGGGAACCACTGGATGGAGCTGTCACACCGGCGAAGGCAGGTGCCCGGTTCGTCGCAGTTCCTGGACTCCGGCTTGCGCCGGAATGATGAAACCCGATTTGCTTTGAGTTTCCCTGACTCGTCACCCCCATGAACCTCGATACCTGGATCGCTCTTTTCTTCGCCGGCTGGCTGATTTCGATTTCTCCCGGCCCGGGGGCGATTTCCTGCCTGTCCACCGGTCTGCAACATGGCCTGCGACGGGGGCGGTGGAACATCTATGGCTTACAGGCCGCGCTGGCGATTTCCATCGCCATCGTCGCGACCGGCTTGGGGGCGCTTTTGGCGACCTCGAGCATGGCCTTTTCGGTGGTCAAATGGCTGGGCGTGGCCTACCTCGTGTACCTCGGCATCCGCCAATGGCGGGCCCCTGATCACCTCAACCTCGGCGCGCCCAGTCAGCCCGGAACAGGTAGCCGCTGGTCCTTGTTCCGTCAGGGGCTGCTGGTGAACCTGGTCAATCCCAAGGGGATCGTGTTCTTCTTGGCCGTGCTGCCGCAATTCATCGATCCCGAGGCGCCGCAGGCGCCACAGTACTTGATCGCGGCGGCGACTCTGATCGCCATCGATCTCGTGGTCATGCACGGTTACACCGCTGCGGCGGCCAGCATCCAGAGCTGGCTCAGATCACCGACCCAAGTGCGCTGGATAAACCGCTCCTGCGGCAGCCTGTTCGTCGTCGCGGGCCTGTTGCTGGCTGGATTCCAGAAGGCCGCAAAGGAAGGCTGAGCAGCTCCACGCTGGCCGGCCGGAGGCGCCGCGGCGGTGTGCATTACAGGCAGTCTGTTCCGCAACATAGCACCGCCGGCCCTGCGCACCACCTACGGTGGCCACGCGATGCCGCACTCTCCAGCGCCGGGCAAAGGCTGCTGAAAACCCTCCCACCGACGCAGGTTGGTGTCCGGTTCGCTGAAGGTCCTGGAAGCCGCCTTGCGCCGGGATGAGGAATGCCGAATTGATCAGCGTCGCCCCAGCGAAAGCAACCGACGAACTACTAACCTGCGGCGTCTTTTGCTTCCCGCAAAACCGGAAATTCGATCACCTCGGCTTCGGGAGTGAAGTTCTCGGCCGCCACGCACATACGATTGCGGCCCTGCTGCTTGGCCCGGTAGAGTGCTTGGTCGGCCAGTTCCACCAGCATTTCCGAACGCAAGCCGAGCTTGGGCCGCAGTGCGGCCACGCCGACGCTGGTGGTGAGCCGCAGCCAGGATCCATTGGCGGAGACTTCCAGCTCGGCGATGGTCTTGCGCAGCGACTCGCCGATGCGCGCGGCACCGAAGGGGTCGGTGGCCGGCAGCACGATGGCGAATTCCTCACCGCCGAACCGCGTTACACGATCACCAGAACGTCGAATCACGTCACTGATGGCATGCGCGGCGGAGACGAGGCACGCGTCGCCGGCCGGGTGACCGAAGGTGTCGTTGATGCGCTTGAAATGATCGAGATCGAGCAGAATTACGGCCAGCCAATTCTCGCCACGCAAGGCGCGATCCCACTCGGCCTCCAGGCGCTCGTCGAAATAGCGGCGGTTGCGGATGCCGGTGAGCGGATCGACCAGGTTGGACTTGCGCAGGCCGCGATTGGCCGACTCCAGCGATTCAATGGTCTCGCGCAAATCGGTGGCGCGCTGGCGAATTTCCTCTTCGATCGATTCCTTCTCGCGGCGCAGTTGCGCCAGGCGCTGAAGCAGGCTGCGCCGGCCATGGTCGGCAAGCCCCACGGCGATCAGCAAGGCCCCCACGGCGCTACCCAGGACCGGCCCGGCGGCGGCCACCGCGTGAATGGGCCAGAACCCCAGGAGCATGGCGAGCAGCAGGAAATTGCCCACCAGCAGGGCGAAACTGGCCAACTGAAACCAGTTGGCGCTCGACATGCCTTCGCGCACGCGCAGCGCGGCGGCTACCATCATGTAAACGATGGCCGCGGGCAGCAAGAGCAGACTGAGATTGCCGGCCGCCACGGTGGAGACCGAAACCAGCACGATTTCGAGGGCAAAAGCCAGAAGCAGGCCGCGCCCGATCAGGTTGAGCAGCGGTTTCGCGTGGTCGATCTGCAGCGCCTCGCGGGCCAACGCCACGAACACGAGGCCCGCCACACCGGCGAAGAGCGGCACGGCGACCTCGTTAAGTTCGGGGTGCTCAGGCCAGAGGTACTGTGCCGAGACCCCGTAGAGCGCCATGCCGGACAGCGCCAAGGACATTACCCAAAGCGCGCAATAGAGATAGCCTCGATCACGCGCCACCAGCGCGTTCGCCAGGGCATAGAGACAAAACGCCGCCAGCAGCCCCAAGAGTAGGCCGACGGCCATTTGCTCGTTCTCAGCGTACTCGTGAAAGGCGGCCGGTCGCCAGAGCGTCGCTTCGGCAAAGACGATCCCGGCGGTTTCCAAGCGCACATATAGCTCTACCGTCTGGTCAGCGGCGATCGGCAACAGGAAATTCGGAGTGCGATGGGGTAAGCCACGGTGATTGAACGGTCGCCGCCCGCCACCATGCTGCTCCGAGACTCGGCCATCGGGGTAAACCAGGTACACATCGATGGCCCCCAACAGCGTGTACGGGAACTCCAGGATCCATTGATTCGAGAGCGCCCCCTGATTGGTCAGACGCAAGCGCAGCCAATATGCGACTTCCCCCGCACCCAGGCTGGCGGTGGCACCGGAGGCGGCCTGAAAACTGCCCGAACGATCGATCTGACGCACATCCTCCAGGGTGAGGCGCCGCGACGCGTCGGTTAGGTACGCCCATTGCCCACCGAGAGACAGGCGCTGGGTGCCGGTGTCGAGTTCCACGCCCGGCGCGTTGGCGCGAGCCGCCACGCCGAAAGTGAAGGAAAGCAGCCCCAGCAGGGCCGCGCCTCGGCCCGCATGCTTGCCCCATCGACCCCAAAACCCGCCCGACATGTTGGTCCTCCGCCCTGCTACCCCGGAAGTCACGTCGGACGAACGGCCGAGCGCCCGGAACTGGTCGCCCGTCACACGCCGCCCCCCAGCGGCGCGTTCCTCCCTGCGAACTTCCCCTGGGGCGGGTTCAAGCGACCCGCCCGCATCGGCCTGAAATCGCGCTTCAGCGTTTCAGCCAGACCGAAGCATGACAAATGTTACCGCTGCCAGGCAAGCCCTTCGTCGGGAGCTTGGCGCCGTGCGACCGGCCCGTCGGTCGCAGCGAAGGCAGGGCGACTCTCGCCGCGGTTCGCGTCATTCCGGCGACCGCGCGAATCCGGGAGGTTCAACGATCCGGGCAACTGCCTTCGGCGGAGGTGACGGAATTGACGGGCCAGGCGAAGGCAAACCTGAAGCAGTGGCGTCGCCGTGCCAATTTCCACCCCCGCGTCACCTCCCGCAGCGGGGCAGGGGAAGACTGGCGCGTCGCCTCGCGTCGTTCCGGCGAATCAGCGCGTCCCTAGCTCGTAGCACCCAGGGCGAGCGTCAGCCCGACGGTTACGAACACTACCGAGAGCATGTTGCCGATGAGCACCACCGAAGCCACTTTTTCCGGCTCCTGATGATATTGCTCGGCGACCATGAAGTTGAGCACCGCCGGAGGCAAGGAGCCGAACAGCACCAGCATGCCCCATTGGTCACGACCCAGCCCCAAGAGCGGCCCCAGCGCGACCGCCATGGCAATTCCGGTGAGCGGGCAAACTATGCCTCCAATCAGCCCCAAGCGCCAACCGGCCCAGGAGACATCGACCATGCGCACACCCAGGGAGATGAGCATGAGCGGAATGAGCGCTTCGCCGACCATTCGTGTGGCGGCCATCGCCCACACCGGCAGGCTCCAATGAAAGGCGCCGAAGAGAAAGCCCAGAAAAGTGGCGATCACGATCGGGCTCTTGAAGACGCGCCCGAAATGCGCGTCTCGGCTCACCATGTAGGTGCCCAAGGTGAAATGCAGGAGATTGGACACAGTGAACAAGGCCACCATCATCGACAGCCCCTTCGCCCCGTAGGCAAGTGCCGCCAAGGGCAGGCCCATGTTGCCGCAGTTGTTGAACATCATCGGTGGCAGAAAAGTGCGCCATTGCACGTCCAGGGCGCGCACGAAGGGCCAGGCCAGCAAGCCCGAACCGAGCACCACGCCGATGCTGCCGAGGATCAGGCCGCCGCTGGCGGCAAGTTCGAACTCCTTGGCGGCAAGCGCCGAGAAGACCAGCGCCGGCGCCAGGACATTGATGCTCAGGTGATTGACCGTGGCCATGGTCGGCCGCATCTTGCGGCCGTAGAGGTAGCCCAGCAGCACCATGCCGAAGACCGGCAAGATGATGCCGACGATGCGCATGATCATCGCCAGCGCCCCCGGACGGCGCGGCGGTTCAAAGGATGAACCTCGCCAAATCCTCGTCTCCGGCGATGCCGGCCAGCTTGTTGTCCACATAGGCCGCGTCGATGGCCACGATCTGGCCGCTGTGCGCGGCGGCATCGAAAGACAGATCTTCGAGCAGACGCTCCATCACGGTGTACAGCCGGCGAGCGCCGATGTTCTCGTTCTTCTCGTTCACCGACCAGGCGATTTCGGCCAGGCGGCGAATGCCCTCGGGGGTGAAGCTGATCGCCACCGCTTCGGTCTCTAGGAGCGCCTGGTACTGTCGGGTCAGGCAGGCGTCGGTGGCGGTGAGGATCTGCTCGAAATCCTCGACCGAAAGCGAAGCGAGTTCGACGCGAATGGGGAAGCGCCCTTGCAGCTCGGGAATGAGATCCGAGGGCTTGGCCAGATGAAAAGCGCCCGAGGCGATGAACAGAATGTGGTCAGTGCGCACCATGCCGTACTTGGTGGACACCGTGGTGCCTTCGACCAGCGGCAGCAAATCGCGCTGCACGCCCTGGCGCGAGACATCGGCTCCCTGCGCTTCCTGGCGCGAGGCGATCTTGTCGATTTCATCCAGGAAGACAATGCCGTTCTGCTCGACATTGGCCAGGGCCTTGGCTTTGAGATCCTCGTCGTTGATGAGTTTGGCCGCTTCCTCGTCGACCAGCGCCTTGATCGCCTCGGCGACCGTCATCTTGCGCGCCTTGCGGCGGGTTCCGGACATTTGCTGGAACATGCCCTGAATCTGCCCAGTCAATTCCTCCATGCCCGGCGGGGCCAGGATTTCCATGGACGGCGCCACCGCGGCAACTTCGATTTCGATTTCCTTGTCGTTGAATTTGCCCTCGCGCAGGCGCTTGCGGAAGGTCTGGCGGGTGGCGGAATCGGCGTGTTTCAAGTCGCTGAAGTTCACTTCGCGCACCGGCGGCAGCAGCACGTCGAGGATCCGATCCTCGGCAAGATCCTGGGCGCGGTCGCGGACCTTGCGTTTCTCGCCTTCGCGGGTCTCTTTCATGGCCGCTTCCACCAGATCGCGAACAATGGTGTCCACGTCGCGACCCACATAACCCACTTCGGTAAACTTGGTCGCCTCCACTTTCACGAAAGGCGCGTCGGCAAGACGCGCCAGGCGCCGCGCGATCTCGGTCTTGCCCACCCCGGTCGGTCCGATCATGAGGATGTTCTTGGGGGTGATTTCCTGGCGCAGCGGCTCGGGCACCTGTTGGCGCCGCCAGCGGTTTCTCAAGGCGATGGCCACGGCGCGCTTGGCCTCCTGCTGGCCGACGATGTGCTTGTCGAGTTCGTGAACGATTTCCTGGGGGGTCATGCCGGACATGGCGGTCTCGTTGCGGTTGAAAAAAAAGCCGGGCGTCGTTGCGGACGCCCGGCTCTATTCTACCGCCCCGCGAGCGGAACTCAGTCGGGCACGTTGACCGTATTCGCCCCGAAGGTGATCTGATTGGTGCCGGTCGGGCTAGTTGAAATCGGCGGCAGGTTGGCGCTGGTGATCGCCGGCGCCGCGCCAGGCGTGCCTCCCCGCGGCGTGGTGCGAACCACTTGGGAGGGCGGCAGGGCCACGCCGCTCTTGAGATTGGCATAGATCATGTTGAGCGCTTGAAAGACGTATCCGTGCAAAGGCACCAGGCGTGTGTCGTAGCCGGCCAGCGGCAGGAAGGCATCGAAGTGGTTGGCATTGGTGACCTCGACATAGGAGAGCTTGCTGGCCGCACCTTCGATCATCTTGTTGGCCCCGAAATAGGGCCGGGAGGTGTGGTTCACCGGCAGCAGCGCGTCGGAGCGACCATGCACGATGATCCCTGGCCGCCCGCGCAGATTGCCACTGCGCCGGACCTCATTGATGCCGGCCTGAGTTCGCGTCGCCAGGGCATCGGTACCGGACAGCAGATTGCGCAAGCAAATCGCCCCATCAAGGTTGTAGTCGGCGACGCCACTGCCCGGCGAAGTGGACAGATCATCCTTGAGCGGGCCGCCCACCGAGCTGTTATTGATCAAATTGATGCCGCTGGTCGGTGGAACGCCGTTGCCGGTGCCGAAAATGCGCGGGAACGCGCTTGCCGCGAGCGCGACTGGTGCGCCCGTGGCATCGGTGGCGCCAAAACTGATGCCGCACAGGTTTTCCTTCACGCTGGCACGCGCGTAGGTGTTGGCGTAGGTCACCGTGACCGCTGGCGTGGCGAACGCGTAGTGGGAAGCATGCAGCAGGCTCGCCTCGGCCTCCCACCCGTAGCTGAGCAGTTTCTGCAAGGCCTCGTCGGCTTGCTCGGCGCTGGTCGTTCCGGCCAAAAGGCCCCGAGCCTTGAGCTGGGTGCAGCGGTTGGTGGCCCGAGCGGTGTTGATCATGATCAGGAACGGCGAGGCCGAAAGGCTTGAAGAGAGTGCCGCGCAAGGCTGGTAGAGATTGGCCACGGTGAAGTAGTCGTACAGGCCACGCGCGGTGGTGTCCACAGTGACGCCGCCGCGCTTCACTTGCACGGCCGCGTTGACCAGCGGCTGGATTTCCGGCTCGCCCGCGACCACGCCGTCGATCAGGCCCGAAGTATCGGCTTCCACCGCCTGCAGGACAGCACCGCCACCGTTGGAGACACCCGCGGCGATGACCAGGGTATTGTCGGGCCGGAAATCCTGGTACTTCTGCCCGGTGTATGGATTGGCACTGGCGAACTGTTCGTTGAGCACGTACAGCGCAAACTCGATCGCCTGAAGGGCGTGCTTGCCCCAGTCCTTTTCCGGGTTTTGTTGCGAATGGGCGTGCTTGAAGGCGTAGCGGTTGGGGGTGGCGCTATTGAATGCCGTACGTTCGGCGGCGCTCAGCCCGGCGTTGAACTGAGCGCTCTTGCCCGCCGCGCCAGCGTCGGCGACGATGCCATGCATGAGCGTGACCTTATCGCTTTGCAGGTCGTGGGCGCCGTTGCCGGTACCCTTGTCGGCATAGGCGACCGCGCAGCCGCGCTTCAAACCCCACTCGCCCACCGCGACCGGACCATAGATCCCGCGTGAACCACTCGAGACCACCGCGTGAATGCAGGGATTGGCCTTGTCGAAGCTGGTCGGCACCTGAACCATCAGAGTGACATTTTGCCGGCCGCTGCCATCATCGGCATAGGCAAGGTACTCGCTTCCGGCGACACGGCCCTCTCCGGTGCCGGCGACGCCGTTCAAATCAACATTGGGTCCGTAGAGCGTGCCGTAGCCCCCATTGGAGGTCGGATCGATCAGCGCGCGGTAGTTGCTATAAATGGCGAGGCGCCGCAATTCCGCCGCAGTCGGGTTGGCGGGATCGGTGACAGCCGGTGCCACGGCCGATTGCAGACCGGTCTTGCCGAGGCCGGCGGTAAGCAGGTCGTCGCTGGTACCATCGTAGGCGATTTTGCTGATCACGCTGCTGATGAACGCGGGGAGCAGGTTGTAGCTGACGCTGCTGCCGCCGCCGCCCCCGCCACCACCGCAGGCCGCGACCACCGCGCCCGCCACCAAGCCGAGCACCAAACCCCTTGCCGATCTGCCTGCCATTTTCTGCCTCCTCTTAGTATCCGGTTTGAGCATCTAGACCCCACGGCGCCTCGCGCCGCAGCTCCGCCGCGGCCTGGCGCCTCAACCTGCCGCGCATTTTAACCGTACGGATAATAAAAAGTAAACCTACGGTTAATTAGGGAAAACACCAATGGCCAGGGAATTTGGACCACTTTCTCCAGGCGCGACCGAGGCAGCGCATAATGTGCCAAGCGGGAGCACTCGGGAAACGCTGATCAACGCCGCCAAAACGGCGAAGGCCGTTCTCCAGTTCCTCGAACTTCCTGGATTTCCGTTGGCGCCATATTGATGGATCCTGAGTTGACCAGGGTTCCCCTGGCGTTATGGCCTCATCCACACACCAAGCCAAGAACGGAGGCAATGTGCAACGAACTTCAGCGACTGGATTTGGGGTGCTTACGGTCGCGCTCGCCCTCAGCGGATGCGCTACGTCCACCGGCACGCAGGGGCCCAACGCGAGCGCCGAGCTCGAAGCGACCAAAGGCAACACGGCACGCGGCACCGTGAGCTTCCGCCAGACCGGGGAGCGAGTGCGCGTCCAGGCAAGTGTCTCCGGCCTGACCCCGGGGCCGCATGGCTTCCACATTCACGACCAGGGCGATTGCAGTTCCGGGGATGGCGCCAGCGCCGGCGGACATTTCAATCCCCTGGCCAAGCCCCATGCTCATCCGCAAGCGGCGGAACGTCACGCCGGCGACCTCCCACAGTTGACCGCCGATGCCGCGGGCAAGGCCACGCTCGATTTCGAGATCGATCTGCTTCGCATTGGCACCGGCCCCACCAACATCGTCGGCCGCTCGGTGATCGTGCATGGCGGACCCGATGACTTCAAGTCGCAACCGGCGGGAAATTCAGGGCCGAGGGTTGCCTGCGGTGTCATTCGCGCCGGCTGAGCACGCCCGAGGTTGCTTGCGCCGGGTCTTGCGCCTCCTGCCCGGGCGTCGCGCACCGCGCTCGAGTTAAATCCAGACCGCACGGCACCTGGCCGGCGGCGCCGTGTTGGCGAAACAGCGTTGGTAGTCGGCACTTGGGCCAGAGGGCTCGCTTGTCTTTGCCGGTTTCGCCCGGCATACTTGCGGCCAATTTTGCCTCGCCGCTGCATAAGGATCGACAATGGGCTTTCTGGCCGACAAAAAAATACTCATCACCGGACTCATCAGCAACCGTTCCATCGCTTTTGGCATCGCCGGTGCGATGCGGCGCGAGGGTGCCGAACTGGCCTTTACCTATGCCGGCGACGGCCTAAAGGACCGGGTGATCAGGCTCACCCAGGAGTTCGGCGAGTCTCCACTGGTATTGCCCATGGACGTCACCCGCGACGACGAAATCGCCGCGACCTTTGAAACCTTGGGCAAAGAGTGGGGCGCGCTCGATGGCATCATCCATTCAGTCGCCTTCGCGCCGCGCGAGGCGCTGGCCGGGGACTATCTCGACGGCCTGACCCGCGAAGGTTTCGCCTTGGCCAACGATGTCTCCTCCTACAGCTTCGCCGCTCTGGCCAAAGCCGGGAGGCCGCTGATGCGGGGTCGCAAGGCCGCGCTCTTGACCCTTTCCTATCTCGGTGCCATGCGCTGCGTACGCAACTACAATCTCATGGGCCTCGCCAAGGCCAGCCTCGAGGCCAACGTGCGCTACCTCGCCTACTGCATGGGCCCGGAAGGCATTCGGGTCAACGGCATTTCCGCCGGCCCGATCAAAACCCTCGCCGCCGCGGGCATCGGCAGTTTTCACAAGATCTTTCATCACGTCGAAAAAAACGCGCCCCTGCAGCGCAACGTGACCATCGAAGAAGTAGGCAACGCCGCGGCCTTCCTGTGCAGCGATCTGGCCAGCGGCATCACCGGTGAAATCACCTACGTCGATTGCGGTTACAACATCGTCGCCGTGGGGCTGGGCGAAGAAGCTTAGGGGTCGGACGAAAATCGCGGCAAGGCGGCGTGTGCGCAGCGCGCCGACGCCGACGGAGCAGTGAATTGGGCGCGGGCTCACGGGTCGGGCAACATTCCTGGGAGCGGTAGTTTTCTCGCTGCCCCCTCGGGCACGCCCGCGGCATCGGCCACCCCGGGGCGGTTTTGCGATTACCAAAGAGCGCCGGCGGCCACGAGTGGTCGGCCGCGGCGCGAAGCTCGCCAGCAAGCGCCGGTCGGCGTCCCGACCCGGAACCACCTCCAGGAACATGAACCAGAACTACGACGCCATCATCATCGGAGCCGGTCACAACGGCCTTACCTGCGCCGCCTACCTCGCCGCGGCGGGTCTGCAAGTGCTGATGCTGGAACGACGCGGCGTGGTTGGCGGAGCCGCTGTCACCGAGGAATTCTTCCCCGGCTTTCGCAATTCCACCGCCAGCTACACCGTCAGCTTGCTGGCCCCGGAAGTCATTCGCGATCTGCGCCTGGCCGAACACGGCCTCAGGATCATCGAGCGCCCCTACTCGAATTTTCTGCCCCTGCCCGATGCTGGCGCGCTGCGCGTCGGTGGCGGACTCGCCGCAACCCAGGCCGAGGTGGCGCGCTTTTCGCGGCGTGATGCCGAGCGCCTGCCCGAGTACTACGCCCGGCTCGAAGCCGTGGCGGAAGTCTTGCGCCGCCTGGCGCGGGAGATCCCCCCCAATGTCGGCGGCGGCCTCACCGACTGGCTGCGTGCCGGTTTGCTGGGCAAGAAGCTCGGCGACCTGCCCATGGCGGCCAAGCGCGACGCCCTGGAACTCTTCACCAAGTCGGCCGGCGAACTGCTCGACGCCTGGTTTGAATCCGCGCCGATCAAGGCGGCTTTCGGTTTCGACGCGGTGGTAGGCAATTACGCCTCGCCCTATGCACCCGGCACGGCCTACGTGCTGCTGCATCATGTCTTCGGCGAGGTCAACGGCAAGCGGGGCATCTGGGGCCACGCCCTGGGCGGCATGGGGGCGATCACCGAAGCCATGGCCCAGGAGGCCCGGGCGCGCGGGGTAACGATCGTGCTCGAGGCTCCGGTGGCCAAGGTACTGGTGCGCGAGGGCCGCGCCCGCGGGGTGGTGCTGGCCGATGGGCGCGAGTTCTCCGCCCCGCGCGTCATCGCCAATGTCAATCCCAAACTGCTCTGTCTGGAGATGATCGAGCCGGCCGCGCTGCCCGCCGATTTCCTGCAGCGCATGCGTCACTATGCCTGCGGCTCGGGCACACTGCGCATCAACGTCGCGCTCGCTCAATTGCCCGACTTCCGCTGCGCGCCGGGAACCGTGGCGGCGCCCCACCACCGCTCCGGCATCATCATGGCGCCGAGCCTTGCCTATCTCGATCGTGCCTACGACGATGCACGCCGCGAGGGCTTCGCGCGCGAGCCCATCGTGGAAATGCTGCTGCCCAGCATTATCGACGACCGCCTGGCGCCGCCGGGCCAGCATGTGGCGAGCCTCTTCTGCCAGCACTTCGCGCCCACCCTGCCGCAAGGACGCGATTGGGACCGCGAAAAGGCCGCCGCGGTCGAGCGCGTCTTCGCGGTCGTCGAGGCACAGGCGCCGAACTTCCGCGCTGCGCTCCTGGGCTACCGTGCCTTGACGCCGCTCGACCTGGAACGCGAATTCGGCCTGCTGGGCGGCGATATTTTCCACGGGCGCCTTAGCCTCGACCAACTCTTCAGCGCCCGCCCCGTGCTCGGCCATGCCGACCACCGTCTGCCGCTCCAGGGGCTTTATCTGTGTGGCTCGGGCGCGCACCCCGGCGGTGGGGTCAGCGGTCTGCCGGGGCGCAACGCCGCGCGCGAAATCCTGCGCGACCGTTCCTGGTGGCGCCGCCGGCCTTGAGCAAGGCGCTCGACACCGCCCACAGCCAGGCGAGCGAGACCGCCTCGCTTTACCTCGATGCCCTGACCGGCGTGCGTGGCTTCGCCGCCTGCTGGGTGTTGCTCTACCATGCCTGGGTAGCGGCCGGGCCAGAGAACCTGTATCTCTTTCTTGGCGATCAGCGGATCGATGTCACGCCCTTCTTGAGCGGCGGCGGCCTGGGCGTGACGGTGTTCTTCGTGCTCTCCGGGTTCCTCCTGGCCCTGCCCTTCGCCCAGGCAAGGGCACGGGGACAAGCGCGGCCGCGCTTCCCGGAGTTCTTCCGGCGCCGGGCCTTGCGCGTCTTGCCGGCCTACTACGCGCAGCTCTTGCTCTTGATTCCGCTCCTATGGTTTGGGCTGGCGCCCGGCCCGGCGGAAGTCGCCAATGTGGCACTGCACGCGCTGATGGCGCACAACTTCAATCTGCATTACGTGGCGACGATCAACGGCCCCTATTGGAGCATGCCCACGGAGTGGAATTTCTATCTGCTGTTTCCGCTCCTGATCCTCTGCTGCGGCCCGCGCCGCTGGCCCTGGCTGCTGGCGATTACGCTGCTCCTGGTGCCGCTCTACCGCTGGACGCTCTTCCAATACATCGCCGCCTGGCCGCTGGGCGAACGCGTCTCGCTGATCGATCAATTGCCCGGTCGGCTCGATCAATTCGTCTTCGGCATGCTGGCGGCGCATCTCTTGGTCTTCTGGCGCGGCACTCCCGGAGGCCGCGCCGCGCTGGCCCGCTGGGGCGACGCGATCCTCGCCCTGGGCTGCCTGATCGGGCTGGTGCTGCTCTACTGGATGCACGAACACTTCCGGCGCTACCTCGCCGGGCACTGGAGCCTTTACGCCTGGAATACCGCCTTCGGCCTGGCCACCGCCTTATGCATCCTGGGCATCGCGGCCGGCGGGCGCTTCGGCCTGGCCTTGTTCGCCAACCCGGTCTCGGTGTGGCTGGGCGTGGTGAGCTACAGCGTGTATTTGTGGCACTTTCCGGTGGTCGATGCGCTGTCGCGGCAAACCTGGATCGCCAGCCTGCCCGGGCCGCATTGGCTGCCGCTCACCCTGGCCGCTCTGCCGCCCATACTGGCGGTTTCCGCGCTGTGGTATCGCTATGTGGAGCGACCCTTCCTCGTCCCCGAGACCCTCGCCGAAGGACCGCTCGCCCGCCTGGCGCCGCTGGCGCGGCGGCGCACTTGGCTGGTAGCGGCCCTGGCGGCGCTGGGCCTCGTGACCTGGGCGGCGATGTGGCAACTGCTCCGCCATTGAAGCGACGGGGTCGCGATTCGCGCTTGGTCACCCCTCGCTCCGCTCCTCGAAATTTCGCCAGCATACTGATGCTGGACCGGTCGAGGCTCGGCCCGGTGTGCCCGCATCGCCACACCACCAGTCCACGGATGCTCAGGCGGCGCGGGCCGGTGGAACCGCGCCTCGGTGCCAGGCCGGCAGCGGGCGCAAGCGTTCAGGGCCGCGCGAAGGCGCGTACACCCAACACTACCCCCGCGACCAGGAGCGCGACCCCGCCGAGCACTTCCGCCCCCGGAAACACCCCGCGCCAAACAAACGCGTAGGCGAGGGCGGCGAGGGTTTCGAAGACGATCAATTGCCCGACCAGCGCGGTCGGCAAGAGTTGGCTGGCACGATTCCAGAGCAAGGTGCCGAGCCACGAAGCGCTCAGGCCGATCGCCAGCATCCACCCGGCAAAAGCCCAGGGCCGCGGCCCCAAAGGCATGGCCAGGCCACCTTTGAGGGAATACCAGGCAAGACAGCCCGCCATCCCCACTGCAGCCAGTGGCAGCGTGGCCACCCCCTGCGCCGTCGCCCAAGTGGCGGAGTTGAGCTCGGGGTGTAGGCGCAGCCAGCGTGAATTGCGCACCGGGTACCAAGTCCAGGCCACCAGTGCGCCCAAGGCGGCGAGGGCTCCCAGCAGGTAATCGGACAAATTGCGCACGCCATCCAGGGCGCGCAGCTCGGCCTGATTGACCAGCAGGATGCCCGCGGCGATCACCCCCAGCGAAGGCACAAGCCGCAGCCAGGGCATGCCTCCTTCATGCAGATTGGCGACGATGGCGATGACCACCGGCAAGGTCCCGATGATCATGGTGGGCAGCGGTGCGTCCGCCAGTTGAATCGCCGCGGCCAGGCAGAGGTAGTAGGTGATATTGCCGCTGAGCGCCAGCTCGAACGCGGCGCGCCAATCCGCCGGGCGCAGGGCGAGAAGTCGCACGCGGTCGCGCCAGGCCAGCGGCAGGGCAATCAAGCCGAAGGCGAGATAGCGCCCGAAGGCGAGCATGGCCGGCGGGTAATCCGCCAGCACCAGCGGCGCCACGAACACGATGCCCCAGGCGAGCCCCGCGCCCAGGGCACAGGCCACGCCCCAGACCAGTGGCTCGGCTGTTGGCCGCGATCTTTGGTTGATGTCAGACATGCGCCATTATCGCCGATCGGCGCGACCTCTCTTCCGCGAGTGATCCACGCGCCAGCGCTAGTCACCAACTTCAAATCGAAGGGTATCGGCGAGGCAAAGCGCTCGCCCCCAAGCGCCCTTTCTGGCGCCGCCGGCCTCAAAGGCGCGGGCGGCTCCTGGCGCGCCCGCGGGTTCGCCAGGCCGCGGCCAGGCCCAGTGCTCCAAGGCCCAGCGCGATGCCGCCCCACACCAGGGCGGCGAAGTGCGCCTGCACTCCGGGCAGGTTGCCGAAAACATACCCTGCGGCGAGCAAAGGTACCACCCAAAGCACCGCGCCCAGACTCACGCAGAGCAAGAAGCGCAGGGGCGACATTTGCGCCACCCCACCGACGAAGGGCGCGCAGGTGCGAATCACCGCCAGATAGGGCGAAAATACAAAGGTCAAACCACCGTGCGCCTCATAGAAGTCATGGGTACGAGCCAGCATGGCGCGATCGGGCCAGCGCCAATGCCAGTGGTCCAGGCCGTTGGCCAAGGCGCGCCCAGTGACGTAGTTGAGCAGGCTGCCCGTCACCATGGCTAGCCACAAGGCCGCGCCTACCGCGCCCAAGTTGAGCACGCCCTGGGCGCAGAAGGCGCCGCACACAAACACGAACGGGTTGCCGGGCAAGAAGAACAGTGGCAGTACACCCAACTCCAGAAAGATCAGGGTGAAAATGAGCGCGTAGACCCAAGCGCCGTACGCCGCCAGCAAGCTGCCGAGGTGCTGGTCGAAATGCCAAAGCTGGTGCAGGATTTCGGGCATGAGGAAGGGCCGCGTCGGGACTTGTGGAAACGCTGATTAAAGCCACCACACCGGCGATGGCCGGTTTTCGGGTCGCGAAATTTTCTGGATCCCGGCTTTCCCCGGACCGACCAGTCCTGACTCGATCAGCGTCTCCCTGCGCTCCGGCGAGGCTGGCCGTTCACCGCGGTGCGACTCGCCAGCGCTCCAAAAAGCGGCGGTCCAGCACCACCCACAAGATCGCCGGCGCCACCGCGGGCACGATCAAGCTGCTGAACTGATACACGAACACCACCACTTCGCGCTGCACTTGCGAGAACCCCGCCTGCATGGCCACGCCTGGTCCGGCGAGAATGGCCACTTGGCGCAGCACATCGGAGGCCACGCCAACGATTTGTAGCGGCAACAGGATCGCGAAACCGATCACCAATTTCTTGGGCCATCCGGGCGCACGCGCGGCCAGAACCAGGGCGCAAAACAGCGGCAGGCCGAAGCTGTAGACCAGAGTGTTCACCTCGGGCACCAGCACCGCGCGACTGCCCAAAGGAGCATTCTCCGGCCGCAGCGTGGTCATGGCCGAGAGCGTGCCATGGGCGAGTTCCACGCCGCTGATGAAATCGCCAAAGCCCGACTGCAACAAGGTCTTCACCAGCATTCCTACCGGCCAGACCAGGACTGGTGTGCCGAAATACCAGATCGCGAAGCAAAGCGGCAGCCAGAGAAAGACCATACCGATGAAGCGCGGCAGGCTCATCTCCTCGCCCTTGGCCAAAGAGCCTCGCCCACGGTCCCCACGACTCCTGTCGATCCACGCGCGGCGGTGCCCTCAAGCGGAGCAAGGATACGGGCGCACATGTCAGGCCGGTGCCGGCGGTGGGCTGCCCGGTGGCACCTCGCCCAACCCCGCGCGCGGTAGGAAGCGCACCCAGAGTAACCAGACGATCAGCACATCGAGCATGATCAGCGCCTGCCAGACGTACAGATGCGCCCACTCGAAAACCTGATAACTCCACTGCCCGAGATAAAAGAGGCTGATGATGCGCACCACGTTCAGGCCCTGTACCGCCACGATGCCGGCGGCCAGGCCCGCGGCCTTGGCCTTCCAGGACGAGGGAAAAGCCAGCATTGCCGCCAGCAGCACGATCGTCGCCTCGACACCGTTGCAGCCGGCCTCGATGGACACGGCGAAACCATTGGAGAGGCTTTGCAGCACTTTGCCCTGGGCTGAAACCTGCGGGTCGAAAAAGGCCACCAGTTGCGAGCTGAACACCGCCAGGCCGTGGGTCCAGGGCTCGACAAAATATTGTTGTGCGGGTGAGGTCAACTCCAGGCCAAAAAGCACCGCCTGGATCACCAGGAAAAGCACGAAAAAGCGGATCATGGGGCCGGATTGTAGCCGCAGGCGGTCGCGGCGCAAAGGCTTCTGGTCCGCGACTTGAGGAAACGCTGACTGACGCCGTCACGCCGGCACCGATCGGTATGCAGTTTTCCGGCATGCACCGGGAGGACGAATTCTAAGTTGATCAGCGTTTCCTTAGTCGGTCGTGCAAAACACCACGCCCTCCCGCACCCAAGCTTGCGCCACCATCGATTGAATTACGCTCTCCTCCAAAACGAAGCGGTGATTGGGGTCTCCACGCACATGCCCGAGGTTGTAGAGCCGCGTCACGGGACGGCCGCGGGCACAGCCTCCGTCGCTTGCCGGCCAGGGCGCAAACCCGGCGGCCTCATAGTTCATGCGTGGTGCGCCGGCTGGGGTGGCCCAGGATTGACGCAGCAAACCGTCGCGCTCCTGGGGCACGGCGGTGTAGAAATGCGTATTGGGGCCGATCACCGGGTCGCCATAGAACCGCCAGGCGGTCACCGCGCCGGGTGCCGAACCGTCGCCCCCCACGGCGAAGCGCACCCCGGTTGCCTGCCAGCCCAGACCGGGATTGGACTCCAGGGCCTGCTGCTCGGCGGCGCTGGCAGTGATGAAGTAGTGATTGAGCGTGGGAGCGTAGAACTCTGCCACGATCAGCGGTAGCGCGCTCGCCTGAATCGCCCCGGCCGGCCCGCTCACCGAACGCAAGGCGCCGCGGCGATCGGTGTCACTGGGCACATAGCTCGGACCAGGGGGCAGCTCGGGTCGGGTTGGGCGGTCGGCGTTGCTGAAGATCGGCAATCCGAAGCTCGGTGCCGTGAGCCAGGCGCCACCGGGCATCGGGCGGACGTCTTCGGCGGCGAGATCAGCGAACGCGGGTTCCAAGGTGTTGATGGCGTTGTCACGCGCGAGCTGCGCGGCATTGCAATCGGGATTGGAATCGGTGCAGACCGGTGAATCTTCGATCCCCAAGGGGTGCGTGGCGGGTCCGTTCCAAATGACGTTGCCCCGGATCACCAATCCATCGTCCACGCGGGCAGGCGCAGGAACGTTGGATCCCGCCGGTGGTGTGATCGGCGTGGCGATGGCGAACTGCTGCCAGCGGCTGGGTGCGTCCGGCGGGTTGTAGATGACGTTGTTGAGGATGGCGACATTGCGGCTGGGTATCCATTGGCCGCCTTCATCCGCCGTGCCCCAACCACCGATCTGCTGGCGTTCACGGCAGGCAGTAACCGCCGCGGAGCTTGCCGGTGCGCCGTCGCAACTCCTGGAACCATGCACCACTTCGAGCACATGGCTTTGGCGTCCGACTCGCCAAGCGGTGTTATAGGCGATCGTGACGTTGTAACCGCCGTTGACCCCGAAGGCCGCGCCCACGGTGTCATGCACCAGGTTGTTGAGCACCCGCACATGGCTGCCTTCGTAGTGCAGGAAGGGCGCGCTCATGAACTGGAAGCCGGTGCCCTGCCCCACCGTGAAGCCGCCGTTGCCACAATCGAAAAAGGTGTTGCCCTCGACCGTGAGATCGAACGCGCCGCCCTTCACATAGCCGCACCAATCCACGGCATCGTGGATGCGCGAATTGAGGATGTGGCCGTATTGCACGGCGACGAAATCGAGGGCGTTGTCACCGGCTCCAGCAATGTCGGAATCCTCGACGAAGACGTATTGCGACTGATTGACCTTGAGCCCTTCCTGGACACCGCGCGGCCGCGTGGCATTGCCATTGATGGTGACCTGACGGAGCAGCAGGAATTCGCAACGCTCGCATTGCAGCCCATCGCCGCCATCACCGCCGGAGAAATAGAGGCCGAGGAGATAGAGGTGACGGACATCGAAAAAGGTCGAAGCCGGCAAGCGCGCGGTGCCCGAGCCATCGGCCGCCTCAATGACGATGGGGGCGGCGAAGCTACCCCAGCGGCTCTCCCAGTAGTTCGGCACCACGTGGTTGCCGGCGGTGAGCTTGATGCGCACACCTTCGGCGATCAGCGTCTGCTGCAAGGGAATGCGCCGCCAAGCTTCGGTGACAGTGCGCAAAGCGTCAAGTCTGGTGGTACCGGAGCGGGTATCATCGCCCGAGGCTGGATCGACCCATACTTCGCGCCAGGGACCGCTGCCAATGGGGAAAGGCGGTGTGAGCGCCGCCGCTGGTCCGTGCAGCAGACCAACCACGCAAAGGCAACCCAAGGCAAGCAAGCGGTTCACACTGAAAGCATACACCGGCTTCCTTCCCGACCGGGTTGAATTCGCACTATCGTTGCCTGATCAAGGCGGGGGATCCGGCGTGATCAAGGACGTAGTGCTGCTCGACCAGCGCGCGTACCGAACTCAAGGCGAGCGCGAGAAAAGCCGCCGCACACAAGCGGTAGGTCAGTCTCACCCAGGCGGCGCCGGCACCACGAAAAAGGCGCGCGACGATTGCCGCGCAGACGAAAGCCCAGACCACCGAGGAAACCATGAAGCCAAGGAAGAACACCACGTAGTCGGCCACTTGCGGTTCGCGTATGCCCACCGCGCCCAAGGCGCTGCCCAGCGCGGCCCAGTAGGCGACATTCTGGGGATTGGTGATGGAGAGCAGCATGCCCGCGTGCAATGCGTGTTTGCGCCGGGAGGCGGCGCACGCGGAAACGGCAAACTCGACGCTGGCCGCGCGCCAGGAATCCCAGGCCAGCCAGGCGAGATAGGCGGCGCCAGCGAGGCCCACGGGCAGTCGCAAGGCTTCGGTCTGCAGGAGTAGTCCCACGCCGACGAGTCCCAGCACGGCCCAAGTGGCATCACCGACCAGGGACCCGAGCTGTACCGCCAAGGCGTGGCCAAACCCGCCGCGCGCGCCTTGACGCACGGTCTCGGCGAACACCGCTCCAGGAGCGGCATTGAAGATGAGGCCAAGGAGAAAGGCGGAAACGAACAGCGTGGTCATGGCGCCGGGGCGACGAGGACAAGTGACCTTGGAGCATACCAGAGCCCAAGTCGCGCCTACACCGATGCGGAAGCCTACTCGGCTGCTGCGCCTCGATGCCTGATGCATAATGCCCGCCTCATCAATGCCGCATGGAGAGCGCGATGGAATGGTGGTGGCTGGGCGTGTTGTTGTTGGTTGGCACTGGGTTCGCGGGGCTGATCCTGCCGGTGCTTCCGGGCTTGCTCTTGATCTTCGCGGGATTATGGCTGGGTGCCTGGATCGACGGGTTCGAACGAGTCGGTGTCACCACCGTGGTGGTCCTTGGCGTACTGGGGGCGGTGGGCTGGATCATCGATTTCGTCGCCGGGCTGTTGGGGGCCAAGGCCGTCGGTGCCAGCGGCGCGGCACTGGCGGGCGCGGCGCTGGGCGCGGTGCTGGGGCTCTTCGCCGGTTTGCCCGGGCTCATCCTCGGGCCGGTGATCGGCGCCGCGGCCGGTGAGTTGATCGCGCGTCAGAACGCCCGGCGCGCCGCGGTGGTCGGGGTGGCCGCGGGCCTGGGCTTCGTGCTGGCCTTGGCGCTCAAGATCGGTCTGGCGTTTGCGATGGTCGGAGTATTCGCCTTCGCTTGGGCGGTCTGAACCCGCCGGGCCACGCTCAAGGGGCCACTACGCGCTTCCCTACTCGAGTAGCGCGAGTTGGGTGCGCGCCAACGGCGGATTCTGGGCGAAATAGCGCTTCACCCCGCCGAGTATCGAACCGGCGAGTTGCGTTTGATACTTGTCGTCGCGCAGGCGTTTCTCTTCTTCCGGGTTGGAAATGAAGGCTGTTTCGACCAGGATCGAGGGTACGTCGGGCGCCTTGAGCACGGCGAAGCCGGCTTGTTCGACATAGGCTTTGTGCAGGGTGTTCAGTTCACCAATTTCCGACAAGACTTCGCGTCCGAGCTTGAGGCTGTCGCTGATGGTCGCGGTCTGCGACAAGTCGAGCAGGGTGCGCGCAAGGAAGGGGTCCTTGACATCGAGATTGACGCCACCAATCAGGTCCGCCTGATTTTCGCGCTGCGCCAGCCAACTGGCCGCGGCACTGGTGGCCCCGTTTTCCGAGAGCGCGAACACCGAGGCCCCGCGCGCGCTTTTTTTCGGGAAAGCGTCGGCGTGAATGGAGATGAACAGGTCGGCACGCAGGCGGCGCGCCTTTTCCACCCGCGCGGTGAGCGGCACGAAGTAGTCGCCGTCGCGCGTGAGCACCACCCGATAGTTGGCCTCGCGTTCAATCTGCGCCTTGAGTTTGTTGGCGACCGCGAGGGTGATGTTCTTCTCGTAAGTACCCTTACGCCCGACGGCACCTGGATCCTCGCCGCCGTGCCCCGGGTCGAGCACCACGATGATCGGGCGCTTGCCGCGCCCTTTGGCGCTGTTGGCGCCACGACCCTTGCCGCCATCGTCTTCGCGCCCTGCTAGCGCGAGCGCCGCCTCCTTGCGCTCGTGCTGTTCCAGCAGGCTCAGCATGGGGTCCGGCGCTTCAGTGGGATAGAGATCGAGCACCAGGCGGTGACCATAGTCGCCCACCGGCTTGAGCGTGAACACTTGCGGATTCATTTCGGCGCGCAAGTCGAGCACGATGCGCACTACCCCGGGCTTGTTCTTGGCCACCCGCACCGCAATTACGTGCGGATCGGTGCCCAAAACGCGGCTGGCCAATTGCAGCAGCTCCGGAGCGAGTTCCACGCCCTCGAGGTCGAGGACCAGGCGCTCGGGGCTCTTCACCGCAAGTACTTGGTAGGCGAGTGGCGCACTGCTCTCCAGGGTCAAGCGGGTGTATTCGCGGGCCGGCCAGAGCCGGGCCGATTGAACCTGCGGCGCGGCGTTCGCCCAGGCCAGGCCCGGCACCAGCGCCGGCAGCGCCGGCACCGTCAACCATTGGCAAAAGCGGCGGCGCTCCAGATTCAGGCCGGTAAGGCGGGGGGCACACGGGCGAAGCAATCGAGGCATTGTTCACCGTCCTCGCTGTACGCGGAAAGGCGCGCCAGGCGGCCGTCTTCGCGATGATCCAGGTGAACGTGCAGAGCCAGGGCCGGCATCAGCCCGGCGGCTTTTTCCGGCCATTCGACCAGGCAAATCGCCTGCTTGTTGAAGTATTCCCGAAAGCCCGAGGATGACCATTCTTCCGGATCAGTGAGCCGATAAAAATCAAAGTGATATAAGTATAAGCTCGAAACTTCGTAAACTTCAAGCAGAGTATAGCTGGGGCTCTTGATTCGCCCCTGCACTCCGCGCGCACGCAACAAGCCCCGCGCCAGAGTGGTCTTGCCGGCGCCCAGGTCGCCACCCAGGCCCACCGCCATACCCGGTGTCAGGCATGGCGCCAGCCGACGGCCCAGCGCCTCGGTGGCGGCCGCGTCGGCAAGTTCCACTACAATCGGGCGATCACGCACGCCATCTATCCTCGCAATTGAACCATTCCCCCGCAGTACCGCGGCCGCCAATCACCAGCACCGAAGCACTGACGCTGGTTCGCGCGATGGCTGACGCGCTCGGTTTCGCCGCGATTGGTGTGGCGGATACCGACCTCGCCCGCGCCGAAGCGGCCTTTGAAGCCTGGCTCGCCGCGGGCCACCACGGGGCGATGGATTATATGGCAAGGCACGGGCGCAAGCGCAGCCGCCCCGCCGAGCTGGTGCCGGGCACTCTGCGGGTAATCACCGCGCGAATGCCGTATCTCGCGCCTGACGCCAGACCGGCGACGCAAGTGCTGGCCGATGCCGAGGCCGCCTACATCGCCCGCTACGCCCTGGGACGCGACTATCACAAGCTGTTCCGGCAGCGCTTGCAACGCCTCGCCGAGCGCATGACCGAGGTCTTCGGGTCTTTTGGCGCTCGCGTCTTCACCGATAGCGCGCCGGTACTCGAAGTGGCCCTGGCCGAGAAGTCAGGCCTGGGCTGGACCGGCAAGCACAGCCTGCTGCTGACGCGCGAGGCCGGTTCCTATTTCTTTCTCGGCGAAATCTACACCGACCTGCCCTTGCCGCTCACCGCGCCGATCTCCGCGCATTGCGGCACCTGCCGCGCCTGCCTGCAGGCCTGCCCCACGGGCGCCATCGTCGCCGAGGCTGTGATCGATGCGCGGCGCTGCATCTCCTACCTCACGATCGAACTCGCGGGCAGCATCCCCGAGGAACTGCGCCCACTGCTGGGCAACCGCATCTATGGCTGCGACGATTGCCAGATCTTTTGCCCCTGGAATCGCGGTGCGCCGGGGATGGATCCGCAGGGCCAGGCGAAAGGCGCCGGCCGCGCCGCGGACAGCGGCGGCAAGACCATCTCCGCCGCGTCATCGGGCGCGGCGGACACCAGCCCTCAGGGCACACCCGCCGTCGCGAGGCGATCGCCGCGCGCCAGCAACGAGCCGGACTTCGCCGTGCGCCACGGCCTCGACCATGCCAGCCTGGTCGAACTCTTCGCCTGGAGCGAAGCGGATTTCAAGCGCTACCTGACGGGGAGCGCCATCCACCGCATCGGCTACGAACGCTGGCTGCGCAACATCGCCGTCGCCCTGGGCAATGCAACTCCTTCGCCCAGGGTATGCCAGGCTTTGATGAACCGTCGCGAGGACCCTTCACCGCTGGTGCGTGAGCATGTGGCTTGGGCGCTGCAAAGACTCGGGCGGGCGTGAGTCGCGGGTTGTCCTGAGGTCGGGCATTGGTGCCCGTTTCCTGCTAAAATTCTTTGTTTTTCAACCTTAAGGGCGAGCTACCGCGATGCCGCGTCGCAGCTGCTCGTCCGACCAAGAAACTGGAGTCAGGAACATGGCCTTGGAACGCACCCTTTCGATCATCAAGCCGGACGCAGTCGCGAAGAACGTCATTGGCGAAATCTACAGCCGCTTCGAGCGCGCCGGGCTGAAGATCGCCGCCGCCCGCTTCGTGTGGCTCTCCCGCGCCGAAGCCGAGGGCTTCTACGCCGTGCATCGCGAGCGCCCGTTTTTCAAGGATCTGGTGGAGTTCATGATTTCCGGCCCGGTGATGATTCAAGTGCTCGAAGGCGAGAACGCCATCGCCAAGAATCGCGATCTGATGGGCGCCACCGACCCCAAGAAAGCGGCGGCGGGAACCATCCGCGCTGACTTCGCCCAAAGCATCGACGCCAATGCGGTGCATGGTTCCGATGGTCCGGAAACAGCGCGCACCGAAATCGCTTACTTCTTCCCCGCTGCTCAGGTCTACGCACGCTGAGACCAGGCAGGCGAGGCACGCACCCAGCATGGTCAATCTGCTCGAAATGTCCCGTCGCGAGCTCGAGGGCTTCTTCGCCGGCCTCGGCGAGAAGCCCTTTCGCGCCAAGCAGGTGATGCGCTGGGTGCATGCCACCCGTATCGGCGAGCTGGCGGCCATGAGCGACATCTCCAAAGCACTGCGTCAGCGCCTGGGTGAGCTCGCGACGATCAGTGCCCCCACCGCGATCAGCGACACCTTGGCCGAAGATGGCACCCGCAAATGGCTCTTTCGCATCGACGGAGCCAATGCCGTGGAAACGGTGTACATCCCGGAAGCCGTCGCCGGTGAAGACTGCTCAGCCGAACCGGGAGCGGGAGGCATCGGTCGTGGCACTCTGTGCATATCCACGCAGGCCGGCTGCGCCCTCGATTGCGCGTTCTGCTCCACCGGCAAGCAGGGATTCAATCGCAATTTGCGCACCGCCGAGATTGTCGGTCAGCTCTGGCACGCCGACCGCGTCCTGGAGCCACGCGGCGCAGGGCTGGCCGCCATCAGCAACGTGGTGCTCATGGGCATGGGCGAGCCCTTGGCCAATCTTGAGCAAGTACTTCCGGCGCTGGAGATTTTTCTCGACGATGCCGCTTATGGACTCTCCCGACGCCGGGTGACGCTGTCCACTTCGGGGATCGTACCGGCCATAGATCGCTTGCGCGAGGCCTGTCCGGTGGCACTGGCGGTATCGCTGCACGCACCCACCGATTCGCTGCGCGACCAACTCGTGCCCATCAATCGCAAGTATCCGCTGGCTCAGCTTATGGCGGCCTGCCAACGCTACCTGGAAAAGGCGCCACGCGATTTCGTGACCTTCGAGTATGTTCTGCTCGATGGTGTCAATGACCGAGTGGAGCACGCCCAGCAATTGCTGCGTCTGGTTGCTGAGCTGCCGTGCAAGTTCAATCTGATTCCCTTCAATCCCTTCCCGAAAGCGCCGTTTCGCCGCTCGCCCCGCGCCCAGATGCTGGTGTTCCAGAAAGTGCTGCTGGACGCCGGGATCGTCACCACGCTGCGCAAGACCAGGGGCGAGGACATCGACGCGGCCTGCGGGCAACTGGCCGGCAAGATTTTCGATCGTACCCAGCGCACCGCGCGCTCCACATCCTTGGAGGCTCAGTCATGATCCGCTACTTGGCACTGCTGGGCTTGTTGCTCGCGCTCGGGGGCTGTTCATCCCCTAATCCAGGCACCGAACTCCAGCCCTCCAACAACAACGAGGAATCGCAGCTTCAGAAGCTAGCGCGGGTGCATACCCAGCTCGCCGCGGGCTACTACGCGCGCAACCAGCAGAATGTGGCGCTCGAAGAACTCAACGAAGCGCTCAAGGTCGACCCCAAATTCGCCCCGGCGCACAACGTGCTGGGCCTGATCTACATGGAGTTGAAGGAAGATGCCAAGGCCGAGCAGGCGTTCAAGAAGGCGATCGAGCTGGCGCCCCAGGATCCGGAAATCCGCAACAACTACGGCTGGTATCTCTGCCTCAAGGGGCAGGCCAAGGCAGGCATCGAGAACTTCAACCTGGCCGCGCGCCATCCGCTGTACCGCACCCCCGAAGTTGCCCTGGTCAATGCCGGACAGTGCAGCGCGCGCATTGGCGAAATCAACGAGGCTGAACGCTATTTCCGCCAGGCTTTGGCGCTGCAACCGGGGACCATCGCCGCCAGCTACGGCTTGGCGGACATTTCCTACAAGCGCGCCAATTTTGCTGAGGCACGCGAGCACATGAAGAACGTCATGCGCGCTCCCAACCCGCCCGCGGCCGCGCTGTTGATCGGCGCCTGCGTGGAGAAGAAGCTCGCGGATCGCACCGCGGAACTCTCCTACATCCAGCAACTGCGCAACCGCTATCCGGATTCCAAGGAATTGAAGGAGCTCTTGGGCGGATGGTGTCAATGAGCGAACCAATCGGTGCCAGCGACGCATCGCGCGATGACCCGGCAGGTTTCGCCAGCGGGATGGGCGAGCGCCTGCGCCAAGCGCGCGAGGCCGCCACGCTGAGCGTGGAAGAGGCCGCGGTCCAGTTACGCCTTTCGCCGCGCCAGGTGGCGGCGCTCGAAGCGGAGCAGTTCGACCAGTTGCCAGGACGCACCTTTGTCCGCGGCTTCGTACGCAACTATGCGCGCCTGCTCAAGCTCGACCCCGAGCCCCTGCTCGCCTACACCGGCGAACGGCTCGATCACCCGGTGTTGCAACCGATCACCGAAGGCATGGGGGTCATTCCCACCGAGCACGCCGGAACGCAGGCCTGGCAAAAGTGGGCCATTCTCACGGCGCTGATCGCAGCGCTCGTCGCCGGCGCCGGCTACGAGTGGTGGAAACGCCAGGACCCAAGGCCCAAGGTGCGAGTTGAATCCGTGGCGCCGCTCGCCAGTTCCGCCCCGACCATAGGCAAGGCCGAAACCCTGGAATTGCCTACCCCACCACCGGACGCCGCGCCAGGCATCGAGGCCCCCGCCGGGCCGTCCCAAGGGGGCGCAAGCCAAGCACCGGAGCGGGCACAGGCCGCGAACCGCACTCACCCCCTTCCCCCGGAAGGGGGGCGGGGGGAAGGCGCCACCACCCCCGCCGGGCCGTCCCAAGGGGGCGCAAGCCAAACACAGAGTGCCGGGGTCGCGGCCGGGTCATCGCTGCCAACTTCCTCCAAGGCCACGACCGAGGTTGCCCGCGGGGCGTCAGGACGGGCACCGCTCGCGGCCGGTAAGATCGGCTTGCTCTTCACGGACCTTTGCTGGGTGGAAATCCGCGAGCGCAGCGGGCAAATGCTGCTTTCGCAGCATTTCAGCGCCGGGCAGCAAACGCTCGTCGAAGGCCGACCACCGCTCGAAATCACTCTGGGCAATGCCGCAATGGCGCGCCTGTCCTACGACGGCAAGGCCATCGACCTCACCCCCCATACGCGCCAAAACGTCGCGCGACTGCAATTGCCATGAGCGCGCACGCCCGGCCGCCCGAAGGGCGCGCAAGCCAACGACCGGAGCGGGCACGGCCCGCGAACCGCACTCACCCCCTCCCCCGGGGAGGGGGCCGGGGGGAAGGCCCATCCCGGCACGCCCGGCCGCCCGAAGGGCGCGCGAGCCAACGACCGGAGCGGGCACAGCCCGCGAACCGCACTCACCCCCTCCCATCGGAAGTGGGACTGGGGAAAGGTACGCCAATGCTCGCCCTATTTGGCCCCCTGGCACGCCGCACCACACTCCGTGTCAGTGTGGGCGGCATCGCCGTGGGTGGCGGTGCGCCGATCGTGGTGCAAGCGATGACCAACACCGATACCGCCGATCTGGCCGCCACTTTCGAGCAGGTGCGCGCACTGGCAACGGCCGGCTCGGAACTGGTGCGCGTCACCGTGAACACCCCCGCGGCGGCGGCGCAGATCGCGCCGCTACGCGAGCGGCTCGATGCCGTTGGCTGCGCGGTGCCGATCATCGGTGACTTTCATTTCAATGGCCACAAACTGCTCCAACAGTTCCCCGACTGCGCCCAGGCTCTGGCGAAGTACCGCATCAACCCTGGCAATGTCGGCAGGGGAGAGAAGCGCGACGAGCAATTCGCCACCATGATCGAAGAGGCCTGCCGGCACGGCAAACCGGTGCGCATCGGTGTGAACTGGGGCAGCCTCGACCAGGATCTCCTGGCGCGCCTGATGGATCACAACGCGCGGCTCCCCCAACCGCTTTCGCCCCCTAGCCTGATGCGCGAAGCGCTAATCACCTCGGCTCTGGAAAGTGCGGCGCGGGCGGAAGAACTGGGGCTGCCCGGGGATCGCATCGTGCTCTCCTGCAAGGTGAGCGAAGTGCAGGATCTGATCGCAGTCTATCGCAGCCTGGCGCCGCGCTGCGCCTACCCACTCCACCTGGGCCTCACCGAAGCGGGCCTGGGCAGCAAGGGCATTGTCGCTTCGGCCGCCGCGCTGGCAGTGCTCTTGCAGGAAGGCATTGGCGACACCATCCGCGTTTCGCTTACGCCCGAACCCAACGGCGACCGTCGCCGCGAAGTGCTCGTCGCCCAGGAACTCTTGCAGTCCCTGGGTCTGCGCAGTTTCGCCCCCATGGTCACCGCCTGCCCCGGCTGCGGCCGCACTACGAGCACGCACTTCCAGGAATTGGCGGCCAGCATCCAGGACTGGCTGCGGGAACAAATGCCGCGGTGGCGCGGTGTCTACCCTGGCGTCGAAGATTTGCGCGTGGCGGTGATGGGCTGCGTGGTCAACGGTCCCGGAGAAAGCCGGCTGGCCAATGTCGGCATCAGCCTTCCCGGTAGTGGCGAGATACCCATCGCCCCGGTATACGTCGATGGCCAAAAGACTATCGTCCTCAAGGGCGCACGCATTGCCGAGGAGTTCCAGGCCATCGTCGCCCAATACGTAAGCGAGCGCTTCGGCAAGAGCGCTGCCCCTTCATCGCAACCCGAGCGGCATTGAAATGGCACTGAACATCCAGGCGGTACGCGGGATGAACGACATCCTCCCGGAGGCGACGCCACGTTGGGCGCGCTTCGAGGCAGCCGCACGCGAAGTCTTCGCGCAGTACGGCTACCGCGAAATCCGCATGCCCGTCGTGGAACCCACGGCGTTGTTCGTGCGCGGCGTCGGTGAACACACCGACATCGTCGAGAAAGAGATGTACACCTTCGTCGATGCGCTCAATGGCGAAAGCCTCTCCTTGCGCCCGGAGGGCACCGCCGGGTGCGTGCGCGCCGTGTTGGAACACAACCTGCTCTATCCCGGCCCACAGCGACTGTGGTACAGCGGGCCGATGTTTCGCCACGAGCGCCCGCAGAAAGGCCGCTATCGGCAGTTTCACCAATTCGGCCTCGAGGCCTTCGGCTACCCTGGCCCGGATATCGACGCCGAGCAGATCATCCTGTCCGCCCGCCTATGGCGCGCGCTGTCCATACCCATGCCGGCGCTGCACATCAACAGTCTGGGCAGCGGCGCCGAACGGGCCCAGCACCGCGAAGAGTTGATTCGCTATCTCGAAGCTCACCGTGAGTTCCTCGACGAAGATGCAAGGCGCCGGTTGTACACCAACCCGCTGCGCGTGCTCGACAGCAAGAATCCCGCGATGCAGAACTTGATCGCCAGCGCGCCCAAGCTGCTCGATCATCTGGGCGAGGCCTCGCGCGCCCATTTCGATGGACTGCGGCGGCACCTCGATCGCGCCGGCGTCGCCTACGAAGTCAATCCCCGTCTGGTGCGCGGCCTCGACTACTACAACTTCACGGTATTTGAGTGGGTCAGTGACCGCCTGGGTTCGCAGGGAACGATTTGCGGCGGCGGGCGCTATGACGGCCTGGTGGAGATCTTCGGCGGCAAACCCGCCCCCGGCTGCGGCTTCGGCATCGGCGTGGAGCGCGTGATCCTGCTGCTCGAAGAATCTGAGCCGGCCGTCGCGAGCGCGCCCGACGCTTATCTGGTCTTCGCTGGCGAGGCGGCGGGCGAATGCGCGCCGCGACTCGCTGAACAACTGCGCGACGCCGGCTGGCGCATCGTCCAGCATTGCGGCGGCGGCGGCTTCAAGGCGCAGATGAAGAAGGCCGATGCGAGCGGTGCCACGTTCGCGCTCTTGGTCGGCGACGACGAAGCACAAGCAGGCACGATCACCGTGAAACCCCTGCGCGGCGGCGAACAAGAAACGCTCGCGCCCGACGCGCTCCTGCGGCGATACCAACCCAAGCACTAACACACCCAAGGAAAACGAGATGGCGGTTTACAACCTCGAGGAACAGGAAACCATCGACGCCCTCAAGGCGTGGTGGAAGCAATATGGCAATCTGGTGAGCATGGCGGTCACCGCGGTCTGCGTCGTGATCATCGGCTACCAGGGCTGGAACTACTATCAGGGTTCCCAGTCACGCGAGGCCAGCGTGCTCTACTCCGCGGTGAGCCAGGCGGCACAGAAGAACGACCTGGCCAAGGGCAAGGACGCCGCCGAGCAGCTCACCAAGAAATACTCCGGAACAGCCTATGCGCCGCGCGCTGCCTTGCTGGTGGCACGACTGCACCTCAACGCCAACGATCGCGCCGCCGCGCGAGTCAGTCTGCAATGGGCAGTGGATCAGGCAAAGGAAGAAGAACTGCGGCAAGTGGCCCGCTATCGCCTTGCCACCTTCCTGCTGGACGAGAAGGCCTATGACGAGGCCTTGCGCCTTCTCGAGGCGAAGCATGATCCGGCATTCGCTGGAATCTACGCCGATTTGCGCGGTGACATTCTGGCCGCCGCCGGAAAAACCACGGAAGCGCGCGCCGCGTATTTGGAAGCCCTGGCGAAACTGGATGCCAAGTCGCCGTACCGCCAGACCGTACAGTTGAAAATCGACGCTTCGGGAGAACCTCAGTGATTCGCCGCAACACCCTTCTCAACTCCGGCCTGGCGCTGGCCGCGGTGGCACTGGCGGGATGCTCGTCGTTCCCGTTCTTTGGCGGCGATGACAACAAACCCGGCCCGCTGCCCGAGTTTCGCGCCCGCAACAGCGCCAGCGTCCTCTGGCAGCACGCCCTGGGGAACACCGGACCCGGTTTCGCTCCGGTTCTGGTGGGCGGCAGCGTCTTCGCCGCCAGCGCCGACGGTTCGGTGCTGAGCCTCGATCTCGAATCTGGCCGCGTCAACTGGCGGGTGTCGGCGGGTACCGCTTTGAGCGCGGGCGCCGGCAGCGATGGCGAAATCGTGGTGGTTGGCACCGCCAAAGGCGCGGTACATGCCTTCGACGCCACCGGCAAGGCCCTGTGGCAGGCCCGGGTTTCCAGCGAAATCCTGGCACCGCCCCGAGTCGCCGAAGGCGTGGTCGCGGTTTGGTCCGGCGATGGACGAGTTTTCGGTTTCCAAGCCAAGACCGGCGAACGCAAATGGGTGTACCAGCGCGGGACCCCCGCGCTGACGCTGCGCAGTCATGCCAGCGGGGTCACCCATCGCGGCGGCCTGTTCACCGGCTCGGCTGGCGGCAAGCTCGTCGCCATGGACATGGCTTCGGGCGCAGTCGGCTGGGAAGCCAGCATCGCCACGCCCAAGGGCGCCACCGAGCTCGAACGCATCGCCGATGTGACCAGCACCCCCGTAGCTGATGACCGCCAGATCTGCGCCGTGGCGTTTCAGGGACGTCTGGCGTGTTTCGACATTCTGCGCGGCACCATGGTTTGGTCGCGGGAGATCTCCAGCCACGCCGGTCTCTCCGCCGATGCCCGAGCCCTCTACGTCACCGATGACAAAGGCAATCTTCACGCGCTCGACAAGAGCACCGGTGCCAGTATCTGGAAGCAGGACAAACTTGCCAAGCGTCGCCCCAGCGCGCCCCAGCTTGCCGGAGACCACCTGGCAGTGATCGACGCCGAGGGCTACCTGCACCTTCTCGACCGGACTGACGGCGCCTTGATCGGGCGTCTGGCACTCGACGGCAACGCCAGCGTGGGCCAGCCCGCGATCGTCGCCGACGGGGTCCTGGTGCTGTCTAGCAAGGGCACCCTGACCCGACTGCGCACGCAATAATTCATGGAACCAGCCGTCGTACTGGTCGGTCGCCCCAATGTCGGCAAGTCGACGCTGTTCAATCGCCTGACCCGATCCCGCGACGCCCTGGTCGCCGACCTGCCCGGACTTACCCGTGATCGGCATTACGGCCGCGGGCGGGTGGGGGAGCGCCCCTATCTGGTAGTCGACACCGGCGGTTTCGAGCCGGTGGCGAGCGAGGGCATCCTGCACGAAATGGCCAAACAGACCAAACAGGCCATCATCGAAGCCGATGTGGTGGTCTTTCTGGTTGATGGGCGTTCCGGGGTCACCCCGCAGGATCACAGCATCGCCGACCTGCTTCGCCGGAGCGGCCGGCGGGTTCTGCTGGCAGTGAACAAGGCCGAGGGCATGGACCCCAGCCGGGCGGTCGCTGAGTTCCATGAGTTGGGCTTGGGCGAACCCTATGCCATTTCTTCGGCGCATGGCGATCATGTGCGCGAGCTGATCGAACTGGCGC
Organism: Betaproteobacteria bacterium; assembly: GCA_016192065.1. Lineage (GTDB taxonomy): Bacteria > Pseudomonadota > Gammaproteobacteria > Burkholderiales > Casimicrobiaceae > JACPUX01. The sequence continues at coordinate 73,963 of JACPUX010000049.1, forward strand.
TGGAGCCCTTCCCGGAAACCGCCGATGCCGCGGAACCGGCCACACCGACCATGAAGATCGCCGTGATCGGGCGGCCCAACGTGGGCAAGTCCACTCTGGTCAACACCCTGCTGGGCGAAGAGCGAGTAATCGCCTTTGATCAGCCAGGAACCACGCGGGATAGCATTGAGCTCGACTTCACCCGCGACGGCAAAACCTACACCCTGATCGACACCGCCGGGGTACGGCGTCGTGGCAAAGTCACGGAAACGATCGAGAAGTTTTCCGTGATCAAGACCCTCCAGGCGATTTCCGACGCCAATGTGGTGATCCTCATGCTCGACGCCCAACAGGACGTTTCCGACCAAGACGCGCACATCGCGGGCTTCATCCTCGAGGCCGGTCGCGCGCTGGTGGTGGCGATCAATAAGTGGGACGGCCTGTCCGGCGAGCGGCGCGAAGCGATCAAGCGCGATTTCGCACGCAAGCTCGGCTTCCTTGATTTCGCGCGGCATCATTTCATTTCCGCCAAGGAAGCGACCGGCATTGACGCCCTTTTTACCTCCGTGCGGCGGGCTTACGCCGCGGCGACGGCCAAGCTGCCAACGCCCCGACTCACGCGGGTGCTGGCCGAAGCGGTCGCGCGACAGCAGCCGCCTCGCGCCGGCAAGGTGCGCCCCAAGATGCGCTATGCCCATCAAGGCGGCATGAATCCTCCCATCATCGTGATTCACGGCAATGCTCTGGATGACATTCCCGACGCCTATCGGCGCTACCTGGAACATTTCTTCCGCGAGGCGTTCAAACTTGAAGGTACGCCTTTGCGTATCGCCTTTCGGACGGGCCATAATCCCTATGCGAATGGCATTTGAGTGTGATTTCCCCGGCGGGTTGGCGCGGCCCGTCAAAATGCAGTAAAGTGTTGCGCGCTGTTGAATTTCTTTGGACAGCTTTTTTTTGACTGTCGAGGGAATCACTGAGAAAACCCCGGTCTTTCGGAGTGGGCGCAAGCCTGGACCGTAAGGAACTCAGGGGCCGGGCGCCAGGAGCAAGCTCCGGCAGACGGTCGATCAGTGGTTTCTATGACCTTACAACAAAATGGAGCCATCATGAGCAACAAAGGGCAAATGCTACAAGACCCCTTCCTGAACACGCTGCGCAAGGAGCACGTTCAGGTTTCGATCTATCTGGTCAACGGCATCAAGCTGCAAGGCCAGATCGAATCGTTCGACCAGTATGTGGTGCTACTCAAGAACACGGTGACGCAAATGGTCTACAAGCACGCCATTTCCACGGTCGTGCCGGCTCGTGCGATCACCCTTTCGCACGAAGCCGAGAGTTAAGCCCCTGGCACGTCCCAAGCGGAAACAGCGGATCGCCGCTGGTGCGCGCTGATGTTCGAGCGTCCCGGCGGCGGTAACCGCGCCATCCTGGTGCAGCTCGATTTCGGCGATGGCCACGCCGCCGAAGATCTGGCTGAGCTTGGCGAACTTGCGGCCAGCTGCGGCGCGCAGGTGCAAGGCCGAGTCACCGGCCGCCGCGATCGCCCCGATGCCGCCCTCTATGCCGGCCGCGGCAAAGTCGCGGAGGTTCGCCTTCAGGTCGAAGCCCATCAGGCGGACCTGGTGATCTTCAATCACGTGCTCACCGGCGCCCAGCAGCGTAACCTCGAACGCGATCTCCAATGCCGCGTAGTCGATCGGGTCGCGTTGATTCTCGACATCTTCGCGCTGCGCGCGCGCAGCGCCGAGGGCAAGCTGCAGGTCGAACTCGCCCAGCTCGAACACCTGGCGACCCGGCTGGTCCGGGGCTGGACTCACCTGGAACGGCAGAAGGGCGGCATCGGCTTGCGCGGCCCGGGGGAAACCCAACTCGAAGTGGACCGGCGCCTCTTGTCCGACCGGGTCAAGCTCCTGAAGGATCGTCTGGCCAAGGTCGCCCGCCAGCGCGAGACCCAGCGGCGCGCCCGGCGGCGCGCGGCAACGCGCAACATTGCCCTGGTCGGCTACACCAACGCCGGCAAATCCACACTATTCAACCGCCTAACCGGTGCGCGCAGCTACGCCGCCGACCAGCTCTTCGCCACCCTCGACACGACGCTGCGCAAGCTCTACATCGCGGGCGCCGAACCTCTGGTGCTCTCGGACACAGTAGGCTTCATCCGCGAGTTACCCCACACCTTGGTCGCGGCTTTTCAGGCCACCTTGAGCGAAGCAGTGGAAGCCGATTTGTTGCTGCACATCGTGGACAGCGCCCACCCGGCCCGCCAGGAGCAGATGGACGCGGTCGAGGCGGTGCTGGCGGAGATCGGCGCGGCCGAAGTCCCCCGCCTCACGGTGTATAACAAGATCGATTTGAGCGGCCTCGCTCCAGGGGTGGAGCGGGACGAGTATGGTAAAATTTGCGCCGTTCGTCTGAGCGCGGCGAGCGGCGAAGGCTGCGAGCTACTGCGCCAGTTCTTGGCCGAGCGCTTTGCCCTTCCCGCGCCGGTGGGCGCCGAGACCCAACCAACCTAGACACCGACACCAGATCCTTATGTCTCTCAATGATCCGCAGTGGGGCAAGCGCGGCGGCGGCAGTGGCGGCCCGCCTGATCTCGACGAGATCTGGCGCACCATCAACCGTCGCATCAATGCCCTTTTTAGTCGACGCGGCGGTGGTGACGAGCCGCCACCGGGCGAGCCTGGCGGGGGCATCAACATGGCCCTCCCGGGGTTGGCCATGCTGGTTCTGCTCGTACTTGCGGTGTGGTTGGCCAGCGGCTTCTACATTGTGGACGAAGGCCGCCGCGGCGTGGTGCTGCGCTTCGGTCTCTACAAAGAAACCACCATGCCCGGCCTGCGCTGGCACTTGCCCTACCCGATCGAAGGTGCGGAGATCGTCAATTCCTCGCAGGTCAACACTGTTGAAGTGGGCTATCGCGCCAATGTGAAATCCAAGGAACCGCGAGAATCGCTGATGCTCACCGACGACGAGAACATCATCGACATTCAATTCGCGGTGCAGTACACGATCAAGAGCCCCGAGGACTTCCTGTTCAAGAACCGGCAGACCGAGCAGGGGGTGCGCCAAATCGCCGAAACGGCGATCCGTGAAGTCGTCGGCAAGAACAAGATGGACTTCGTTCTTTATGAAGGGCGTCAACAGATCGCCGCGGATACGCAGAAGCTGATGCAGGAAATCCTCGATCGCTACGAAACCGGCATCGCGCTTTCCCGCGTGACCATGCAGAATGCGCAGCCGCCCGAGCAGGTGCAGGCCGCGTTTGACGACGCGGTGAAGGCGAGTCAGGATCGCGAACGCCTGAAAAATGAAGGTCAGGCTTACGCCAACGATGTGGTGCCCAAGGCCGCGGGTGTTGCCTCCCGGCTCTTGCAGGAAGCCTCGGGCTACGGCGCCCGCGTCGTGGCCAATGCTGAAGGCGATGCCAGCCGCTTCAAGCAGATTCTCGTGGAATACAGCAAAGCGCCGGGCGTCACGCGCGACCGGCTTTATCTCGACATGATGCAATCAGTGCTGGGCAGCGCCAGCAAGGTACTGGTGGACCAAAAATCGGGCAGCAGCAATCTGCTCTATCTGCCGCTCGATCGGCTGCTCGCGCATCCCGAGACGGGCGTCGGGACGCAGTCGGAGAGCCTGCGCCTGCCCGCGCCGGAGGCTCCCGTGAACATCGACACTCCGCCACCACGCGGGCGCGAAAGTTTGCGCAGTCGTGATCGGGAGGGCCGCTAAATGAGATTCCTCGCTCCCCTGGCGACGCTGATTATTACCGTGCTGGTATTGGCCAGCCAGGCGCTCTATACCGTCGATCAGCGCCAGCACGCGATCGTGCGGCAACTCGGCGAAATCGTGCGGGTGCACTCCGATGCCGGTCTGTTCTGGAAAGTGCCCCTGCTGCAAGATGTTAAATACTACGACAAGCGCATCCTCACCATGGACACTCCGGAAGCCGAGCGCTTCATCACTTCGGAGAAGAAGAACGTCCTGGTCGATTCCTTCGTCAAGTGGCGCATCATCGAGGCGCGCCAATACTACATCAGTGTGGCCGGCGACGAGGAGCAAGCCCGGCGCCGGCTGACTCAATCGGTGAATGCCACGCTGCGTGAGGAGTTCGGCAAGCGCACCATCCATGACGTGGTCTCGGGCGAGCGCGACCAGATCATGAAGATCGTGCGCGAGCGCGCCAATGAAGACGGTCGAAAAATCGGTGTTGAGATCATCGATGTGCGCCTGCGGCGCGTGGAATTGCCCCAGGAAGTAAGCGAAGCGGTCTACCGCCGCATGGAAGCGGAACGCAAGCGCGTGGCCAATGAACTGCGCTCCCTAGGGTCGGCGGAAAGCGAGCGCATACGCGCCGATGCCGACCGGCAGCGCGAGGTGCTGCTCGCCGACGCGTATCGCCAGGCGCAACGTGTCAAGGGCGAGGGTGACGCCAAAGCGGCGGCGATCTACGCCGCAGCCTATGGCCAGAACCCCGAGTTCTACGCCTTCTACCGTAGTCTCGAAGCCTATCGGGGCAGTTTCCGCTCCAAGAACGACGTGCTCGTCCTGGAACCCAACGCCGAGTTCTTCCGCTACCTGAAGAGTCCGGGCGGCGGCAAGCTGGGCAAATAGCGGCACGCCCGCGATGTCCGAATGCCTGGTGTTCGCGTTCGCGCTCGTGTTGATACTCGAAGGCGTGCTTCCCTTTGTCGCGCCGCGGATGTGGCGCACGACCTTCCGGCGCTTGGCGGAAATGCAGGACGGCCAGGTCCGCTTTCTGGGGCTCCTGTCCCTCGCCGCCGGAGTCTTGGTTTTGTGGCTGGCGCGCAAGTGAAGTTTGGTCCCAAGCGCGAGTAGCGACCGCACCCGAAATTCCGGAAGACATGATGCGCAACTGGCTCCTGCCCGAGTACATCGAGGACATTCTTCCTCCCGAAGCGGAGCAGTTGGAATTCCTGCGCCGCCGTTTGCTCGACCACTGCCATCGCCATGGCTACCTCTTGGTGCAACCGCCCCTGGTAGAACATCTGGAATCCCTGCTCACCGGGACCGGGAGCGATCTGGATTTGCGCACCTTCAAGGTGGTTGACCAGATGAGCGGACGCCTGCTGGGCATCCGTGCCGACATCACTCAGCAGGTCGCGCGCATCGATGCCCATCTGCTCAACCGCCAAGGCACCACGCGGCTGTGCTACGCCGGCAGCGTGCTGCACACCCGCCCCGCCGGCCTGCAGCAGACTCGCGAAGTGCTGCAACTGGGCGCCGAGCTGTATGGCCACGCCAGCATCGCCGCCGACCGCGAGGTGCTGGCCTTGATGCTCTCGTCGCTACAGGCGATCGGTGTCCCATGCACACACCTCGATCTCGGCCATGTCGCGGTGTTCCGCGCCCTCGCCAGGGCCGCTGGACTCGATGCCGAAGCCATTGCGGAGATCACCGCGGCGATGGTCGCCAAGGATCTGCCCCAAGTCGATGCGCGCCTGGCTACGCTGGCCGAACCCTGGCGCGGCGCCCTGTCCAGCCTGCCGCGCCGCTTCGGTGATGCCGCCGCGGTGCTTCGGGCGGCGCGCTCGGAATTGCCGGCGCTGCCCGCCGTTGTGCAGGCACTGGACGAGCTGCAGGTGCTCACCGACGCGGCGCAAACCGCGGTGGAGGACTTGCAGGTCGATCTCGCCGACTTGCGCGGACTGCACTACCACACCGGCGCGGTCTTCGCCGCCTACACGCGCGGGGAAAGCAGCGCCATCGCCAAGGGCGGACGCTACGACGATATCGGGCGCGCCTTCGGACGCGCGCGTCCGGCCACCGGTTTCACCCTGTACTTGCGCCAACTGGCGCGATTGGCACCGGCGCAAGCCCTGCCGCGCGCGATCCTGGCGCCGGATGACGCCGACCCCGCTTTGCAGTCCCTGATCGCCGGCTTGCGCCAGCGTGGCGAAGCGGTCGTGCTTGCGCTGGGCGGAGAAGAGTCGACCGATGAACTCCCTGAACATGATCGGCGCATCCTGCATCAGGGCGGAACGTGGAAGGTCGAGCCGGTTTGAGATGCGCGACCATGCGCTCGCACCTGAACCGAGTTCAAGATTGACGTTGATTACTTAGGCGGATCAAGATGGCAAAAAACGTGGTTGTCATCGGCACCCAGTGGGGTGACGAAGGCAAGGGCAAGGTCGTCGATTGGCTGACCGAACACGCGCAGGGCGTGGTGCGCTTTCAGGGCGGACACAACGCAGGACATACGCTGGTGATCGGCGGGCACAAAACCATCTTGCGGCTCATCCCCTCGGGTATCCTGCGCGCCGGCACGGTGTGTTACATCGGCAACGGCGTTGTCGTGTCGCCTGGAGACCTCTTGAAGGAAATCGGCGAACTCGAAGCCGCCGGCGTGGAAGTGCGCTCGCGGCTGAAGATTTCTCCCGCCTGCCCGCTGGTGCTGCCCCACCACGTAGCCATCGACCAGGCGCGCGAAGCCGCCCTAGGCAACGCCAAGATCGGCACGACCGGCCGCGGCATCGGCCCGGCCTACGAAGACAAGATCGCCCGCCGCGCCCTCAGGGTGCAGGATCTTTTCCATCCCCAGACCTTCGCCACCAAGCTCAAGGCGGTGCTGGAGTATCACAACTTCCTGCTGGCTCAGTATTACCACCGCCCCACCGTCGACTACCAGCAGACGCTCGATCAGGCCCTGGGTTTCGCCGCCGCCCTCGCGCCCATGGTCGCAGACGTGGCACGCCTGCTGCAGGAAGCGCGCACTCGCGGTCAGGCGCTTCTTTTCGAAGGCGCACAAGGCGCGCTGCTCGACATCGATCACGGCACCTACCCCTACGTCACCTCCTCGAACTGCCTCGCCAGCGCCGCCGGCCCGGGCAGCGGCGTCGGCCCCGGCATGTTCGACTACGTGCTGGGCATCGCCAAGGCCTATACCACACGCGTGGGCACCGGACCTTTCCCCACTGAACTCACCGATGAGATCGGTCAAGGCATCGCCAAGCGCGGCAACGAATTCGGCTCGGTCACCGGACGCCCCCGTCGCTGCGGCTGGCTCGACATTCCGGCGCTCAAGCGCTCGATCGGCCTCAACGGCGTCACCGGCCTGTGCGTGACCAAACTCGACGTGCTCGATGGCATGAGCAGCATCGAGCTTTGCACGAGCTACTTGGTCGGCGGCGAGCCGCTCGACCTCCTGCCCACCGGCGCCGATGCCGTTGCGCAATGCATGCCGGTGTACGAGGAGTTTTCCGGCTGGACGGAAAGCACCGTGGGCGTGAAGCGATTCGAAGACCTCCCGCTGGCGGCACGCAACTATTTGCGCCGGGTCGAAGAGCTGGCCGGGGTGCCGATCGCGATGATTTCCACCGGACCCGACCGCGACGAAACGATCGTCCGTCAGCATCCCTTCCATTGACCCGCCGCGCTCCCGCCTCATGTCCGACCTGCACGTCAACTGGGAGCAGTATTACCGCCTGATCGAACGGCTGGCCACACAGATCCACCGCTCCGGCTGGCGCTTCGATCAGGTGCTGTGCATCGCGCGCGGTGGCCTGCGCGTAGGCGATGTGCTCTCGCGCGTCTTCGAGCGCCCACTCGCCATCCTCGCCACCCGTTCCTATGTCGCCGAAGGCGGCACGGTGCGCGGTGCGCTGGCCATTTCCGAGCAAATCACCGCCAACACACCCCAGCTCGGCGGACGCATCCTGCTGGTCGATGACATGGTCGACTCCGGCGCGACCCTGACGGCGGTCGTGAAGGAACTGCCCGCGCGCATTCCGGCCATGACCGAAATGCGTAGCGCGGTGATCTGGCAAAAGGCCTGCTCGACTTTCGTGCCCGACTATCGCGTCGAGTACCTCGCCGACAATCCCTGGATTCACCAGCCCTTCGAGCGCTACGATCGCATCAGCTTCGAGGAACTGGCCAAGGATTGAGCCAGGTGCCCTGCCGGGGGGGCGTAGGGTGGATTGAACCTGTGCCTCGCGCACGCGAATCCACCGGGGCGGTGAACCGATCGGTGGATTCCAGGAGCGTTGTCTTTGCTGGATCGGCCCCGCAGGGCCTTGATCCACCCAGCCGACTATTGCCCGGCGGGCGTGGCGCGTGCGGCGCGGGTGGCGTAGAGGCAAATGCCGGTGGCCACCGAGACATTGAGGCTTGCCACCGTGCCGGAAAGCGGAATGTTCACCAGGCGGTCGCAAGTGTCGCGGGTGAGGCGCCTGAGGCCGCTGCCTTCGGCGCCCAGCACCCAGGCCAGCGGGCCGCGCAAATCCGCGGTGAAGAGCGATTCCTTGGCTTCGGCGTCCGCCCCCAGCACCCACACCCCCTGCTCCTGCAACTCGCGCAGGCAACGCGTCAGGTTGGTCACCGTGATCACCGGCACGGTGTCCACCGCACCACAAGCGACCTTGGCCACGGTGGCGTTGATGCCCACGGCGCGGTCCTTGGGCAGGATCAGCGCATCGACACCGAAGGCATCGCAGGAGCGCAGGCAGGCGCCGAGGTTGTGCGGATCCTGTACGCCGTCGAGCACCAGCAGGAGCGCGGGGTGATCAAGGCCTTCGAGGATGTCGGCCACGGTGCTGCGGCCGCCGGAGTCATCCACCAGGGCCACCACGCCTTGATGGCGCCCGTGGCCGGCGACACCATCGAGGCGCTCCGGTGCGGCGGGCTTGGTGCTCACGCCGACTCGCGCGGCCGCCGCCAACAAATCGCGCATGCGGGCATCTTGGCGCGCTTCACTCACCATCAATTCCTTGACGGTGTCCGGCGCCTGGCGCAGCCGCGCCGTGACCGCGTGGAAACCATAAACGATGCGCTGCGCGCCCAAAATGCCGCTCCCCCGGTTCGATACAGTGGCTCTTCGCGACGCGTGTGCGGGCCGCCGCTGCGTGCGCCGGTGTGCAAGACTGGCAGCACCGCGCCGCGGGCGCTATAATAGCGGCTTTTCGCGAGGGCCGCTTCGCTTCTGGCCTCCAAAGCTAACACCCCTCCCGCCGGCGTAGCTCAGTTGGTAGAGCAGGCGCTTCGTAAGCGTCAGGTCGTGAGTTCGAGTCTCTCCGCCGGCACCAAATTCCCGGGCAAAACAACCCGCAGCGTCGCGCGCCATGGGCGAACCGCGGCACGAATCATCGATCGTCTTTCGCGTTTTCGGCTTCCTGCAAAGTCCGCCACATAATCTTGCCGGTGGCTGACTTAGGCAGGGCATCGACGAAACTCACTAGGCGCGGCACCTTGTAGGCCGCCATGTGCTCGCGCGCCCAGGCGATGAGATCGGCTTCGCTCACACGCCCGCGCTGCCCGTCCTTCAGCACCACCACCGCCTTCACGGTTTCACCGCGATGGGCGTCACGCACGCCGATGACGCAGGCTTCGTGGATGGCCGGATGCTGATAGAGCATGGCCTCCACCTCGGCGGGCCAGACCTTGAAGCCTGCGGCATTGATCATGCGCTTCAATCGATCGACCAGGAAGAAATAGCCGTCTTCGTCGATGCGCCCCAAATCTCCGGTGCGCAAAAAGCGCTTGCCTTCGAGTTCGATGAAGCTTGTCGCGCTCGCTTGCGGGTTATTCCAATAGCCCAGAAACACTTGCGGGCCGGCGGTGATGATCTCGCCCACTTCGCCCGGCGGTAGCTCGCGAAACTCGCTATCGACCACGCGGCTATCGACGTCGTAGATAGGAATACCCAGACACTGCTTCTTCGCCCGCTGGGGCGGATTGAGGTGGCTGGGGGCGATGGTTTCGCTCAGGCCGTAGCCTTCAACGTACGTGATGCCCATATCGAGCAGGCGTTGGGCTATGGCTTCGGGCATGGCCGCCCCGCCGCCGCACAGCCGCCGCAAGCTCGACAAATCGTAGTTGCCGAGCCTCGGATTGGAGAGGAAATCGATCAACATGGTGGGGATGGCCGTCCACGCCGCGATGCGATAGCGCTCGATCAAACGCGCGGCGTTGTCACGATCCCAGCGCGTTTGCAGCACCACGGTGGCCCCTGTGAACAGAGGCCCGTTCATGCTGCCCTGCATGCCGGTGACGTGAAAAAAAGGAAGCGCCGCTAGGCGCGTCGTGTCGGGCTTGAGCGAAAACCAGTATTCGCCCGCTACCAGGGTATGCATGACCGTGCGGTGACTGTGCATGCAGCCTTTGGGGTTGCCGGTGGTGCCCGAGGTATAGGGCATGACGCACAGATCGTCAGGCCCGCACTGGGCGGGCGCGGGGCGCAGATCACGGGCCAGCGCATCGACCCAGAGCGTGATCCCGGGCACGGCTACGGCCTCGCGCGGCGCGGCCACGAAATCGGGGAGCTGCAAGTCGGTGGGCTGACGCAAATAGTCGGAGTAGGCGGCGACGATGATCCGCTCCAGCCCCACCTGGAGCAGAGGCTGGAGCTGGGCCAACACTTCCTGCCCCGCCAGCGCCACCTTGGCGCCACTATCGCGCAAGTAATGGCGCAGTTCATTGCTTAGATTCATCGGATTCACCGGCACCACCACCGCATCGGCGCGAAGGATGCCGTAATAGCCGATGGCGAACTGAGGGCTGTTCTGCATGAACAGGAGCACCCGGTCGCCCTTCTTCACGCCGCACGCTTCTTGCAAGTACCCGGCCAGGCACTCGGCCTGAGCGCGAAACTCGCCAAAGCTCAAGGGCGTGTCGTAGTAAATGAGATAGGGCCGGTCGGGGTAGCGCGCCGCGGCGACCTCGGCGTTGAAAAACACCGAGCTCGCGGGCACGCTCATGCTGCGCGGATGCGTTTCTGGCCAGAAAGCAAAGTGACGCTCCGACATGGTCATCCTCCAGGCGGCCAGGTTTCACCGCGGGTACTTGGGCGCTCTTGTTTACATCCTGTGGAGCCAATGATAGCATCGCTCGACATAAATGAAACATTGTTCCGCTGAGCGAAACGACCTGGCCAGGTGGCCCGGAAGCTCGGGGCCAAACATCGGTTGCAAAGGAGGAGTACCCAAGATGGACGCGCGATCCACTTACCTCGCCCGCCCCTGGCTGAAGTACTACGAACCCGGGGTGCCGGCCGAAATCGCGCCGCCGCAAGGCACGCTCGCCGACCTCTTCGACCAGGCCGCCGAGCGCTACGCCAGCCGCGGCGCCTTGATCTTCTATGGCCGCGAGATCACCTATCGGCAGTTGCGCGAGGAGACCAACCGCCTCGCCGACAGCCTCTCGCGCTTAGGGCTCAAGGTGGGCGACCGCGTGGCGCTTTTTCTACTCAACAGCCCGCAATTCGTCATCGCCTACTTCGCGCTGCAAAAGCTAGGCTGTACCGTCACGCCGATCAGCCCGGTCTACACCAGCCACGAAGTGCGCTATCAGTTGACTGACAGCGGCGCGCGCACGGTGATTTGCCAGGACATCCTCTACGACAAGATCATGCGCTGCGAGGTCGAACTCGACCACGTCATCGTCACCAGCATCAGCGAATATCTGCCCGCGCTGCAAAAAATGCTCGCCAAGACCCCGCTGGCGCGGCTGTTCGGCGAGGCCGCCCCGGCCGCGGAGATTCCCCGCGAAGCCCGGGTGTTGCGCTTTCAGGATCTCATCGCCCAGGGTTCGCCGAACTTCACCAACGCCCGCTTCGACCCGGCGATCACACTTGCCGCCCTACCCTACACCGGTGGCACCACCGGCCACCCCAAGGGCGTGATGCTCACCCACGCCAACCTCATTGCCGCCCGCGCCGCGGGCGAAGCGGTGTTCACCGGCCTCGACAAGGGCCGCGAAGTGGCGATCGCCTTCCTGCCTTTCTTTCACATCTATGGCCAGGTCACCATCATGCTGGGCAATCTGTGCGTGGGCGCCACCCTGGTGCTGTTCACCACGCCGCACACCGAAGCGATCATCGAAGCAGCGCAGAAATACCATGCCACCGCCTTCTACGGTGTGCCCACGCTCTACGAATACCTCAAGGACCACAAAGACACCGCCAAGGTCGACTGGAAGCAGTTCAAACTCATTCTTTCCGGCGCCGACACCCTGCACGAGTCCACCGCCCGCGGCTGGGCCAAGCGCACCGGCGCTTCGATCACCGAAGGCTACGGACTCACCGAATGCGCCGCCTCGTCGCACGTCAATCCGCGCAACCGGCCCAAAACCGGCTCTTTCGGTCTGCCCGTGCCGGGCTCTTTGGCCGCGGTGATCAACCCCGAAAGCGGCGATTTCGTGCCCCCCGGCGAAACCGGCGAACTCATCATCAGCAGCGCGAGCGTTATGCAAGGCTATTGGAACAAGGCCGAAGAATCCGCCAAAGTGCTGCTTGAAGTCGAGGGCCGCACCTGGCTGCGTACCGGCGACCTGGTGCGCATGGATGAAGAGGGCTATTTCCATTTCTATGACCGCAGCAAGGACCTCATCAAATACAAAGGCCATTCGGTATTCGCCAAGGACATCGAACAGGTGCTCTACGAACACGAGCGCGTCAAAGCCGCGGGAGTGATCGGTGTGCCCGACCCCGAAGTGGGCCAGCGCATCAAGGCCATCGTCGTGCTGCACCCCGAGGCGCGGGGCAAGGTTTCGGAAGAAGAAATCATCGCCTACTGCCGCCAGCATCTGGCCGATTACAAGGTGCCGCAGACCGTCGAATTCCGCGGCGAGCTGCCCAAGACCGACGTAGGCAAGGTTTCGCGCCGCGAACTGCGCGAAGAGCACGAGGCTTCGTAGTGGGCAAGCCCTTCTTCGAGGTCGAGAACCTCACCAAGCGCTTCGGCGGCCTGACCGCGGTCAACGCGGTGAGCTTCGAAGTGCGCCGCGACGAAATCGTCGGCATCATCGGCCCCAACGGCGCGGGCAAAACCACGCTGCTGCGGCTGATCACCAAAATTCTCGCGCCCGACTCCGGCCGCATCGTGTTTGACGGCGAAGACATCACCGGCCTCAAGCCCTGGGACGTGGTCAATCGCGGCATCGCCGGCACCTTCCAGAATACCCGTCCCTTTCGGCACTTGCCGATCATCGCCAACGTCATGGTGCCTTGCCTCAACGAGCGTTCCAAGCGCCATGGCGAGTGGGTGCGCAAGGTCGAGGCCAAGGCCATGGACGCGCTGGAGTTCGTGGGTATTTCCGACCTTGCCCTGGAGCCCGCTTCGGCGCTATCGCAAGGGGATCTGAAGCGCCTGGAAGTGGCCCGCGCCATCGCCACGGAACCGCAGCTCCTGCTCCTCGACGAACCGCTGGGCGGCCTCAACCCCACCGAATCGGAACTGCTGGCCAGGTCGATCAAGCGCCTGCATAAAGGCGGGCGCTTCGGCCGCCTGCACAGCGAAGGTCCGGCGGTGCTGATGATCGAGCACAAGCTGAAGGAACTGATGGCCATCGTCGATCGCGTCATCGTCATCAACTATGGCGAAAAGATCGCCGACGGTCCGCCCGAGGTCGTGGTGAAAGACCCGCGCGTCATCGAAGCCTATCTGGGGAGCGATCATGCCGCAGCCCGTGCTTGAACTGGCCAAGCTGACGGTTCGCTACGATCGCGCAGTGATCATCAACGGTGTCGATCTGGTGGTGAACGAAGGCGAACTGGTGGGACTCGTCGGCCCTAACGGCGCGGGCAAATCGACCACCCTGCGCGCCATCTCCGGCCTCGTCGCCTGGGATGCCGAAGTGAAGCGCGGCACCTTCGGCGACATCGTGGTCGAAGGCGAAGTGAAGTTCCTGGGTCAAAGCATCAAGCACACGCCGGCACACGAAATTCGCCGCCTGGGTCTCGTGCTCTGCCCCGAACGCCGCCGCCCCTTCCGGGAACTGACGGTGCTGGAAAACATCATGGCCGGCGCCTACCTTTGCCACGACGCCGCGCAAGTTCAAGGCAATCTTGATCGTTGCTACGAACTGTTTCCGCGCCTCAAGGAACGCGGCGCACAAATCGCCGGCACCTTGAGCGGCGGCGAACAACAAATGCTCGCCATCGCCCGCGCCCTGATGTTCGACGCCAAGCTGCTATGCGTCGACGAACCCTCGCTGGGCCTCGCCCCCAAGATCGTCGAAGAAGTTTTCGCCGCCCTGCGCCGTGTGCACGAAAGCGGCGTCGCGGTGCTACTGGTCGAACAGGAAGTCGGTCAGGTCTTCAAAATGGCCGACCGCAACTACGTGCTCTCGCAAGGGCGCATCCTCGCCCAGGGCAGCGGTGAGGCGCTGATGGCGGACGAGACTTTGCGGGCGGGGTATCTGGGGTTGTAGCGCGGCCTTGACCGCGAAGAGGTGCCTGCGTCACCACCCGAAGACTCTCGCGGGCAGGCCCGTTCCTACAACATCTGCCTCGGCGCAGGCAGGGGCGACGCTTGCGCCTCCATGGTCACGCAGTACTCCCTGAAACCCATCGCCAGCCAGAACTTGCGTCCAGCGGCGTTTTCGATCAGCACGTCGATTCTCAGTTGCGTGGCGGCAGGCCAGGCGTTGGCCCAGAGCCAGGTGAGGGCGCGCCGCGCGACACCCTGGCCGCGGCGACTGGGGATCACGAAGAGCTGGCGGAGATACACGAACTCGGCTTCATGCCGGAAGAGCGCATAGCCCAGCGCCATCCCCTCTTGCTCGAAAACGACCGCCTGGTACTCGCTGCGAAGCCAAGCCGCCATGCGCTCGCGCAGCTCTTCGACGCCCATGGCATTGCGATGCCCCTCATCGCGGATGAGTTGCCAATTCATCGGCGCCAGAAGCGCCGCATCCTCGGGGGAGGCGAAACGATAGCTTGCGGTCATGGAAAGGCGACGAAAGTCGAGAGAGCGCATTGGCAGTAACCCGGATTCTGCTACGCCCACTGCGCCCGGGCAAGGCTGCTGCGATGAACGCGATCGGCCAGCCGGTTCACGCACACGCGTGGAATCGATCCGCGACGCCAGCTCATCAGACGCCGCAGCCGCCCAAGGCGATGCCCAACCCATGCTCAACCCCGCCGGTCCGCGCCTGCCCGCCTTTCGCCATCGAGATCTCGCCCAACACGCGCAAATCGGCTAGATTGCGCGCATGCCCCGCCTGCCCGATCCGCCCGCTGATTTGATCGAGGAGGAACTCGAACGCCTCGCGGCGAGCGAGGCCCTGCGCCGCGCGCCCAGTCTTCAGCGCCTGCTGCACTACCTCGTCGCCAAGCGCCTGGCCGCAGACGAGACCGCACTGCGCGAGACCGCAATCGCCTTCGAAGTCTTCCGGCGCGACCCCGCCACCTACGACTCCCAGGTCGACCCGATCGTCCGCGTCAACATCGGCCGCCTGCGCGAACGGCTCGATGCGCACTATGCTCGTCTCGACCCCAAGCCGCGGGTCAAGATCGTACTGTCCAGGGGCCGCTACGCGCCGGATTTCGTCACCGAACCTCTTCCGCCGGCCTCGCCGCCCACCCTGCAGGCAACGCTGGCGCTTCCGGCGTACCTAACGCGCTGCTTTGGCCTGGAGCAGCAGGTGGCGCAAATTCGCGGCTTGATGACCTCGCACCGCTTGGTCACGTTGCTTGGTTCCGGCGGCAGCGGCAAGACTCGGCTTGCTGTCGAACTGGCTCGGACCGTGCACGAAACCACCCGCTTGGACGGCGACAGTGCGGTTCCGGCCTTTGATGTCGTGGCCTTCGTGCCGCTCGCCGCCTGCACCGATCTGCCCGCCATGCAAGACGCCGTACGCGGGGCCTTCGCGCTGCCGGCAAGCCCGGCGGGAATGGTCGAGCAACTCGCTCGCGCGCTGGCCGGGCGGCGCGCACTGCTGATTCTCGACAACCTCGAACCCCTGCTGCCCGCCGCCAACGAGCCGGTGCGGGCACTGCTCACGGCCTTACCCGGCTTGCACGTGTTGGTCACCTCGCGCATCGTCCTCGGGCAAGACGGCGAGCGCGAGTTTCCGATTGCGCCGCTGGCGCTGCCGGCGCCCGAGGCCAGTCTCGATGACATGGCCGCCTCGCCCGCACTGGCTCTGTTCATGGATCGTGCCAAATCGGTGCGCATGGACTTTCGCCTCACCCCCGACAACGCGGCCTTGGTGGCCGAGATCGTCGAACTGCTCGGGGGGTTGCCCTTGGCGATCGAACTGGCCGCCACGCGGGTGCGCAGCTTTTCTCCTGGCCAGATTCTGCAGCGCCTGCGCAGCGTGGTTGAAGGCGCCCCGCCGGGCGGGCGCTCCGGGCTGAGCCTGCTCGAACGCCAGGGTGGCCGCAACCTCGGCGATCCCCGCCACGCCTCGATGGAGCAAGTGATCGGCTGGAGCTGGTCGCAGCTCGACTCCCGGCAGAGGCGCACCCTGGAGGCCGTCACCGTCTTTCCCGCCGGTTGCGATCTCGCCGCCGCTGCCGCCGTTGCCGATGACACCGACGGCGGCGACGTGCCACTGGTCATGGACGAGCTCGTGCAGCGCTCGCTGTTGTCCGTCCGCGCGCAAAACGACGGCAGCATGCGCTTTGTGATCACCGAACCGGTTCGCGAATTCGCGCATGCGCAGCTCGCCCTCCTGCGTTGGCTGGAGCTGCGGGCACGGCAGCGGCGCTGGACGCTTGCCTGGGCCAAAGCCCTGGCGATCACGCCGCCGCTCGATGCCATCCACGCCGAAATGCCCAAGGTCCTGGCCGCGCTGGCGAGCGCCGTGGCCGACGGCAACGCGCAAGACGCCTTGCGGCTCGCCGTCGCCATGCGTCCAGCGCTCAACGAAGTGCCCCTGCCGCCTTCGGGCGCGGCGGCGTTGCGCGAGGCGATTGCCGCCAGTAGCGGCACCGACGACCTGCGCGCGGCGGCCTGCACGGTTCTGTGCGTGGCCACCTACGATCAGGGTCGGCATCAGGACGCCTTGCGTGACGCCGAACACGGCCTGGTGCTCGCCGCACCGCACAGCATCGAGCGTGCCCGCGCTCTGCATGCCTTGGCAAGCCTGCGCTGGCGCATCACTCGCGACGCCCGCGGCCTCGACGCGCTGCTCGACGAAGCTCTGGCGATCGCCGTGCAGCAGGGGCACCTCGGGGTCGAGGGCAGCGTATATGCGTTGCGCGGCTTCATCGCCGGTGCCCGCCAAGGCAGCGACACCACCGCCGAGGCACTCCAGCGCCGCGCGCTGGAACTTTGGGATCGGCTGGGCAACCGCCACCTCATCAACAGCGGCCACTACAACCTGGCCGTGCGCGCCGCCGCGCGTCGCGAGTGGCGGGAATGTCTCCAACGCATCGAGGGTGTCTGCGCGGTCGCGCGCACGGATCGGGACTGGCGGCAGCTCTCCCAGGCGCTCAACGTGTGCGGCAACGCCTTGTGCGGGCTGCGGGATTGGTCGGGCGCTCACGCCGCCTACCTCGAAGCCGCCGAGGTGGCGTTTGCCGCCGCCGACGGCGTTGCGCTTTGCCACGCGCTGTGGAATGCCCCGGTGGCGCTGGCGCACCTGCGTCTGCCCGAGACCGCGGCCACCGTGATGGCCTTTGCCGCCCACCATTGGCAAGCCAATTTCGGCCTGCTTTCAGCCAGCGATCAGCGCGAACTGCGGCACGTCCGCCGACTGGTGCAAGTGCAACTCGGCGCCGCGCGACGCGAAGCGATCGAGGACGAAGGGCGCAGACTCACGCCGGCCGACGTGGTGCAAGGCCTGCGCTCGGCGAAGGCGTGAGTATTCGTTATCGCGAGGGTAGGAGCGGGTGCGTGCAAGTGCGCACCCTGCCGGGCCGCAGTTTCTGTGGCTCGTGCTCCAGTAGGTGCTGCCGAACGTTTGAATTCAGGGGCGCGACGCGGCGTTATCGCGGCGCGTCCCTTGGAATGATGGGTTCGGCCCCACCGAGCTACGAGCTGCCATTGTTTCAGGCTGCTGCGGCGTGGAGCCTCACGCCAAGAGCATGAGCAACTTTGAGAACGGTTGCAAAGCTCGGGTTTCCACTTTCTCTCAGAGCTTTGTATAGACTCTCGCGGCTAAGGCCAGCATCACGCGCCACCTGTGACATTCCTTTGGCGCGGGCAATGTCGCCGAGAGCGCGAGCAATGCCCGCTGCATCCTCAGGCGCCTCTGTGAGCCAAGCATCGAGGTACTCAGCCATCTCTTCAGGCGTGCGCAGTTGTTCCGCCACATCGTATGGCACAGTCTTCGTTTTCGCGGATGGTTTATGGGAAATCTTGGGCATTTCAGTTCCTCCTATAGATTCCTTGCTAGTGCAATCGCTGTCCGAACGTCTTGTTGTTGGCTAGACTTATCGCCGCCAACCAGAAGAACACTGAATTCGCTACCCCGTTGGGTGGAATAGACCCGATAGCCCGGCCCGAAATCGATCTTTAACTCAGACACTCCATCACTCAGGTCGCGATGCTGTCCCGGATTGCCGTGAACCAGAAGGTCAACACGCATCTGGATGCGAGCACGTCCCGCGCGATCCTTGAGGGCGTTTATCCAGTCTCGATAGACCTCTGTAGTCCGAACGTAACCGGTAACTCCCCGGCGTTCTTCCCTACGTGCGCAGACTATGCAAAGCCGAGCGCAGCGGCTGGTCGGCGAAGTGTTGCTTCCACAGCCGCGGCGTGAGTTCGTGGACGCGGCTGGCCGGATGCTGGCCGACGCGCTGGAGTACGTCGACGAGATACTCATACGGATCGATGCCATGCAGTCGGCAGGTCACGATCAGGCTTTGCATGATGCCGACCTGCTTGGCCCCCAGTTCGGTCCAGCAGAAGAGCCAATTGCGCCGCCCCATCGGAATCACCCGCAGCGCACGTTCCAGATGGTTGGTGTCGATCGGCACCTCGGGGTCGGTCAGATAGACCTCCAGGCCGAATCTTCGCTCGCGGGCATAGGCCAGCGCCTTGGTCAGGGGGCTGCTGGGCAAGAGCCCCTGCGCCTCGAATTGCTCATTGACCCAGCCGAAGAACTGATCAACGAGCGGCTTGGCGTGTTGCAGTCGATAGTCGAGCTTTTTCGCCGCGCTGAGCTTTTGCTCGCGGATGCGCTCTTCCACCGCGTAGAGCCCGCCAATGAAGTCCAGCCCCTGCGCGGCGAGCGCCGGGTCGCTGTCTTTGGCCTCGAAGAGGTGCCGTCGAGTGTGCGCCCAGCATTGCGCGTGGGTGAGCCCGGTCTTCTTGGTGTAGTGCTCATAAGCGCTGTAGCCGTCGGTCAAGAGCACGCCGCGCTCGACCGGGGTGAGCCCCAGCGCTTCTTGGACGTGTTTGATCTGCCGACTCTCGAAGAAGGGGAAGCACACTTCATCGAGTTCACCATAGACCGGCCAGAAGTAGGCGGCCTTCAACTTGCCCGGCCCGGCCCGCGCGGCCTTGATCGGGGTCTCGTCCATGGCCTTGACGCGCGAGCCGCGGATCGAGTCGAACTGCGCCTCGTAAATGGGTTGCAAGAGCGCAATTGCTTGGCTACTCACTTGCGTGAGCCACGGCCGGCTCACCGTGATGCCGGCATCCGTCAGACGCTGGTGTTGGCGATAGAACGGCAAGTGATACGCGAATTTGTCTACCAGCAGACCGGCGAGGAAGCTCACCTCGGCGCGGCTGCCTTCGATCACGCCCACCGGGGCTGCCGGGCAGACGATCGCCTGGGTTTGTTTGAGCTTGATCACCGGCCGCCGGTAGTGCAGCACCACGGTGCTGCCCGGGCGCTGCGCCAGCCGATAGCTGTTCTTGTAGCTGATGACCTCGAACTCTTCTGGGGCGAGCCCGGCGGCCTCGGGGGCGGTCAGCTCGATGACTTCGATGGGCACCTTGGAGGCGTCGAAGAAGGGCAGGCTGTCGTCGCTGCTGTCGGACTGCTTGGCCGACGCTCGGCGCGTGTGCGCGGCGACCTGGCGTGCGGCGGCAGCTGGCGCTGCGCCCTCCTGCTCCGGGGTAACCCATTCGCCCAGACTGAGCTGGCCGCTCAGGCCGTCACCGAGGCGCCGCTCGCTCTTGTGGCCGAAGACCTGGCGCTTGAACCAATCGAGTTGCTGCTTGAGGCCGTCGATTTCCCGAGCGAAGGTAGCGACCAGATCGACCACTTGCTGCGGGCTCAAGGTGGCCACCTCGGCGAGGCTGGGCACACGGTTCTTGGTGGTCGAAGTCATGCGCTAATTATACCATGTGCATCAGGCGTAGCCACATATTTGTATCGCTTGCGGACCACTTTCGCTTCGATCCCTTCGAGCAAGAGTTTGAGTCCGGTCCAGTCCATTTCCATGGTCTCGACGCGGCGCCAGTCGGACAGAAACCGGCCCTGTTCGAGCCGCTTGGCCCAGATGCAAAAACCGCTGCGATCCCAGTAGAGC
>JACPUX010000047.1 GCA_016192065.1 Betaproteobacteria bacterium
CTCGATTTCCTGACCGATGGCTATGCTCATGACTTCCGTGTCGCTGATTTCCAGCTTCCTCATGACGGCAGCTCCTATCCGCAATGGAGACACCGTAAGTGTAGCAGAACTATACGACATTATTTAAGACGCTATGTATAACAACTGGATCCCCGTCCACATATGCATACGTATTCAAGCCCCCATCGAGCCCAATCGGATCGCTCTCGGTGTACCTGCCGATAGTTGACTCATAATCCCTAAAGTAGTTGTAATGCATCCCCGTTTCAGCATCGAAATACTGCCCCGGGAATCTGAAGTTGTTGGTCACGGTTGAAGCCGCATCCACCGTGGTCTTCCCAAACGCTTCCGCCCTGCCCTTCCAGACGATCTGGCCGGTGGTATCGGTCATCGCCTGCGGTGTACCCAGGTGGTCGTTGGCGTAGAAGTAGGTGTTGCTCGCTTCCTTCTTCCACACCGGACTGGTGCCCCACATCCCTTGCGGTTCCCAGCCGTAGGTAGAAAGGGTGTTGCCCGAGGCATCGTATTCGGCGAGTAAGCCTTCTTCGCCGTGGTGGAAGTAGACGGTTTCGGTGGCGGTGGTTTTCTTCAGGCGCCGGCCGAAGGGGTCGTAGGCGTAAGCACCGATCGGCGTGCCGGTTTCGGTTTGGACTTGGGTCAAGCGTTCGGCCACGTCGTAGATTAGGCGCTTCTCCGCCCCGCCGCTTTCGGCGATGCGTCGGGTGTGGCCGTTGGCGTCGTATTCGCGAGTCACCGCTGCATTGCCTTCGCCGTGGTTCAGGAGTTGGTGGTTGGCATTGTAGACCCAGGGGCCGGGTTGGTGGGCGCTGGAGAGGCGGTTGTGTACGCCGTCATACGTGTAGCGCTCCAGGGGCAGGCCGTTGGGGTTGGCTTCACTCCTTTGCAGGGGCTCGGGCGGGGTGACGGCGGTTAGGCGCGAGAGGGCGTCGTATTGGTAGGCGGTGGGGCCGTCGAGGGTGGTTTTGCTGACGATGTCGGAGGCGGCATCGTATTGGTAGGCGAGCTTGAGGAGCACCTGGCCGCTGCCGGCGGCACCGCGTTCGAGCTGGATTTGGGTGGGCCGCAGGAGGCGGTCGTAGACTCGGGTTTGGGTGGCGCCGGGGAGCTTCATTTCGCTCACCGCGCCGCTGGCGTGGTAGGTGGTGGTGATGTCGCCGCCGGGGGTTTGGTGGGTGGTGAGGCGGCCGGTGGTGTCGTAGTTGAAGCTGGCGATGCTGCCATCGGGGTAGGTCAGAGATTGCTTCTGGCCGTTGGCGCGGTAGGTGGTGGTGAAGGTTTTGCGGAAGGGACCGAAGTTCACGTCTTCCGCGGTCTTGCGGCCCAGGGCGTCGTGGGTGTAGGTGGCTTCGCTCAGGAGTTGCCAGGTGTCGTCGGGCAGGGGCTTGGCGTCGCGGTAGGCGGTGAGTTGTCCCAGGGGGTTGTAGGTGTAGGTGATGACGCGGCTTGTGGTGGTGGCCAGTTGCCCGTCGATCAGGGGATAGTGTTCTTCGCGGCTGCGGCGTTTGACTTCGTCGTAAGTGTAGCGGCGTTCTTGGCCGAGGCTGTCGCGGCGGGTGATGAGGTTGCCGACTTCATCGTAGACGAACTGCGTTTGCTCGCCGCCGGGGCGGGTTTCCTGGGTGCGCCGGTTGGCCAAATCATAGGCGTAGCGCGTGCTGCTGCCGGTGGGGTCGGTGACGGTGGTGAGGTTGTCTCGCGCGTCGTAGGCGTAGCGGGTTCGGCCGGCCAGGGGGTCGATGCTTTCAATTAAGCGGCGGCGGGCGTCGAAGATTTGCAGGCTGCTGCGGTTCAAGGGATCGGTCTGGGCGATGAGGTTGCCGACGGCGTCGTAGCCACTCGTGTGGGTGAGACGGGTGGTTTCGTCGAGAACTTGATGCCGGGCGGTGATGCGGTTTCTCTGGTCGTATTTGAACTCTTCGCGGTGGCTGGGGTGGTCGATGGCGGTGAGTAGGCCCTCCAGCCCACTGCCCGGCGCGCCGTAGCTGTAGCGGGTGACGAGGCCGGCGGGGTCGGTGATTTGGGTGAGGCGCCCTTCCGAGTCGTATTGGTAGGTGGTGGTGAGATTCGCCGCGTCGCTGCGGCTCGTGAGACGGCCTTCGGTGTCGTAGTGCTGGGTGCTGGCACCGTTCAAGGCGTCGGTGGTTTGGGTGAGGCGGTCGAGGGGGTCGTATTGGTAGGTGGTTTCTCGGCCCAAAGCGTCGATGGTCTTCGTGCGGTTGCCGGCGGGGTCGTAGCGATAGGCGCGGGTTTCACCTTTGGCGTCGATCACGGCCAGGAGCCGGCCGGCGGCGTCGTATTCATAGCGGGTGATGCGGTTCAAGGCGTCGGTGTGGGTGAGCGCTTGGCCCAGGGCGTTGTAGGTGTAGGTGCTGGTGTGGCCTTGGGGGTCGCTGCGGCTTTGCAAGTTGCCGTGGTCGTCATAGGTGAAGGTAGTCGTGGCGTCGTCCGCCGGGGTGGCACCTTTGACGGTTTGGGTGAGCATCTGCCCGAGGGCATCGTAGGTGTAGGTGGTGCGGCGTGCTTCCGGTAGACCGAAGGCTTCGGTGCGTTCGGTCAGGCTGCCTTGGGCATCGTATTCGTAGCGGGTCTCCACCCCGGCTTCGTCGATCTGGCGCAGCAGGCGGTGCCAGCGGGTTTCGTACGCGCGGCGGGTCTGGGTGCCGTCGGGGTGGGTGGTGAGCACGGGTTGATGCAGCTCGTCGTATTCCACCCGAGTGGCCAAGCCCCGTTCGTCGAAGGTGGTTTCAATGCGCTGGCCGTCGCGTTCGAGTTGATGGACCACGCGACTCACCCGGTAGCCGCTCAAGGGCGCGTTGGAGCTGAAGTTGCCGGGCGGCAGGTAGACGGCGTCCTTGTTCCGGCCAGGGCTACCCAGTTTCAGGCCGCCAGCGCTCACCGGAGACCCTTGCGTCGCCGGCGGTTAAAAGAGCTTGCGCAGCAATATCGCTGTTGCCTATACTCGGCGGCAGGTGAGCCCAATGTCAACCCAAGTCGCGCAAAAAACCGGGGTTAGAATCCAAGCACCGTTCATGCTTTTTGGAGAGAGCGCCTTGGCCAAAGCGCAGGCAGAAAGCGTCGGCTTGGAGAAACTTTCCAAGCGCGAGGCCATGGTGAAGAACTGCCGACGCTATCGCCAGCAGCAAGCCATCGACAAGCGGCCCAAGCGCCATCAGGATGCGCTGCTGCGCAGCCTTGACGCGTTTCTGTCGCGTGCAGGCTCGCGCTCCCGAGGCCCGTAAGGAACCGCAGCCATGACCACGCTAGATTTGAAACTGACTCTGCCCGATCAACTCGCCCGCGAAGCCCAAGCGGCGGGACTGCTCACACCCGAGGCTATGGAAGAGATGTTGCGCGAGCGCTTGCGCAAGCGCGCGGGCGAACAACTGCTCAGCATGATGCAAAAACTCCATGACGCTAACACCCCACCCATGAGCATGGACGAGATTCAGGAAGAAGTGCGCGCGGTGCGCGCCGAACGCGGCAAGAACGCCAGAAGCTGATGCCGCGCTTGGTGCTGGATACCAATGTCGTAGCGGCTGGCTTGCTCTGGCCTGGCGCATCGGCGCAACTGATCAAGGCGGCGATTGAAAGTCGCGTCACGCTTGCCATCAGTGCTACGTTGTTCGCCGAGCTCACGAAGATTTTGCAGCGAGCCAAGTTCGCTACCGCCATCAGCAAGCAAGGTGTGTCGATCGAAACACTGCTCGATCGCTACTTCACCCTATGCGATCTGGTCGTGCCCGCAGGCATCAACCCTACCGTGCATGCCGACCCCGACGATGATCATGTGCTCGCCTGCGCACTGGCCGCCCAAGCCGATCTGATCGTCTCCGGCGATCGGCATCTGCTCAACCTCGCCCGCTTCCACGGCATCACCATCGTTAACCCTGCGACCGCGATCAAGATCGTCAGCGGCTAAGCGCCTCGTTTCAGCAGCTACCGCGCCAAGCGCAGTGGGTAGGACTCCTACGGGGTTATTCGTGTCCCCCGTTCCCCAAATCTCATTCTCGCCCTTTCGCGCACTTGGCCAGGTCCAAGCCGAGCCACGCGAGAAGATCTCCCATTTCGACCACCGTCAGTTCCAAATAATGGGCAATTTGGACATGCTGGCTTTGGTTGATACGCGAATACTCATCGTTCCTGCGCGACGACTCCATAAACCGGGGGGCGGCCCAGGGCGTTGGAGGTCCGCCCACAGGGGATTCAGGTTCGAGAAACTTGATGCGAGCCCGCTTGATCCGTTCTAATCGGCTCCCGACACCATTGTCCCTCCTCGACACCATTCTCCCTCCAAATCGACTCCCGACACCATTCGCCCGCCGACACCATTCGCCCGCCCACATCGCCATCACCACCGGTTAGGGGGAACACGACAGGCGATATTCAAACCTGGTCGGTTCTTGCTGCTGCGTTTTTTCGTGGTTCCCATGAGCACCCGCACCGATATCACTTCGACAGGTCTAACCAGATTGCAACCGGAACGATCACCGCGCCCCTGCTCCACAAGTCAATGATCGCGGAACCATTCAGCTCTGCTGGACTCGGTTGGATCAATCCGACCCTGCTCGCAAGCCTCGTAAAATGAATCCTCGTCGGTTTCGAAGAGCAGCACATCGCTCGGAGCGAGAGGAAAGCACTCAAGAACAAACGTCGGAAAGTACGACTCGATGAGGGCCAGATCTTCATCAAGCCAAATCGCCAACTCCGTGACAAAAACAGGTGGATTTCCGCAATCGCGGCAATACTTCCCGAGGTCGAAGTCACGGACCAATGCCGAGGGAGCAAACGCGGCTCGCGTAGAGAGCATGCGGTCGCCCAACGAAAACAGTATCGAGCTAGCCAATACGACGGACATTTTTCGCCCGAACGTCCACATGAGATCTTCTCGTATACAGCCGTCCCCGTCCCACTTTGGGACGATGAAGCCACTGAGTCCATACGTAACCAGCGTTGCGTATTCAGACGATGGAAACGAATCGAAGACTCGAACGTCGAACACTGGCCCGGCGACTTGTGTGCTGACGCCAAGTCTCGACTCAAGCAACTGGAAATGGCGTTCCAGAATCCCTTCGTACTCTCGCATCCCTTCCCCAGAGCGCCAGAAAGCCGGATTCTTGTTGGTCATAGATGGTTACCCGTCGCGGTCACGATGGCACTTTTTGCACAGGTGCGACAACCAGTCAACGTTGTTGAAAGCGCCACGCATTACTCGTCGCTTCAATGCGCGTGCAGTCGGCGAGCGGTAATCTGGGGCGCGCAGTGGCATCGCGGCGGTGCATGTCTTGTTATTGCCGGTCGCTTGCCGTGTATCAGCGGCTAGCCCAGTTCAATCTGACCCCCGCGTCTTTGATCGCTGCTCCAGTGGTTCTGAACCATGCCAGATCATGACACCGACGCGTCTCCAGTGTACCGTCCCATTCGTCCGGCGTGATCGGCACCAACAGCCAGGCTTCAATAGATTCGCCCGCCTCGACATAGCAATCAATCTCCAGCCCAATTGACGACGGTTTCGATACCAGGATGCCATCGAACTCCGTCCCCGGAAAATAATGCTCATACGGTCCAATGCGCTCGTCTTGCAACAAGGCCCAGTGCTTTTGAAGCAAAAGGTCGCAGAAGTTGAGGGCAAAGCTCCCGCAGGCTTCATAGGACCTCCATGACGGAACAAAGAGGCAGAACTCCTGTCGGGTCGCTTTCCCGGTAGGCAACCCGAGCGTGTGGTGACTTAGCCCGAGCGTAACAAAAAGACTTCCCCGGCCGTCTTCCCAGGGGGTAAAAACAGCAATGCTCAGTCCGGAGCGTCGTGCGCTTTGATCGCTGAAACCATCACCCATGCGGCCCAGATGCCGCTCAAGGAAGTCCGGGTAATGGATCATTTCTCTCGGTCTCCCAGAGACATATTGCAACGAGGGCATAGTCCCGAAACCCCCGTCTGGTAGTTTGCCCGCTGAACCGACCGGGGTTCGTTCTCCATGCAGCGCTTGCTCCACGCGGGGGTATGGTGTGCGTGCCAGTCCCGCGGAACCCCAGAAAACGGGGGTACGCCAATTTGCTTGCCACATCTCGGACATACTTTCTGCCCATTGCTTCCCGAAGGAAGGGCATTCCATGCATCCCAAAGGGTTTGCTTCCACCACTTGCATCTTGGTGCCGTCGCATTATGCCCCCACACCCCCTCCTCACCCACGAAGAAGGTATGCGCATTCGCGACTTCGAGATTGTATACCCGCTCGTGCTTGAGCTCATGCTCGACCTTGACGACTTCGGCGCGCTTGGGGCGCTCGTCCGTTGATCCTTTGAGGTCGAGCTGCCCGCCTGCCTTGATGAGTTGCGCATCGCGCCAGCCCTCGGCGGTGCGCAAGGGGTGGTTGGCGGTGGCGGTTGCGTTTTTACTGGCGAAGGCCTAGCTCTTCAGCACCCTGTACTGTTCGTGCGACTCTCCAAAATAGAACGCGAGCCGACCCGGCACGGCAGAGATTACGCCGACGAATACTAGCGAACTTGCCAATAAAGCGCTCTTCACGTCCAGAAGGACACACGGTCGCGTCGCACTCATGAAGACGCACCGTGCCGGAGCGCCCTCGGCGAAAAGAAACTCAATCAGTCGCATCGGTGACATGCCAGCAAACACTCCGCGAGGAAAGGGGGTGCACTTCTGCTGGTCGAGCCGCTTGTTGAAATGGTAGAGTTCTGCGCGTAGTTTTAATGACCCCCGCTCTGAATCCAATAGCTCCAAGTACCGCGCCCGCTTCGCGGAAACGATGAAGCTCCGAATGAACTCCTCGGCGTGACGCCTGCATTCTGCATCTGACATGGCAGTCTCGTCCTCAAACGCGATCGGCTTCCCAGCCTACTTGAATCGACACCGATAGTGGATATTCGGCCTCCACGGTCGATCATGATATCGGTCGTGGTAGTGCTGCCCGGCGCCGTAGTCATCTGGTCCATGCGGTCCGCGTGGGCCATCATCGAACCCCCAACGGCTTGAGGCATCCCTAGCACCACTATGCGTGGGAAACCGCACACTAATGTCACGACTACCACGCCCACCACGCCAGTCTCGCAGTGGGTCCGTCTGATCGTTTGGCGGGACATGTGGACCTTTGGGTGGGCCGCAGCCCTTCTTCGCATTATGCCCCCACACCCCCTCCTCACCCACGAAGAAGGTATGCGCATTCGCGACTTCGAGATTGTATACCCGCTCGTGCTTGAGCTCATGCTCGACCTTGACGACTTCAGCGCGCTTGGGGCGCTCATCCGTTGATCCTTTGAGGTCGAGCTGCCCGCCTGCCTTGATGAGTTGCGCATCGCGCCAGCCCTCGGCGGTGCGCAAGGGGGGGTGGCGGTAGTGGCAGCGGTCCATGCTCAGGGCTCAGCTTCCTCAATCGAACGCGGACTTGCGTGAATCCTCAACGCACAACGATAGGCCAGTGGAGCAACTCGGAACGGCTAGGTCAACGCCACCTCGCTAACGAGCCAGAGGCTGATGAAGATACAGCCCAGAACGCCGCACATGGCGCTCTAGCCAACCAATGTTCTCCGGCTCCACCTCAGTCGGAAAGACCGCAATGCACCCGAAATCATCGTGTCCAACCAGGACTAACTCGTGCTCTGGAATCAACACGTCAGCGCTCGCGCTTTCGCTCAGCTGCATGGGCAGTTCGTCCTCAGCGTGAACCTTCCGTAGCGGCCTCGCAATATCGGATTCCTGCTCCTGCGGACGCGCACCGCGTCGGCTAACCCAGTAGCACGACGCACTTTCCGCTATCGAGATCACCAGCAATCGGAACGAGGCCCTGTAAGATGCACGCAAGTGCTCTGGCGCATCGTCGATCCATTCAACAAGTTCATCCACATTGCGCGCCGCCTTCGGGAACGCCGAGATGCGCCATGCCAAAATCCGTTGATCGCCGGCGATGAGCTTTTCGTGAAGCGCTGCGAGCGGCACAAATTGCCTGGGCATACGCTCAGATAGCGCATGCAAGAACAGACTTTCGCGATCCGATTCGCTATTTTGGAAACCCACCTCAGCATCCTCTTACCCGACCACCCGCATTGACCAAGACCGCCTTAGAAACCAGCTCGACAGTGTCTCGACCAAGACAGATCAGTCAACCCGCGACACCGGGAGATCTCATTCGTCTGAGATGTGCGGCGACCTCGTCCACTGTGGGCGCGTAACCTTTCCGGTTCCGAACCCCGAATTCGCGCAAGGCCGGCATTTTGATCAGAGGAGTAAGGTCGCCGTCCAGAATGCGCGACGCCCCGAAGCTGACTCTCTGCAGTCGCGTGAGCTTTTCGAGGCCCCTCATCGATGGTATATCAGTCCCCGGAGCAAAGACCAACTCCTCTAGCGTCTGCGCGCCGCAAACCTCTCGAAGTCCGGACGCCGCTTTCTTGCAAGCCTCTATGCGCAGTATCCGAATGGAACGGGCTTTTTCGATCGGCTCCAAATCGACCAGACTTTTTGCGCTGAATATCGAAAGTAAGGCGAGGAGACCAAGATCCTCTATGCCATGAGTCGAAACCAATTTTGGCGCAAATTGCAACTCAAGCTCGCGTAGCCCAACCAACCCGCGAAAAAAGGCAAGATCCTTGCCCGGCCAGCGCCGAATTGTTGCTCGCTCAATCGTCGTTGTCAGGTCCACTCCCCGTAGCGTCGAACTCCAATCGACATCTATCTCGCGCAAATGCATGAGTTTCGACAGATCGAACGGACGGGAGCTTTTCGCATTGCGCGTTTGCAGGATCGCGATATTGGGTAGCCGATAAAGGCTTGCGAAGTCGAAAGGGTCACAGTACTGGATTCGCACCTCGCGGATCTCTTCGAGACTGGGCAGTTCTATGCCCACACGACAGACGCCTTTGAGTACGAGCCCAGTCACCCTCTTTTTGCGAACCAACTCGGTAAGCTCCGGCGACCACACCTCCTTGACATCCAGAAAATGGCTTTGGTGGTCGGGGGTCCAGACCCCGTCCGGAGCAAGCGGTGGGTTCACCATTAGATACCTTCTGTCCTTGGTCGGACCAGGATCATCTTCAGTGGCACCCCCCGAAAGCGCCGCTCAGGGCTGGTGCAGTCCTCAGTCACATTCAAGCCGCGGGGCGGGCACAACTCTCGAATCGATAACCACGGTTGCGCGAAAGTTGGGGAAGTAGCAGGGCGTCACCTCAATGCGAGGGAACATGGATGGTCTTGAAAATATCCCGATCTCGTAGTCAATTCGCTCGGGGCGATTCTGCTGACGGAGAGCAAGACTAGTCAACAGCACCGAATCAAAGCCCATGCGCTCGATGACTACCCAGGTCGCGCGCCCCTCGTCCCGCATCTTCCGGATGCAGGCCATTTCAGGCGCACCACTGTCACCAATCCCAATCCGTCCACACCGCTGCGCTCCGATTCCAACCTTGGCCACCGTATAGACTTCCAGCGCAAGTCCGGTGTAGACAAAGGCCAGGCCGCCCGCAACGAGCGCAGACGCGAGCCCTAGAACAAGCGTAACCCGGAAAGGCGTGCTCATATCTACGCGAGAGTCAGGACTTCGGCTGGCATGGCGTTAAGTTCGGCGGCAAGCAACCCCATTTTACACTGCGGCAACCCGATGGTGTCAGGCGCGGTGGTCTCGATGATCGGCCGCCCGAAAGAGTCGTGAGCGTAGCGCGGGAGCCGGGTGCCGGTTTCATCTTCCACCGAGATCTGCCACTCCGCGTAGCACATACATTCGAAACGGATAGGAGTTGCGTCAGCAGGATCCCCAGAAAAGCGACTGCGCGCGCTGGGCGGAGCACAGCCGGCACCGTTTTTCCTCCACCGCTTTTTCTCGGACCCGCGAATTTGCGAATTTGCCGGATTTACGTTGCTGACTTACGTTTGATCCTGCGGCTGGTTTCCGCGCCCTATTCACATGCCTTCCCATTCCTAGCAGCCCAAGCAATGAACTCCTGTACCCCGGTGCGCCGCGCCATCGTAATTGCCGTTCGTCCATCATCCGTTCGATCGCACACACTGGCGCCCCTATCAACCAATAACTCCGTGACACCAAGGTGTCTCTTGTACACAGAAAGATGAATGGGCGCGAATCCGCTCGTGGCCGTCTTTTTCCCCACATTAGCTCCGGAATCCAAGAGCAGCTTTGCAATTTCCAAGTGGCCGTAATAGGCAGAGATATGCAATGGCCCCTCTGAATCACGGGTCGTCAAATTGACATCAGCCCCCCGCTTCCAGCAGCATCTTTACTACCTCATGTTGCCGCGCTCTGCGGCCTTGTGCAGCGCTGTCTCGCCAACGGGCTCTTGCTGCGCATTGACGTTGATGATCCTCCTCGACGCGATGATCTTGCCGACTCTGGCGGTGTCATTCGCTCGCGCAGCATCAAACAACTCCACTTCTGCGCTCGGCGGACTAGAGCACGCTCCTACGAAAGCATGCAAAAAAACAATCGCGAAGCCGCGATAGGCAGTCCACATATCCTTGGCTCCCAATCCGTCCCGATCTCAGCTGCACCCGGCAGGAGTGCACCCACCTGCCTCCTTCTGCCCTGCGGCCAAATCGAGCATTGGCGGAGAACCCGGGAGTATTCCCCGTCCCGCTTGTCGGAATCGACCACCGCACCAAGACGACTTCGCGCCCCATTTCACGGATTCCGGAGAACCGCAAGATCGCGCTCGTGCGTCGAAATCACGCACATCTTGCAGTCGCGCGCAACAATCCATGCGTCGATTCTGCTATCAAGTAGCATCTGCACAAACTTGCCACAGGTGCCGGCCAGCGCTTTCTGTCGGCTCGGGTCGAGCACTAGCGCCACTGCCTCTCGATCGGCATAGACCAGCGCGGCTTGCGAAAAGGCACACCAGGAATGAAATCGTTCAATCTCGACCCCGTCGCGGCGCCGCGCTGGATCAAGGAATTCAAAAGGAGTAAGCCTCGCATATCCCTCCCCTTTGCGAAGCACCTCGACCCACCGACGAGCTCGCTCCGGCACCAGAAAGCTCGTTGCCGCAGAATATAGCGTCTCCAAGACCTCCCCTGACGCACGGGGTTTGTTGTCTTGACAAGCCCTCCCGCCCCTTCGGTGCTCATGCAAATCCGCGTGATCGCGGCCGTCGCCCGAGGGCTGTCGCGCGCCGCTCTCAATCGGCGGCATAGCGGCGGAGCTTGGTGGGCGTTTTCCGCGTTGCAATTTGCCGTCCAAGGGTTCATGCAAATACAGCCCGGAACCTAGCACATGCCTGTCTGGCCAATCAACATTCTCGGGATTGGACCGCGCCGGGAAAACAGCGATGCGCCCGAAGTCGTCTTGCCCAAGGAGTGCCAACTCATTTTCGGACGGCGCCCTACCGAGTCGGCGGACCAGTGCAGGTTGGCGTCGAGCGCGCTTTCGGGTGTTCCGGTTGCGCGGCCAAACGCAGCGACTATTCTAAGCGGTTGACGGCGTAACCTGGCCGCGCACTGCCCCCCGCTACTGCCCACCCCCCAGCCTCGGCGCCGCCACCACCTTGGCGTTGAGCAAGAGCTTGCCGAGTTCTTTTTGCTCCTCGGCGCCCATGGTGGTGGGCGTCTTGCTGCCCGAGAGCAGCTCGATGCCCAGGCCCTTCACGCTTCCCGCCATGCTCGACTGCTTCTCTTTGCTGGCGAGGCCACCCAGGAGAACGTAGTAGTCGGTCTCGCCCTTGAATTGCAGCACTTGCGCGCTGGGCAAGCCGGCCGGCGTACCCGCTTGCCCGGCGAGCGCCAGGTTGAGCTTGGTGGCGGTGCTCAGGGCCTTTTTCTGATCGGACGTCACCCCCACCACATAGGCGTAGGGCGTGCTGAGCGTCTTGCGGCCCAGCGCCGCGGCCACGGCATCGCCGAAGCTGGGTTCGTAGGAGCTGCGGTTGACCACCCGGGCTTGCGTCGCCGCCGCCGGAGGGCTCGCCGGGGCGGCCTCCTGGGCGTGCGCGCTGGGCACGAACCACCCGCCCAGGCGCGGAATCGCCGGTGTGTCGGCCGGCGGCGGCTTGATGGGCTGGTTGGCGATGGCCAGCAGCACCGAGGGCGCGAGCAGGCCGAGCAGGAAAGCACTCTTGCGCATCTTGGCCGGGGGCTCGTCATGATCGCAAAGAAAGACCGCGGTGACGCTGCCTAGAATCATGTAGCAGAAATAGGTGAGATAGGCCGCCTGCGACTCGACGGAAAAGATGCTCGCCAAATAAAACTTGGCATCGATGAGCTTGAGGAGCGCCAGCGCCAGCCCGCCCAGCGCTCCGATCAAGGCCTTGTGCCACCATTGCGTATCGCTCATGTGCTACTCCTTGGCAGCGCCGGAAGCGCGCAGCACCGTGCGCGCACCAAAGGCTCCGGGCCGCGTTGCGGCGCTTGCCGAGCTCAGTAGAACTGGTCGGAGTCGACGTACTCCATCTTGATCAGCGACCAGAAATCGAGCGCGATGTTCTTCAGCACGTACTCGTAAGGCAGCCAGCCGTAGCCCTGGTCGCCCCAGCCCATGCCCCAGGAGTTGCGGATCAGGAGCGCGCCCTTGGTCTTCTTGTTGTCGGCGGTGTTGCTGATGCTGCGTTGGTCGTCGTAGCCCACGGCTACAACGGCATGGCCCCAGGCGGGGTCGCCCTCGAGCTCCTTCTTGGTGGGGAAGGGAATCTCGCCCGGCGCCGCGGTGGACTCGAAGGAGCTGTAGCCGAAAAAACCCAGCACGGAGGGCAGCCCCATGGCGAGATAATTCTTGACGCTTTCGAGCACTTGCGCACGCGGCGGGTTCTTGGCGATGGGGTCGTGCGCGAAGTACTTCAACGCCTCGTAGTTGTCGGCGATGGCATAGACGAAGGTGGGAGGCTCTTTGTCGAAGGCCGGAGACTGGTCGGTATAGGGCCAGTAGCGCTCTGCCGGCACGCCGCAGAGGGTCAAGGCGCCCATGGTGTTGCGCAGCCAGGCGCCGGTGTCGCCGGTGACGCCAATGAGGTTGCGGGTGGTCTTGTAGACAAAGAGGCGGGAAGCATCGAGGTGTTTGCCAAAAGCGCGGCGCTCCAGGTATTCAACCATGCCGACCGCGGCGTGCGCGGTGCAGGACCCGAGCTGACCCTGGTTTTCGATCGGGCTGCATCCGGCGCGCAGATCGACCTTGCCGGGCGGCGCCTTGCCGAGTTTGCTGCGCTTCTTGAGCCGTTCAGCGATGGGTGCCACCTTCGGGTGGCGATCGGTGTAGTCGCGTGGATCGAACATGGGCGGGAGCCACCCGGTACCGACTGAGCAGCCGTTGGCGAGTGTGAGCAATGCGCTATTGAGGGTTTGCGGCATGGCAACCTCCGGCGAAACGTGGCGGCCGGCGGCCCGCCGGGGGCCGCAGCCCGGAATGCGACGCGTCGTGCGCCGCAGCTTGGTTACAGACTACGCGCGCACGCGGTCGGCCGCTACGGACCATTGCGGCGCGCAAATACAGACTGTTCGGCAAATCCTGCCGGCAGCGCAGGAATCAGCTTGGCGCCCGATCAGCTCGGCACGCGCGCGACGCGCCCCGCATGCTCCTCGGCGGTCAGCGTCTGGAAGGAATCGGCATGCCGCAGGTTGAACTCGGTGACGTGGCGCAGGTGCTCGGGATCGAAGCCGACGCGCCGGATTTCCTCGACCGTGTCGAGAAATTCGGGGCTGGTTTTCACCTTGGTAGAGTAGATCGCGTTGGGCAGGGGGTAGTCGCCCACGATACGCGAGCCGCGCGGCGCAGCCTGGCCGCGGTCGTCGGTGTAATGCTGGGAGAGCACCAGCACGCGGGTGCCCACGAAAACCGCTTCGTGCATGTCGTGGGTAACCAGAAAGACGGTCATGCGGTGCTGGTCCCACAGTTCCAGCAGGAACACCTGCATGTCTTCGCGCGTGTCGGGGTCGAGCGCACCGAACGGTTCGTCCATCATCAGGACGCGCGGTTTCATGATCAGCGCCTGGGCAATGGCCACGCGCTGCTGCATGCCGCCGGAGAGTTCATGGGGATACTTCTCGGCGTGCCCGGCCAGACGCATGCGTTCGAGATAAGCCATCGCCTCGTCGCGGAATTCCCGGCGCCGCCGCCGCGCCTCGAACCAGCCGCAGCTCAGGCGCTTGCCCAGGAGCACGTTGTCGAGCACGGTGAGGTGGGGGAACAGCGAATACTTCTGGTAAACGATGCCACGATCCGGCGCGGGCGGCCCCACCGGCTGGCCATCGACCAGCACTCGACCGGCGCTCGTCACCTCCTGCCCGAGAACGATGCGGAACAGCGTGGATTTGCCGCAGCCGCTAGGCCCCACCAGGGAACACAGTTCGCCCTCACGCACGGCGAGGTCGATGTTTTCCAGTACGAGCTTAGGGCCGTAAGATTTGTAGACGTCTTCGAGGTGCAGGCGCATGGCGCGCGGGGGGGTCATGGTGGACCTTCCCCCCATCCCCCTTCCCGAGGAAGGGGGTGAGTACGGTTCGCGGGCGGTGCCCGCTCCGGTGTCTGGCTTGCGCGCCCTTGGGGCGGCCCGGCGGGGGCTGGTGGACCTTCCCCCCGGCCCCCTTCCCGAGGAAGGGGGTGAGTACGGATCGCGGGCGGTGCCCGCTCCGGTGTTTGGCTTGCGCGCCCTTGGGGCGGCCCGGCGGGCGCTGGTGGACCTTCCCCCCGTCCCCCTTCCCGGGGAAGGGGGTGAGTGCGGTTCGCGGGCGGTGCCCGCTCCGGTGTCTGGCTTGCGCGCCCTTGGGGCGGCCCGGCGGGCGCTGGTGGACCTTCCCCCCATCCCCCTTCCCGGGGAAGGGGGTGAGTACGGTTCGCGGGCGGTGCCCGCTCCGGTCTTTGGTTTGCGCGCCCTTGGGGCGGCCCGGCGGGCGCGCTCATGTGTTCCCCCCGGCCAGATACCAATGAAAACGCCATTGCACCAGTCGCTTGAGGGCGAAGTCCATGAGGAAACCCAGCAAGGTGACCCACATCACGTAGGGCAGGATGATGTCCATGGCGAGGTAGCGCCGCACCAGGAAAATGCGATAACCCAGGCCGTCGGTGGCGGCGATGGCCTCCGAAGCGATAAGGAAGAGCCAGGCCGCGCCCAGCGACAGCCGGGCCGTATCGATCAGCCGCGGCAGAATCTGGGGCAGCACGATGCGATAGATCACCGCCATCTGTGTCGCACCCAGCGTGAGCGCCTTGGTAATCTGCTCGCGAGGCACGCGCTCGACGGCGAGAAAAATATCGCGTGTGATGACCGGACAGACGCCAATGAAAATGAGCACCACCTTGGCAAGTTCATCGACACCGAAAACGATGAAAATGATCGGCAGCACCGCCAGCGGCGGAATCATCGACACCACCGTGACGAAGGGCGAAAACAGCGCCCGCACGCGCGGCAGGAGGCCCATGTTGAGCCCTGCCAACAGCCCGCACAAGGCGGCGAGGCTCACGCCCACGGCAAGCCGCAAGAGGCTCGCCAAGGTATCCTGCCAAAACACATAGTGCTCGGAGTGTGGATCGGGGCGCAGCGCCAGCCGCGCCATCGCCTCGCCCATCTGCGCAAGGCTGGGCAGGAGCTTGTCCTGAGGGTTTTCTTCCAGCCTCAAGTGCGAGGCGTAAAAATAAACCGCCAGCAGGATGACAAAAGGCAGCGCCGCCAGCAACCAGCTCGCGCGGGGCGAAACCTGGGCGTGCAAGCCACGGCGGCGGGAGTTCATGTCCACGAGGGCCTAGCCCCAAACCGGCAGGGCAGGAATCAAAGAAGAGCGCCTGCCGGTAGCATTTGGCGAACAAACCTTCAGACGAACAAGGGGAGAAGCCCCTTGGATTGCCCCCGCCAGGGACAAGGGGGCAAGCCCCCTGGTAAGTGCCCCCAAACCGGCTCTTCGAACCATCTCATCTCCAGGAGTGTGAACGCTTGAGACCTGGGTGACTAGTGTCTCAACCCATGAGTTTGCGTACATGCCGAGACGCGTATCCGCGCGCCGAGGGCGCGAAGCGAACCGCAGCCATAGCCGTAGCTATGGCGAGGATGAGCGACAAAGCCATCGGCGATGCGGGACGCGTCGAACATAGCGAAATTTATGGGTTGAGACACTAGAGCTTGCCCTCTGCGGCGAGCTTCATGAAGCTGGCGTCGAAGCGCAACTTCACGTTCTTAGCGTCCCCCAGGGTCGAGCCGTCGGCGAAGGCGATGCCGACGAAGTCCTTGCTCTTGGCACCTTTGCCGAACAAGCCCTTGTCGAAGGAGAAGCTGCGCACCTGTTCCATGGTCTTTCTGAGCTCGGGACCGCTGGCGAAAGCCGCCGCCTCGGCGGCTTTGTAGAACATCGCGGTGGTGCCCAGTTGCGCCTTGAATTCGGCCGCCGTCGCGCCGGAATTCTTGGCCATGAACTCGATCGCCTCGCTGGCCGGTTTGCCTTGCCCGCTCATGAGACCCATGACTTCATACCAGGCGCCGGTGAGCGCTTTCTTGAGCGCATCCGGCGTCTTGGTCTTTACCACCATCAGGTCGATGATCTCGCCCGGAATTTTCGAGGAATCGAAGATCAACTTGGCCCCCTTGTCATTCCGAACCTGCTGCAGCGGCGGATTCCAGGTGACCACGGCGCCGTTGGCATCAGTCTTGAAGACCGCGGCGATGTCGGCGTCCGAGGTATTGACGACCTTAAGATCCTTCTCTTTCATGCCGTTCATTTCCAGGGCGCGCGCCAGCAGATAATGCGACACACTCAGCTCCACGAGTTTCACCGAGCGTCCCTTGAGGTCCTTGACGCTCTCGCCCTTCTTCATGACGATGCCGTCATTGCCGTTGGAGAAGTCCCCGACGATGATGGCGGTACTGTCGATGCCACCGACCGCGGGTATGGTCAGCGCGTCCATGTTGGTCATGACGCAAGCGTCGAACTTGCCGCTGGTGTAAAGGTTGATCGACTCGACGTAGTCGTTGACCAAAGTCAGCTCGATCTCGAGGCCGTATTTCTGCGCCCACTTCTTCAAGATGCCGGCCTGTTGGGCATAGGCCCAGGGCTCCCAGCCGGTGTAGTGCGACCAGGCGACGCGGAATTTGTCGGCGGCGGCGGCATTCCAGGCCAGCAGCAGACCGGCGCAGAGGGCAAAAATTCGTTTCATGTTGGCTCCTTGGAGGTTACCGGGAAAGATCCTCAGCTTTTCGACCCGCCGCCTTCCATCTCCGACTTGAAGGCCTCGCGGGCGCGGTTGGCGGCATCCATGGTGGTGATGGTGCGCTCCGCGTCGGCCGAGAGCTGATCGAGCTCGGTGATGGCCTTGGCCATGTTGGGCAGCGCTTCCTGGCGGAACTTGGCGACATCGTCGATGGCGGCGCGGATGTCGGTGAAGGCTTTCTTCAGGGTGTCGATGTTGAGTGAAGTGCTGGCCGCCATCTTGTGGATTTCCGCACCCTGAGTGCGCAGGCGTTCGGCGGTGCCGGCGATCAGCTTGTCGGTGGTTTCATTCACCGCCTGCACTTTCTCCAGCACGATCCTCTGGTTGGCCAGGGCCAAGGCCAAAGTGACCGCCACCTGCAAGGCCGAGACCGTGACGTTGACCGCCCGATCGACGCCTCGAACGAGCTCCACGTTGTTGCGGATGATCAGCTCGATCGCCATGATGCCCTGCTGGTTGACCACCAGTTGCTGCTGCAAGTCCATGATGCGTTGGCGCAGCGGAAAGAGCCACTCGGCCTGGATGAAATCGTGCTTGGCGTCCCCCGGGGTCAGTTCCCGCGCCAGGAGATCGCTGAGTTTCTGATCGATGCTTTGCCCGAGCTTGATCGCCGCTTCGAGCTTGATGTTGATGGCACGCATCGCCTTCTGATCGTTGTTGAGCGTGACGTTGTCGCGGTTCAACTGGTCGCGGCCCTCCACCAGCGAGCGCACGATCGCGTCCATCACCGTGCTGGCGCTTTCGAATCGGCTGAAATAGCGCTTGATCGGCGTACCCACCATGGGCAAGCGGCCCAGGTTGCGCGTGAACCAGCCCGCTTCGAAGTCAAACTTGCCCGGATCGAGTTCCTCGACCTTGACCTTGAGGTCGATCAGCGCGTTGCCCACGGCACCGCCCTCTTCCGCTTCCTTGTAGAGCTTGTGGATGGGCTGCTTGAGCATCTGACTGCGCTGTGCCGACTCGCGCTGCAAGGCCGCCCCCATGGTCTCCAGGGCTTGGCGCACATCGGTCTTCAATTGCACGTCCTGGACCTCGACCTTGACCAACTTATCCAGCACTTCGTCGGCCTTGGCTTCGATCGCCGGGTCCTCGGGTTTGACATCAGGGATGTCGAGCAGCGTCGCCAGGCTTTGCAGCCGGGGTTTCTCTTCAGTCTGGGTGCTTGTCGCCATGATCGTTTCTCCCAACGTCAAGAAGTGGAATAGTCCTTTGCCTGGGCGGCGATGCGCGCCAGTTCCTGCATGGCGGTCTCCATCCCCAGGGAGGATTGGGTACTGCCGCTGCGAATTTCCGCCAGGGCGGCAATACTGGCATCGAGCTGCGCCAAGGCCGATTCGTTGATCGCGAGGTAGGCGTCGATGCGCTTCCCCTGTTGTTGCAGGAGGTCGAGCTGGCTTTGCAGCCCGGCCACCTCCTGTTCCTCTTCGGGTGAGGTACCAGGTTCATCGATCAGCTTCTTTTTTCGCTTCTCGATATAGGCTTGATCCACGGTCCTCATACCCTTCTGCGCCAAGGCGATGGCGTGCAGGTTATCGATTCCCGCAAGATACACCTGGTCGGCGATGCCCAGAAAGCGCCCGTGGGTGAGTTCGCGTTCGCCGAATTTGCGCCCCAGCACCTCCTCGAACGCGCCCATCTTCTGCTGGAAGCGTTGCAATTGCGCCAAGGCCTCACTGGAGCGTGCCTCCTTCAATTCCTTTTCCAAGCTGCCGAGGGCATGGTTGCGTAAGGCCAGCAGTTCCTCATGCGCCTTGCGCAGATAGCGCGCGGCGAAAGCATCCTTGCGCACCAGGTAGTTCACCAACCAGGAACTCGCCGCTACGCCCGCGCCCACTGCCGCCACGCCCACCGCCACCGGTCCCCCGGCCAGCCAGAGCCCCAGCCCGCCCAGCACCGCCACCGCGCCGGGATAGACCACCGTCGGGTGTTGCAGGGTCGCCGCCAACACTGCGCGACGGATCGCCTGGGAGGAAAACTGCGCGCCTTCGCCCGCGACCAAGATCAGAGGCCCTCTGACGCCAGCACGATCTCCACCCGCGGCAGCCGATAGCCGAAGGCGCGGTCGCTCTCGCCCGCCAGCCGGGGCAAGGGCTGGCCACCGCCGAGGCCCAACACACGCAGGCGGTTGGCGTCCACGTTGTAGGTCACCTGGAAGTAGCGTGCCACGGCGTCGGCGCGGTCTTGTGAGAGACGGCGGTTTTCCTCGGCATCGCCTTTGACACCGGTATGGCCTTTGACGACGACGCGGAAGTTGGGGTAGTGCTTGAGGTTTTCGGCGAGCTTGTCGAGCTCCTGCTTGCCTTCCAGACTCAAGTCGGCGGTGCCGCTCTGAAACTGCACCGGCCGCGTGCGCAGGGCGCCGACCTCGCGCAGTCCATTCCAAGCGGCCTCGTCGAGCACGCTGAAGCGCCGCTCCAAGGGTGGCAGGCTCTTGTTGGTCGCCACCGCGCTAGCATAGAGCGTGTGCAGAAACTGACTGTTGATGAGTCGATAAGGATCGCGCTCGGGCAGCGGATTGTCACGAAAATCACCAGCATCGACCAAGATTTGCAGCGCGGCCTCGATCGCCTCCACCAGTTCCTGTCCTTTGCCCGCGGCGCCCAACCAGATTTCGGCGTTCTCCGCCAAGCTGGCCCAGCGCACGCCCTTGAGCACCGTGGCGGTTTGCTGCTCGTTGAGCCCTGAGGCGGCCTTGGCATCGCTCAGCAGCGCCTCGCGATTGTCGGCGTAGGTCTGCAGCACCTCGAAATAGGCCGTCAGCAACTCGTTTACGACCTGCGGCTGCTTCTGTGAAAAATCGCGGCTCACCAGCAGCACGTCCACGATCAGGCGCCGGGTGTCTTCGCTGCCCAGCAACTTCACCACGCCCGCCTGGGCGAGGGCCTTGGAAACGTCGGGCTCCCAAAGCACCGCGGCGCTCGCCTGCTTCTGCTGCAACCGGGTCAGCGCATCCGAGGAACCCTTGGTTTCCACGCGCCAGGTGCCGGTCTTTTGCTTCAAATAGGAAATATCGAAGTGCGAGGCCAGCGCCTTCAGCAGATGTTCGCTCGGCGAACCCGGCGTGAAGGCGATGGTGGTGCCGGCCGGCGCGGTCTTCAAATCCTCGATGCGCGCGAGTTGATCCTTCCAGGCCACCAGGGCGTCGCCGCCCTTGGATTCATCGAGCACGGCGATGATCGCGCCGGGATAGGACTTGGCCGCGCCATTGAGCAGATAGGTATCGACGGTGGCGGCGGCGAATTGGATTTCGCCGCTCTTTAGCGCCTGCATGCGGGCCACGTAATCGGCCTTGTCGTCG
Organism: Betaproteobacteria bacterium; assembly: GCA_016192065.1. Taxonomy (GTDB): domain Bacteria; phylum Pseudomonadota; class Gammaproteobacteria; order Burkholderiales; family Casimicrobiaceae; genus JACPUX01. The sequence goes on from JACPUX010000047.1 coordinate 20,452, forward strand.
CGGCATTCCAGGGTGAAGCCGCGCTTGCGCATTTGCTGCTTCATCGCCCGGGAGCACAAGGGTAGGTAGCCGATCCAGTTGTCCATGCCGATGGTGAGATGGCCCTTGGTGGCACGGGCGTCGGAAGTCTCGACCTGTTGCTGGTCGAGCTTGAGCATGTCGCCCCACCACAAATACCCCATGACCGCGCCACCGACGATCACCAGGCCGAGGGCGAGTTTTGCGTGCAGGTTCATTGGAATTGGCCGAGCCTGAATTCCGGGCTTTCGGCGAGCACCGCGGCCAGCCCCTGTTCGAGTTCCTTCTGACTGTTGGCGGCCTTGTACAACACCCGCCCGGGTTGGTTGAGCGAGTGCTTCTCGCCGAGGCAGAAGCCCAGCGTGTGCAGCACCATCGGGGTCTGCACCAGAACCTGGTCCACTACCGGGCGCGGATCTTCGCTCGAGGGATTAAACTCGCCGTCGGTGATCACCACCAGATGATATTCGCCGTAACCCAACTGCCGCCGACCCTGCGCCGTGAGCGCTCGAACGCCAATCTGCATGGCGCTACCCAGTGGCGTGCCGCCCCCCGCGGTAACTCGGTTGATGGTGGCGCCGAGTTGCTCCCGGCTGCTCGCCGCCAGGGGCAGGCGCTCGCTGATCCCGCCTTGGCCGAACACCGCCAGGCCGACATTGGCGTCCGCGGGAATGCTGCGGGCGAAGGCTGCCACCGCCAGTTTTGCGGCGGCAAGCTTGGTTCCACCTTCGGTGCAATCACGTTCGGCCATGCTTCCCGATGCGTCGAAGACGAGATAATAGTTGCGCGCCAGGGGATTGGCGGCGATCTGGGACTCCTTGCCTAGGGCGGGCCAGGGCGGCGTGGGGGGCTGGGTGGAAACCCTGGGAGCAGCTTGTCCCCGTGGCTCGGCCGGCCGCGGCGCGTCGTCGCAGCCGGCGCTCAGCAACACACCCAGCACGGCGAGCAGATGAACGCGGCGGGTCATGGTGGTGCTCAAAGTGGCTTGAAGACCGAGGACTCGGCCTCGATCTGAATGATGCGGAATTCCACCCGCATGTTGCTGAACCACTCCTGCTCGGACTTCGGCGCACAGGGGTCCGCCCCGCACATGCCAGTGCGCGGCTGCATGATGCCATGGCCCACTACCGCGAACTGCGAGGGGTCGAGATTGACGCCGCGGCCCTTGGCGAAGTTGACCACCGCCTCGCGCACGGCGGAGGCCCGCGACAGGCTCAGGTTCTTCGCCGACTGCTGGGTGCGGGTAAGCACCACCTGCGCCGCGCCATCCTTCTTCTGGCGCAGATAGCCCATCGGATCGCTATGCCCTTCCACGGTGATGATCGCCCCACCGTAGGTCGAAGCTAGGTTTACGACCTGCTTAAAGGCTTCCTGGTATTGATCAACCGGGAAGTTGTCCTGATTGGGCTTGAAGAAGACCTCGAAGGAGAACAGCTCGCCTTCGGCAAGCTTGCCCTGCTGCTGCTTCCGGGTGACCACCGTGGCCACCTGCGCAGTGTCGAAGCGCGGCGTTTCCACCAGCCGGGTGTCTTGCAGATTGCCGGCCAGTCTGGCGTAGTCCCACTTGGCGTGATCGAGCGGCATTTGGCCTTTGGTCAAACCGATGGCGACAAGCGCGGTTTGGATTTCGCCATTCAATTGAGCGAAACCGCGCGGCGAATCTCTTCTTTCAAAAAAACTCTGGTTGGCGGCAAAACCAGTGAACTCCGCGTCGGCCACCATACCCTCGGCATCGGCTTGGGCCTGCGCACTGTCGAGCAGGATCTGCGCCGCCGCCTGCATGGTCTTGTTGTATTCCGCCGCGCGCGTGCTTTTGGCCGCCACCAGTTGTTTGAGCGCCTCCTGGGATTGCAGCAAACCGCGCACGAAGTTCTCCACTGTTGGGCGGTTGGCTTGCAGATAATCGGAACGCACCGCATAGACATCGGTAATGATGCGGCTGGCGGTCTTGGTGGTCAGCAGAATGCGCGCCCCTTTCACCGAATCCTCGGCGCCGGTACCGACCGTGCCGCGGGAGGTAAGTGCCATGGCATCGGGAATAATCACCATGGCGGCATCGACGCCGGCGTCGGCGAGGGCACTGGCGGGTGAGTTGGCGCTTCCGGTAAGATCGGCCACCCACTTGAGCTTCACCTCCTTCATCGACAGCCCGGCGTCGGCGAGAATCTTGGCCAGATAATCCACATGCGGGCCATAAGCCTGGAGCGCCACGGTCTTGCCGCGCAGGTCTTTCGCGGTCTTGATGCCGCCTTTGACCACCAGCGCATCGCCGCCGGTGGACCAGGTCAATTGATAGATCACCACCGGCCTGGTGCGGGGGTCCCTGGCGGTAGCGTCCGCCGCCATCTGCACCATGCCCAGGGTCCCGCGCAGAAACGGCGATCGTCCGGCGAGGTAGGCTTCGAGTTGCTTGGCGAAAACATCCTCGCGCAGCAACTGCAGATTCAGACCGAGCTTGCCGAAGACGCTGCTCCTATCGGTGGCCTTGGCGTTGCCATTGCCCAGGATGGTGGCGATGTCGCCCCCCCAGGTGATGATCGGTACCTGCACCGGGCCGGACTGCACCGGACCCACCGGCGTGGTGAGGATTTCGGCCAAAGGCTGGGCCGCCACATATTTCGGCGCGGCCCTGGGTGGCGCGGCCAGCGCCAGGGCGGCAAGCAGGGACAGGGCCAGAGCGAACATGGCGCCAGCGAGTTTTGCGCTTCTCATGCAGCTTCCTTTCAGTATTCCCACCACCAAGCGGGGTGGGAAAAAAGCCCGAGGCGATGATCTCACAATTTGTGCGTTTCAAGCAGCCTGTTGCCGGGACTCAAGTCCATTCCGCCTCCCCGGCGATGGGCGTGGGCGGTGTAAGATGGCGGCCTCGACCCTAGCCTCTCCCGCTCCCTGCCCATGGATTTGCCGCGCGAACTCGAACTCCTGGTCGATGCGAAGTTTCATCTGGTCGGTATCGATACCCATGAAGAGGCCCGCGCCACGGGCCTTGTCGAAGCCCTGGCGAAGCAGCGGGGACTCGCCGTTTTCCGCTGGAAGGTGAGCGAGGGCCTGCTACGCCGCGATCGGATCGAGGCCGGACCCGCGGGTTTCGCCAAACCCGCCGACCTGCTGCGCCACCTCGCCTCAGGGGCCCCGGCCGGCCTCTACCTGTTGCTCGACCTGCATCCTTTTCTCGATGATCCGGTGCATGCGCGACTCTTGAAAGACGCTCTGGCGAGGGCAGGGAGCACCTTCTTCCTGGTGGGCCATGGCCTGAAGTTGCCAGCGGACCTCGACAAAGTCGCAGCGAGGTTCGACTTGCCTTCTCTGACCAAGGAAGAGGTGCTGACCATCCTCAAGGAGGAAGTGGCACAAATCCGCACCAACTTCCCCGGACGCGAGCCCATGGGCGAGCCCGAGGCGGTCGAAGGGCTGCTCCAGCACCTTTCGGGCTTGGGCGCCGACGATGCCCGGCGGGTGATTCGCCAAATCCTCCTGGATGACGGCACCCTCACCCTGGCCGATTTCGAGCGCATTTACAAGGCCAAGCGCGAGCTTCTGGGGCGCGAAGGCGTGCTTTCACTGGAAAGCGCCACGGTGAAGCTCGACGATCTGGCCGGCCTCGCCCAATTGAAGCGCTGGCTGCTGGCCCGGCGTGAGGCCTTCCTGGGCGACCCTGCCCTCACCAAGCTCGAGGTGCCCAAGGGCATCCTGCTGCTCGGGGTGCAGGGCTGCGGCAAGAGCATGGCCGCCAAGGCGGTCGCCTCGGCCTGGGGGGTGGCCTTGCTGCGGCTCGATTTCGGCGCCCTCTACAACAAATACCTGGGCGAAACCGAACGCAATCTGCGCGAATCGCTCAAGGTGGCCGACGCCATGGCGCCCTGCGTCCTGTGGCTCGACGAGATCGAAAAGGGCCTCGCCACCAGCGACGCCGACGGCGGCGAAAGCCGCCGTGTGCTGGGCACGCTGCTCACCTGGATGGCGGAGCGGCGGCAGCGCGTGTTCATGATCGCCACTTCCAACGACATCGAACGCCTGCCGCCAGAGCTGGTCCGCAAGGGCCGGGTGGACGAGATCTTTTTCGTCGATCTGCCGGGAGAAGCGCAGCGCGCGGAAATTCTGCGCATCCACCTCCGGCGCCGCGGCCATGATCTCGATCGCTTCGATCTTCCAGCCCTGGCCAAGGCCTCGGAAGGTTTCTCCGGCGCCGAACTGGAGCAGGCGGTGGTGGCCTCGATGTACGCCGCACGCCTGGAAAACCAGACCATGGCCACCGCCCAGGTCAGCGCCGAAATGGCCCGCACCCGGCCGCTGGCGGTGGTCATGGCGGAGAAGATCGCCTATCTGCGGCTTTGGGCCAGGGAGCGAACGGTCCCGGCGGACTGAGCGCTTATGCGGCAATCAAATCGCGCAATAAGGTTCTTTCAAGATCCCCAAACCCGGCACCGCTGTCACACCAGCGTAACCTTGCTTCAATAAACTTCGCTCGGCAATCCCCAAAGACAAGGAGCAAGTTCATGGTTTCGCAAAAACTCAAGCTGACGGTGCTGGCGTGCGCGCTGGGCATCACCGCCGCCGGCGGCGCGCTGGCTCAGGCCAATGTGGTGAAGATCGACGGTTCAAGCACGGTTTATCCCATCACCGAGGCGGTGGCGGAAGAGTTCCAAAAATCGGAAAAGAACGCCATCAAAGTCACGGTGGGTATTTCCGGCACGGGCGGCGGCTTCAAGAAGTTCTGCCGCGGTGAGATCGACATTTCCGACGCCTCGCGCCCCATCCTGAAGAAGGAAATGGAAGCCTGCACCGCCGCGGGCATCAAGTATTTCGAACTTCCGGTCGCCTTCGATGCCCTGACCGTGGTGATCAACCCCAAGAACAGCTTCATCAAGCAAATGACCGTGGCCGAGCTGAAGAAACTGTGGGAGCCGACGGCGCAGGGCAAGGTCATGCGCTGGAATCAGGTCAACCCCGCGTGGCCCGATCAACCGGTGAAGCTCTTCGGCGCGGGTGCGGATTCCGGCACTTTCGACTACTTTACCGAAGCCATCGTCGGCAAGTCCAAGTCGAGCCGTGGTGACTACACCGCCTCGGAAGACGACAACGTGCTGGTTCAGGGCGTCACCCAAGACGTTAACGCCATCGGCTATTTCGGCTTCGCGTACTATGCCGAGAACACCGGCAAGCTCAGGTCGGTTCCGGTCGTGAACCCCAGGGGCCAGGCGGTAGCACCTTCCATGGAAAACGTCATCAACGGTTCCTACGAACCCCTGTCGCGGCCGATCTTCATCTATGTGAACGAGAAGTCCTACCTGCGCCCCGAGGTGCAGAAGTTCGTCGCCTACTACATGAAACACGGGGCGAAGATGTCGCGGGAAGTGAAGTACGTGCCCCTTCCGGAAAAGGCCTACACCGGCAACCTCGACCATCTGAAAAAGGGCAAGTTGGGCACCGTGTTCGGGGGTGTCGCCGAAGTGGGCATCACCATCGACGAGCTCCTGACGCGCGAAGCCAAGCTCTGATCTCCCACTGCGCACCGAGGGCCGACCCTGGTGTCGGCCTTCATTTTGTCTTGCCTGTCCAGCCGAGTTCGCTATCATGAGCGGCACCGCCTCTCCCACCCTCGATCACCCCATGTCTCCCTCGGCAAGCCGTTTGGGCCACCGCGCCTCGCGTCACTTCAAAGAAAAGATCATCGAGCTGATCTTGTTCAGCGCGGCCCTGGTCTCGGTCTTCACCACGGCGGGCATCGTCTATATCCTGGTTTCCGAGTCCGTGGTCTTCTTTCAGCATGTCCCGCTGACCAGTTTTTTGTTCGACACCCAGTGGACGCCGCTCTTCGACGACGCCCACTTCGGCATCATGGTACTGATGTCGGGCACGCTAGTGAGTTCCGCGGTGGCGCTGCTGGTAGCCATTCCGCTGGGAACGGTCATCGCCATCTATCTTTCCGAGTTCGCCGGCCCCCGCCTGCGCGAACTGGCCAAGCCCACCCTGGAACTGCTCTCGGGCGTGCCGACCATCGTCTATGGCTACTTCGCCCTGCTGTTCGTGACCCCGCTCCTGCAAAAAATCTTTCCCGAGCTGCCGGGTTTCAACCTGCTGTCAGCGGGTTTGGTGATGGGCATCATGATCATCCCGACGGTGAGTTCGCTGGCCGAGGACGCCATGCGCGCGGTTCCCATGAGCCTGCGGGAGGGTTCCTACGCGATGGGCGCCACCCGCTTTCAGACCGCCGTCAAAGTGGTCGTGCCGGCGGCTTTTTCCGGCATCATGGCCGGCTATATCCTTGGCATTTCACGAGCGGTGGGGGAGACCATGATCTTGGCGGTCGCCGCCGGCATGCAGCCCAACTTGACCTGGAATCCGCTGGAACCTGCCGCCACCATCACCGCGTTCATCGTCCAAGTCGCCCTGGGCGACCTGCCGCACGGCAGCGTCGGCTACCAGACCATTTTCGCCGCCGGCCTGACGCTGATGTTGCTCACTCTGGTGTTCAACATCATCGGCTACTGGCTGCGCCACAAATACCGGGAACGCTACTGATGCGCTTCGCTCGGACTTTGCCCGCGTCAGCAGACAGTGACGCACCCACGGCGATTACGCCGGTCGGAGGAACGCGGCCATGATGCCCCAGGAAGTCTCCGAAATCCGCATGCTGATCGCCAGACACAAGCGCTGGGATGTCGTCTTCGGCATCCTCGGGCTGGTTTGCCTGGCCCTCGGCTTGATGACCTTCGTCACCCTCTTCGTGGATATGCTGCTCGACGGTTACAACCGCCTGACGCCTGAGTTCTTCACCTCGTTTCCCTCTCGTCGCTCTGGCCAAGCCGGCATCCTGTCCGCCTGGATCGGCACCACCCTGGTGATGCTGGTCACGGCCGTGGTGGCGGTACCGCTGGGCGTGGCCGCGGGAATCTATCTCGAGGAATACGCCCCCAGCAATTGGGTCACTCACATCATCGAAATCAACATCAGCAATCTTGCCGGCGTACCGTCGATCGTCTATGGCCTGCTGGCCCTGGGCCTCTTTGTCTATGAGTTCGGTCTGGGGCAATCGATCGCCACCGCCGGCCTGACGCTGGCGCTACTGATCCTGCCGGTGGTGATCGTTGCCACCCGCGAGGCAATCCGGGCCATTCCAGGCGCCATCCGCGAGGCCGCCTACGCGCTCGGTGCGACCAAGTGGCAGGTGGTGCAAGGGCACATCCTGCCCTACTCCACCGGCGGCATCCTCACCGGCGTGATCATCGGCATGGCGCGGGCGATTGGCGAAACCGCGCCCATCATCACCGTCGGCGCGCTCACCTTCATCGCCTTCCTGCCGCCTTCGCCGGTCGGCAGCGAGTTTCCCTTTCTGTCTTTCGAATGGCTGATGTCGCCGTTCACGGTAATGCCCATTCAGATTTTCAATTGGACCTCCCGCCCCGATCCAGCCTTCCAAGCCAATGCCGCGGCGGCTGGTTTCATTCTGGTCTTCATGACCCTGGCGATGAACGGCCTGGCCATCTGGCTGCGGCTGCGCATTCGCCGCAATATCAAGTGGTGAACCGACATGGCTGAACCCAAACCCGCCCTGGACACGCTCCCGATCAAGGCCGCCGCACGGCGCCTGAATTTCTACTACGGCGATTTCCACGCGCTCAAGACCATCGACATGCCCATCCACGACAAGCGCGTCACCGCCTTGATCGGCCCTTCGGGATGCGGCAAGTCGACCTTTCTGCGCTGTTTCAACCGCATGCACGATCTCTATCCGGGCAATCGCTACGAAGGCGAAATCCGGCTCCTGCCAGATAACGTCAACCTGTTGGACAAAGGTGTCGATCCGATCGAAGTGCGCATGCGCCTTTCGATGGTTTTCCAGAAGCCCAATCCGTTTCCAAAGACCATTTTCGAGAACATCGCCTATGGCCTAAGGGTACGAAACGTCAACAAACGCGCGATCCTTGAAGAAAAGGTCGAGGAAGCCTTGCGCGGCGCGGCGCTCTGGAACGAAGTCAAGGATCGTCTGCACGAGCAGGCCTTCAACCTCTCCGGTGGACAGCAACAGCGTCTGTGCATTGCCCGCGCACTCGCCACTCAGCCCGAAATCCTGCTTTTCGACGAACCGACCTCGGCGCTGGATCCGATCGCCACCGCCAGCATCGAGGAGTTGATCGCCGAATTGAAGCAGAAGGTGACGATCCTGATCGTGACGCATAATATGCAACAGGCGGCACGGGTCTCCGATTTCACCGCCTACATGTACCTGGGTGAAATGATCGAATTCGGCTGGACCGATGACATTTTCATCAAACCCACGAACCCGCAGACCGAAGCCTATATCACCGGCCGCTTCGGCTGATCCGGACAGGAACTTCCATGCCCCACAGCGAACACCTTTCCAAGCAATTCGACTCCGATCTTGAGGACATCCGCTCGCGCGTGCTGCAGATGGGCGGGCTAGTGGAGAGCCAGATTCGCTCCGCCATCGAGTGTCTCTCCAGCGGCGATTACGACCTCATGGCGCAGGTGACCGACGGCGACCGGCAGGTGAACAGCTACGAAGTCGAAATCGACGACGCCTGTGCTCACGTGATCGCTCGGCGCCAACCCGCGGCGAGCGATCTAAGGCTGATCATGGCGGTGAGCAAGATCGTCACCGACCTCGAACGCACCGGTGACGAAGCGGAGAAGATCGCCCGCATGGCCAGGCAGATCTACGATCGCGGCCGCCTACAGATCCCCCGTTCCGCCGACGTTCGCCATGCTGGCGAACTGGCGGTGGCGATGCTGCGCCGGGTGCTCGACGCCATGGCGCGGCTCGATGCCCAGGAGGCCGAACGCATTATCGCCGCGGATGCCACCATCGATGGTGAATTCCGCGGTATCGTGCGCCAACTCGTCACCTACATGATGGAAGACCCGCGCACCATTTCCACGGCGCTGGACATCGTCTGGGTCGCCAAGGCCATCGAGCGCATCGGCGACCATATCAAGAACGTCGCCGAGCAGGTGATCTACATTGTCCATGGCACTGACGTACGGCACACCACCCGCGAAATCGTCCCCGAATCCGACGGAGGCAACTGAGATCGTATGGCCACCCACGCGCTCGTCGTCGAAGACGATTCAGCCATCCAGGAGCTGATCCGCTACACCCTGGAAAAGTCCGGGATGAAGGCCACTACCGCGGGCAGCGCCGAAGAGGCCCTGGCGGCGTTGAAATCGGTGCTCCCGGACGTGGTGCTGATCGACTGGATGCTGCCCAAAATGTCCGGCATGGCTCTGGCCCGCCAATTGCGCGAATCGTCGCGCACCGAGAACCTGCCCATCATCATGGTCACCGCCCGTGGCGAAGAAGCCGATCGCGTGGCCGGCCTGGAGCAAGGCGCCGATGACTACTTGGTCAAGCCCTTCAGCCCCCGCGAACTGTTCGCTCGCATCCAGGCGGTGCTGCGCCGGCGCGCGCCGCACGCCGCCGAGACCAGTCTGACGGTAGGCCCCATTCACCTCGACCCGATTTCGCACGAGGTCACCATCGACGGTCAGCCGGTGGAGTTGGCGCCCACCGAATTTAAGCTCCTGCGCTTCTTTTTGGCGCATCCCGGCCGGGTGTTCAGCCGCACCCAGGTGCTGGACCAGGTCTGGGGCGACCATGTATTCATCGAAGAACGCACCGTCGACGTGCGGATTCGCCGCCTGCGCGTGGCCTTGGGGCCCAAGGGCGAAGAGCTGGTGAAGACGGTGCGCGGCGCGGGCTACAAACTGGCCATGCCGCGCTGAGCGACCGTGGCATCGGTCTGGCTGGCACTGGGCCTGCGCCTACTCGGCATCGCCGCGGCGAGCGCGCTGGCCGGAGCGATCTTCGGTGCGGTGACGGGCTTGGCCTGCGCGGCGCTGGCGCTCGCCGCGCTGCTCACAACCCACACCCTGCAATTGGCGCGCTTGCAGCGCTGGCTCAAAGCCCCGGAGCGGCGTGACATTCCCGACGCCTGGGGTGCCTGGGGCAACGTTTTTGTCGAGCTCTATCGCATGCTGCGGCGCGAGCACAAGGCGGTCACCCGCGTTCAAGGCGAACTGGAGATCTTCAGCCAGGCGGCGGAAGCCTCGCCTGACGGTCTGGTCATTCTCGACGCCGACGATCGTATTCTGTGGTCCAACCGCGTCGCCGAGCAGCATCTCGGCTTGCGCGGCGAGCAGGATGTGGGGCTGTTGCTCACCAACCTGGTGCGTCTGCCCGGTTTGACGGATCTGATCGCCAAGGGAAGCAAGGGCACCACCCTCCTCCACCGCCCGGGGGAACGCAAGGGCATGGTCTACTCCATCGAAGTGGTCCGGTTCGGCAAGGACCGCAAGCTCCTGGTCAGTTTCGACGTCACCCAAATCGAACGCGCCGAGACCATGCGCCGCGATTTCGTCGCCAATGTGTCGCACGAACTGCGCACGCCCCTCACGGTGATCACCGGTTTCATCGAACATCTGGTCGAAGACACCGGTGGGCGCGAGGAATTGGCTCGACGCCAGCTTCTGATCATGGATGATCAGGCACAGCGCATGCTGCGCCTGGTCGATGATCTCCTGACCTTGTCGCGCCTCGAAGGAGAAGTTCAATCCCCGCGCGAAGAGGAGATCGACCTGGCGGCGCTGGTCGAGGACCTGCGCCTCGAAGGCCTGCGCCTCTCCAACCGGCGTCACGCAGTGCTCGGCATGGCCTCGCCGGATCGGCTCAGAGGCAGCCGCGAGGAACTGCGCAGCGCTTTTTCCAACTTGGTGAGCAACGCCGTGCGCTATACCCCCGAGGGCGGCAGCATCCGGATCCACTGGACGATTCGGGATGGCCGTGGCGTGTTCAGCGTCGAAGACACCGGCATCGGCATCGCCGAAGAGCACATCCCGCGCCTTACCGAACGCTTCTATCGCGTCGATCGAGGCCGTTCCCGCGATTCCGGCGGTACCGGCCTGGGCCTGGCCATCGTCAAGCACGTTCTGTTGCGTCATCAGGCTACGCTCGAAATCAGCTCCCAGGCGGGCCTTGGCAGCACCTTCAGCGCGGTCTTTCCGGCCTGGCGCGTCCTGCCTCCCGAACCGTCGTCGGCGGTCACTCAACCGCAGGACTCCAGGTTGATCACCAAGTCCGCCTCGTAGCCGTTCCAGCGCAGCGGAATGGCGTAGGCGGTGCGGTCGGCGGGCCTCGGCACACAAGGCCCTCGCCCGGGCAGCGCAGTCGGCGTCGAGATTCGCAGGCCTTCGCCGAAGTGTCGCCTGGCGCTGCCGGAAAGAATATTGGCGATCTCGCCGACGATATCGCAATGATTGGCGTCGGAGAACTCCTGGTCGCCCATGCGCAGCAAGACGTGACTCAGCAGGCCGCGCGGCGCCGAAAAGGCGATGCAGCCGCTGAATCCACCATCGACCTCGATCAGCCCGTTGTAGTCATTCCAGAGGATCGCCTCATCGCCTTCCAGCACATAGGCCGAGCGCACTTCGGCGCTTTCGCTCGTAGTGGCGGCGAAGAAATCACGTACCGCTTCGGAGAACACCCGGATATCGGCGGCACGCAAGTTGCGCCGGCTCATGACATGAGCTCCCGCAGCGCCTGGCGCAATTGCTCCTCGGTGAAGGGCTTGTGTACGAAGCCATGGGCGCCGCGGCGAATGGCACGCAGCGCGGTGGCTTTGTCCGAGAGCGCGGAAACCACCAGGATGCGCGCGCGGGGCAGCAAACGGGCCAGCTCCCCGATGCAGGCCTCGCCATCCATTTCAGGCATGGTGAGGTCCATGGTGATGCAGTCCGGACCCCGACGCCGGGCCTGTGCGACGGCGTCGCGCCCATTGGCCGCGAGACCGACGATTTCCACTTCGGGCAGGCTGCCGTCGCTGGAAAGCCGGGCGATGTGATTGCGCATGACCATGGAGTCGTCAACAATCAGCAGTTTCATGCCTTCACCAGCAGCGTGAACTTGGTGTAATGCTTCGGTTGGGATGAAACCCTGAGACTCGCGCCCAGGCGGGTGAGCAGGGCGCGGATGAGATCCAGTCCGACGCCACGCCCGGCGTGCCGGTTTACCGCGGTGGCGGTGCTGAAGCCGGGCTCGAAGAGCTGCGCGACCACCTCCCGGTCGTTCATCTGCGCCACTTCCTCCTTGGACTTGCGGCCCAGAGCAACCAACTCGTGGCGCAGGGTATCGGCACAAATGCCGCGCCCATCGTCCCACACCGAGACCGCCACCAGATCGTCCTCGCGCGGCTCCACCACCACGCGAATCCGGCCCGCGGCCGACTTGCCGGCGCGCAAACGCTCATCGGCGCTCTCAATGCCATGTACCACGGCATTGCGCACGAGCTGCGGCACTGCCTCCCGCAGCAATTGGGAGAGCGCCGGAGGAACCCGCGACAGCGGCGTCGCGACCGCCTCGAATTCGACTTCCTTGGACAGGTCCCTGGCGGTCTCGCGAGTGAAGCGCTCGACTTGCCGCAAGAGCGCGTCGAGCGGGTCGAGCACCGGCTTACCGGCGTAGCCTCGCACCTTGGCGGAAATCTCTCGTAACCGATCGAGTTGCTGCCGCAGAGCATTGAGCGCGACGGCGAGCGGGATCAGATCATTGCCGTTGACGGCGCGCCGGCCGCGCAAGGCACTGAGCTCTTCCTCGACTTGGTGCGCCTCACGCTCGATATGGCCAAAGCCGAGCAAGCCGGCTTCGCCTTTGATGGTATGAACCGCGCGGTACTGGCGGTCGATCATGCCCGCGTACGCGCGAGGGCTCGCTTCCACTTGCCGCAAGTCCTCGTTCATTTCCAGGCACTTGGCCTGGGCAGCGTCAAGAAACGCGGTGATCAGCGCCGGCTCCTGATCGAGCGCGGCGAGCAGCAATTCGACCTCGCCCCGCGCCTGCTCTTCCGCACCAGCCAGCTCCCGGCGCAGCCGGACCTTCTCGCTGATGTCGTGAACCGACACCAGTAGCGCGATCACCTTTCCTTCCCGGCGCACTTGTGCGAAATCGAAGCTCAAGTGCCGGGTCTCGCGCGCGCCCTCCGCGGTCTGGCTCAGCGCCACCTCATCGAGGGGGTTGAGCTGCCCCAGCAAGCCACCCTTGATGCGGTCGTGGAAGAGCAGGTCCACATACTCCATGGCCACGCTCGCGCTCTCGGCGCTGACCAGTCCGCCAAGCACCCCGGCGAAGCGCTCGCCGTCGCGCAGCTCGCGGTCGAAAAGCCGCTCCAGCGAAGCCGAGCGCTGACTGCCAATCGTCCCGTCCCGGTTGAGCAGGAACAGGCCCTCGCGCAGAGTGTCGAGGATTTCTTCGGTCTCCTCGCGCGCCGCCTCGGCCGCGCGGTCGCTTTGGCGCAGGGCGCGCACGAATTTCAGAATGATGAAGGCGAAGTTCACCAGCGCGAGCATAATCGCCGCGACCTGAATCGTCCTCAGCTGCCGGGTGCTTGCCATCGCCTGCTGTTCCAGGTGCTGGGTCAGGTCGTTGGCGAGCTGCATGAGGCGAATGTTGCGCGCCACCAGCTTGTTGACGGTGATTTCGACATCGATCGGATCCGGCGGAATTTGCCGGGACATCGCGTGCAGCACCGGTGCCAACGCCGAATCTATCGGTTGCCAGTAGGTGGCCACGGCTTGGAGCAGTTCCGCCTCCTGCTCGATCGAGGCACCGGATAGCAACCGGGTCAAGGGATTGGCATCCTGCCGCTCACTGAGCGCCGTGAGTGCCTTGCTGAAATTCTGGTAGGACTCGGTGATTTGCGCCTGGCTGGTCTGAAAGGGCATGCCATCGCGGGTTTCCTGCGCCAAGGTCAACACTGCTTTAGTGAGTTGCTGCGAATACATGCGCAATTCGCCGCTGGCGTTGATTTTCGAGGTGTCGGCAGCGATGCGGCCGGAGGCATAGAAATTGAACACCAGCACGCCGAGATCAAGCACCAGGAAAAGCGCGATCGCGAGCACCAGATCGCGGTAATTCCGGGCGCGCGCGCCGAGTTTCGGTTGCATATGCGTTTTCGATGGTTGGTAGGGATGCTCATTCTGCGGCGCGATCTTTGCACCATGATGTCGCCGCGGACGCACCCCGCTCCTCGCGCGACCACGGTCCGGTCAGTCGCGCCTTCCGGACCGCGGCCTCCGGGCGCCTTCGCGAATTCGGACACCACTGATTGAGGCTGTTTCGCCGGCGAACGCCGGGGCCCGGTTCGTTAGATTTCCTGGATTCCGGCTCTTGCCGAAATGGCGAATCCTGGTTTGATCGGCGTCTCCCTGACGCGCGAACCTCTACCCGCAACTTGGCTCTCGGCGATCGCGTCGGCAATGCGACTGCGCGCCACCGCGCTGAGAATTCGCCGATCGGCGCCGCTGGGGATGACTGGCAGTACTTGGAGCAGCACCCGGAGTTCTCGCGCCGCGGCGATGCGCCAGATGGACTGGAGCAGCGAGGTTTCACCACAATACGCGGCCGCCTGCGCGCCGGCACCGCCGGCGTCGAAATAGGTGAGCGCCAGTGGCTGCAGCGGCATACCAGCATCCAGTGCGCCCTGGAGCAAGGCGGCATGAAAAGGCAATAGGGCGGTGCCGTCGCTGGTGGTGCCCTCAGGGAAGACCGCAAGCGATCGGCCTTGGGCGAGACGCTCGGCGACCAGCGTGGCAGTCTGGCGCGCGGCGCGGCGGCTGCCCCGGGGCAGAAAGACCGTTTCCGTGTGCGCGCACAGCCAGCCCACGACCGGCCATCGCCGCACCTCGGCCTTGCACACGAAAGCGGTCGGGACGAGTGCGTTGATGACGAAAATGTCCAGCCAGGACACATGGTTGGCGACCAACAAGCACGGGGCCGACGGCAATTCGCCTGAGGATTCGCGGCGCACTCCCAGAATGCCAAGGAGTTGCCGAGACCAGCGCCGTTTCAAGGTTAAATGCGCCGGCCGCGGCAACCAGGGGTAGAGCAGCGCCACGGTGGCGATCGCCCAGGCGAGGTGCAGGCCCACACGCCCCACCCGAAAGGCGGCGCGCCAACGCAGTCCCGCCATCGCCACGCTTCGCGATGAAGTAGCCCGGCCCCGCTCTTCAAATGGGTCGTCGACCGGCACCGGCATTGCCACCGCCTGGACGTTCTGCGCCCCGGTCATGCCGCTTGGCGCTCGACAAAGTGCCGGGCGTAACGCTGGTCCACCCGGGCCATGGACATCATGATCAGAAGGTCGGCGGTGTTGAAGTCCGGATCCCAGGCCGGGTCGCCGCCCACCCAGGCGCCGGCGCGCAGATATCCCTTGATCAAGGGCGGCATTTCGGCCGGCTGTCCGGTATAGAGGCGATCCACGGGCAAAGGATGGCGCGGAAACACCCGGTACTCGACCGGCGCGAGGTGATCACCCAGCCGGCTGCACAGATTCGCCGCGGCGTGGCCACCATCGGCCATGCTGATACTGGCGCAACCGATCAGATAGCGGTAGTTTCCCTGGGCCATGTAGCGCGCCAGACCACCCCAGAGCAGCGCGATGGTGCCGCCGGTGCGGTACTCCGGATCGATGCAAGAGCGCCCGATCTCCACCATGCCGCCGCGCAGGAGTTGCAAGCGGGTGAGGTCGAACTCGGTCTCCGAGTAATACCCTCCGATCCGCCGGGCGGCCTCAGGCGCGAGGATGCGGTAGGTACCCACCACGCGGTCGGCGCTTTCGTCGCGCACGATCAGGTGCTCGCAGAACGGGTCATAAATGTCTTGATCGACCCCAGGCTCGCGGCTGGGCAGCCTCGCCCCCATTTCCTCCGCGAAGATGCGATAGCGCAGGCGCTGGGCCTCCAGGATCTCGGTTTTGCTCCGGGCTAGAGTCACCCGCAGCCCGGGGCGGCGCGACGCGCGCGCGTGTGGAGCCTGTTGCAGCATGTCGTTTTCTCCATTGATTCGAGGTACGAGGCAATGTAAGAAAACGCTGTTGCAATTGCATGAAGGGCGCGTTGCGGCCCGATGACTGCGGCGTCGGAGCAAACGCCGTGGACAACCCGTTTCGGGCGGCGCCTTCGTTCAGCGCACCGAGCGGTACGCTCCGCCGCGCGCACGGCGGCTAAAGACGATTTGCCAGACCTGTCCCTGGCGGGAACGGAAGTAACCGGCGCAGCAGAGCAGGTAATATTTCCACATGCGGAAGAAGCGCTCGCCGTAGCGCGCTTGCAGCCGTGGCCAGGCGCGCTGGAAATTTTCCCACCAGCTCAGGAGCGTGCGGTCGTAGTCCGGCCCGATGTTGTGCCAGTCCTCGATCAGCAATCGCCCCTCGGCGGCGCGCGCGATTTCGCTGCCGGCGGGAATCTTGCCATTGGGAAAGATGTAGGTTTCGATCCAGGCATCGACCGTCGGTGAGCTGATGTAATTGCCGATGGTATGCAGCAGGAACAGGCCGCGCGGCTCCAACAAATCCGCGACCTTGGAAAAGTAGGCCGGGTAATTCTTGCGCCCGACATGCTCGAACATGCCTACTGAAACCACCTTGTCGAACCGCCCGGTGAGATCGCGGTAATCCAGAAGCACGATGTCGATCGGCCAGTCGGCGCAGCGTCTGCTCGCCAGGGCCTGCTGTTCGCGCGAGACCGTGATCCCGGTCACCACCGCGCCGTAATGCTCGGCGGCATGCCGGGCGAGACCGCCCCAGCCACAGCCGATGTCGAGCAGGTGCTCGCCGGGTTTGAGTTCGAGTTTGCGGCAGATCAGGTCGAGCTTGTCGCGCTGCGCCTGGTCGAGATCCTCGGCACCGGCCCAATAGCCGCAAGAGTAACTCATGCTGGGGTCGAGCATGGCTTCGAAGACATCGTTGCCGATGTCGTAATGGCGCTCGCCCACTTGAAAGGCGCGTCGGGCGGCTTGCCGATTCAGCAGCGATTGCCGCAGCAGCGACCCCAGCCGCCGCATCGGCCGGCGCCGTTCCAGCATCGCGTCAGCGTCGGCGGCGAGGAGCCGGCTAAACAGCTCGTCGAGCCGGGCACACTCCCAGAGGCCCTCCGTGTAGGCTTCGCCAAAGCCCAGCGAGCCCCGACGCAGAATGTAGCGATACAGTTTGGCATCGCGCACCTGAATGTCCCAGGGGGCATCGCCGTTGAAACGCACGCCCGCCTTCTCGGCCAGGCGCGCCACCGCCCGAGGCGGGGCGCGGTGGTCGCGCACGCCGCGATAGCCCGGAGGCGGATGGATGGTCTGTTGCATGATGCCCTCCTGTCGGCGCGCGCTACTGCCCGCGCCGCGCACCCCCCCGATTCACGATTCTGGTCTCTGGCTCCTTCCCTCTTCCGGTCGCTGCGCTGATCTGTTGGTCTCGTACTGCTTGCTGCTGGATCCGGCCGCCGGCGCGCTTCTAGCGCAGGCGACTCGCGTCGCGCACCGCGCCGGTATCGGCCGAGGTGGTGAGCGCGGCATAAACCTTGAGCGCCGCTGAAACCTCGCGCTGGCGCGCCGCCGGTTGCCAGGCCCGCTCGCCCAAGGCCTGCATGGCGCGGCGGCGGGCTGCCAGTTCCTCGGCGCCGACCGCCAGATGAATGCCTCGCTCTGGAATGTCGATGTCGATGCGATCACCCTCCACGATCAAGCCTATGGCACCTCCGGCCGCGGCCTCCGGTGAGGCGTGCCCGAT
The DNA here is from genome assembly GCA_016192065.1 of Betaproteobacteria bacterium. Classification (GTDB taxonomy): domain Bacteria; phylum Pseudomonadota; class Gammaproteobacteria; order Burkholderiales; family Casimicrobiaceae; genus JACPUX01. The sequence goes on from JACPUX010000047.1 coordinate 38,037, forward strand.
CGAAAGCCCGGAAGTGCCGCCCGAAAAACGCCCGTCGGTCAGGAGCGCGCATTGTTTGCCCAAGCCCTTGGACTTCAGGTAACTGGTGGGATAGAGCATCTCCTGCATACCCGGCCCACCTCTAGGCCCTTCATAGCGTATCACCACCACGTCGCCCGGAACGATCTGGTCGGTCAGGATCTTCTGCACCGCTTCCTCCTGCGATTCGCACACCCGCGCGCGGCCACTGAAGCGCAGGATCGATTCATCGACTCCGGCGGTCTTGACCATGCAGCCTTGCTCGGCGATGTTGCCGAAGAGCACGGCGAGGCCGCCATCCTGCGAGTAAGCGTGGGCAAGGTCCCGAATGCAACCGCCTTGGCGATCGAGGTCCAGGGTCTCGTAGCGCCGCGCCTGAGAGAACGCGCTCTGACTGGGGACGCCGCCCGGGGCCGCGCGGTAGAAGTCCTGGATTACCGGATCAGGGCTGCGCTTGACGTCCCAGCGCGCCAGCGCCTCGCCCAGAGTGGGTGCATGGACGGTGCAAGCCTCGGCATTGAGGAGTCCGGCGCGCTCGAGTTCACCCAGTATGCCCATGACCCCGCCGGCGCGGTGGACGTCTTCGAGGTGATAATCCTGGGTCGCGGGCGCGACCTTGGCGAGACAGGGTACGCGACGCGACAGGCGATCGATGTCGCGCATGCTGAAATCCACCCCACCTTCCCGGGCCGCCGCCAGGAGATGCAGCACGGTGTTGGTCGAGCCGCCCATGGCGATATCCAGGGTCATGGCATTTTCGAAGGCGGCGAAGCTCGCCACGGAGCGGGGCAGCACAGCAGGGTCGCCACCTTCATAGTAGCGCCGGCACAGTTCAACGATGAGCCGCCCGGCGCGCAGGAAGAGTTGCCGGCGGTCGGCATGGGTGGCCAGCAGCGAACCGTTGCCCGGCAGCGCAAGGCCCAGGGCTTCGGTCAGGCAGTTCATGGAGTTGGCGGTGAACATGCCCGAACAGGAGCCGCAGGTCGGGCAGGCAGCGCTCTCCATGGCGGCGACTTCGGCGTCGGAGTTGTGATCGTCGCCCGCCTCGATCATGGCGTCGATCAAGTCCACCTGTCGCGCCTTGCCTTGCCAAAGCACTTTGCCCGCCTCCATCGGCCCGCCGGAGACGAATACCGCCGGGATATTGAGCCGCAAGGCGGCCATGAGCATACCCGGGGTGATCTTGTCGCAATTGGAAATGCACACCAGGGCATCGGCGCAATGCGCGTTGACCATGTACTCGACCGAATCGGCGATGAGTTCGCGCGAGGGCAGCGAATAGAGCATGCCGCCATGACCCATGGCGATGCCATCATCGATGGCAATGGTGTTGAATTCCTTGCCCACGCCCCCGGCGGCCTCGATTTCGCGCACCACCATCTGCCCCAAATCCTTCAGATGCACATGTCCGGGCACAAATTGGGTGAAGGAATTGACCACCGCGATGATCGGCTTGCCGAAGTCGCCTTCCTTCATGCCCGTGGCACGCCAAAGGGCGCGGGCGCCAGCCATGTTGCGGCCGTGGGTGGAAGTGCGGGAACGGTAGGCGGGCATGGCGACTCCTCGGTGATCGGTGGCCGCGCCGCGGCGGCCGGCAACGGTGTATTTTAGCGCGCCCGGCCGCGGGGTGGTGAAGCCCCGCGCCTGGCGGCAACTGCTACAATGCTTCGCAACAGCGTCGTTATTCGATCGGGAGGAAGTTCATGCCTAGGTACACAACCGATGCCATTCGCGCGATCGCCCTGGTGGGTCATGGCGGCGCGGGAAAAACCACGCTGGCGGAAGCCCTGCTCCATGCCGCCGGCGCGATCAAGGCCATGGGCAGCGTGGAAAAGGGCAATACGGTCTGTGATTTCGACCCCATGGAGAAGTCCGCCGGGCATTCCCTGCAATCGGCGCTGATTCATTTCGCCTGGCGCGATGTCCACGTCCATGTCATCGACACTCCGGGCTACCCCGACTTCTCCGGGCAATCGATCGAAGCCCTGGCGGCGGTGGAAACCGCGGTGGTGGTCATCAATGCCCAGACCGGCATTGAACTGGCCACCGAGCGCATGATGCGTTGGGCCGCCAATCGGGGCTTGGCAAGGATGATCGTGGTCAACAAGATCGACGCCGACAATGTCGATCTGCCTGGCTTGGTGAACCAGATTCGGGAGCGTTTCGGCAAGACCTGCATGCTGCTCGACCTGCCCGCCCATGACCGCCACGACGTGGTGGAGGTGCTGGAACACAGCTCCGGCGACGCGGATTTCGAGTCGGTGGCCGAAGCCCACCGGGCGCTGATCGACCAGATCGTCGAGGAGGACGAATCACTGCTGGCGCGATACCTCGAAGACGGCGCCGATCCCAAGCCCACCGAACTGCACGCGCCCTTCGAGAAGGCGCTGCGCGAAGGCCATCTGGTCCCCATTCTCTTCACCTCCGCCAGGACCGGCGCGGGCGTGCGCGAGCTCTTGGATGTATTGGCCACGCTCGCCCCAAGTCCCAGGGAAGGTAATCCGCCGCCTTTCTATCGTGGCGCGCCGGGCGACCCCGCGGCAGAGGCGTTTTCCCCCGAAGCGGATGCGGACCAGCATGTACTGGCGCATGTGTTCAAGGTCGTGGTTGATCCCTTCGTCGGCAAACTCGGGATCTTCCGCGTCTACCAAGGCACCGTGCGCAAGGACAGCCAGCTCTACATCGGCGAGGGCAAGCGCCCGTTCAAGGCCGGGCATTTGTTCATGCTTCAGGGCAAAGACTATGTGGAGGTCGATGAGCTGGTGCCGGGCGACATTGGTGCGGTGGCCAAAGTCGAAGAAATCAGTTTCGACTGCGTCCTGCACGACTCTCACGACGAAGACCACTTGCATCTCAAACCCCTCGAGTTCCCGCAACCGATGCAGGGTTTGGCGGTGGAAACCCAACGCAAGGGCGACGAGCAGCGACTTTTCGACGTGCTGCACAAGCTGGAGATGGAAGACCCCTGTTTCGTGGTCGAGCGCCACCCCACCACCAACGAAACCGTGATCCGCGGTTTGGGCGAAATCCACCTCAAGTCCAAGCTGGACAAGATGGCCAGCCAATATAAGATCGAAGTCACCACCGCACCGCCGCGCATTCCCTACCGCGAGACCATCTCTCGCCACGCCGAGGGGCACCATCGCCACAAGAAGCAGAGCGGCGGCGCCGGACAGTTCGGCGAAGTGTTCCTCAAGATCGAGCCCAGGGAGCGCGGCAGCGGCTTTGAGTTCGTCGATCACGTCAAGGGCGGGGTCATCCCCACGGTGTTCCTGCCGGCGGTTGAAAAAGGCGTTCGCCAGGCCCTGCACGACGGCGTGGTCGCGGGCCACCCGGTGGACGATGTCCGAGTGATCGTCTACGACGGCAAAACCCACCCGGTGGACGGCAAGGAAGTCGCCTTCGTCACCGCCGGGCGCAAGGCCACCATCGCGGCCATTCTGGCGGCCTCGCCGATCGTGCTGGAGCCCATCGTGCGGATCGAGGTGGTGGGCCCCAATGACGCCGTCGGAGACCTTTCCGGCGAACTCTCGGGCCGGCGTGGGCACATCACCGGCACGGAAAACCGGGTTCCCGGAACCAGCGCGATCACTGGCGAGGTGCCGCTGGCCGAAATCACCGAATTTCAATCGCGCCTGAAATCCCTGACTGGCGGCCAGGGCTCGTACAGCATCGAATTCAGCCACTATGCCCAGGTGCCGCCACCGGTACAGGCGCAGCTCGCGGCCAAATTCAAACTGCGCGACGAGGAAGATTGAGCTGCTGCAAATTCCCCGCTGGCACTCCGTCGCCCTCAAGCTTTGGGGGGAGCCTGCCGTAGCCGGATAGGGGATGCCGCCGTTAGGGCGGTGGTTGCCGCTCAGGCGCGCATCGGCTTTGACACCAGATCATGGATGATTTCAGCAGTCTATCGGCGTTGATCATCGAGTCGCACGTTGGCATGCGCGGCAATCTGCGCAACATGCTCAACAGTTGCGGCATTACCCAGATCCAGTACGCCGGTACCGCCAACGGTGCCATACGCAGGCTCAAAGAGCGCTACTACGACCTGATCCTGTGCGAATATCATTTCAACGAGGGCCAGGACGGCCAGCATTTCCTTGAAGACGCGCGCCATCACAATCTCCTGCCGCTCTCCACCATTTTCTTCATGGTGACCAGTGAATCGAGTTATGAGCGCGTGGTCAGCGCCGCCGAACTGGCGCCCAGCGACTATCTCCTGAAGCCTTTCGCCGCGGAAACGATGTTCGATCGCATTTTCCGCGCCCTGCGCAAACGCGAGGTCTTTCTGCCCGCCTTCAAGCTCATGGAGAAGGGCGAAGCGCGCGACGCCATCGCGCACTGCCTGGATGGACGCGCGAGGTTCCCGCAATATGCGGTCGACTTCCTGCGCTTGGCGGCGGAACTGCATGTGGCGCTGGGCGAAGCCGATCGCGCCCAGGAGATCTACAAGGAAGTGCTGGAACTAAAGGCAGTGCCCTGGGCGCGGCTCGGCCTGGCGAAAACGCTGTTCATGCAGAAGGAGTTCGGCGAGGCCGAGGAACTCCTCGAAAATCTGATCAGCGAAAGCAAGAATTATCTCGATGCCTACGATTGGCTGGCCAAGGCCAAGGAAGCCAAAGGCAGCATCGAGGCGGCCCTCGACGTACTGGCCGACGCCGTGGCGGTATCCCCGCATGTGGTGCGACGCCTGCGTAAACTCGGCGACATGGCGATCGAGGCCGGTGACCACCAGACCGCCGAAAAGGTGCTCTCGGAAGTCGTACACCAGGGCAAGTACTCGGAATTCCGCAATCCCGAGGACCACGTCAAGCTGGTGCGGGCCTTGGTCGGACAGGGTGATGTCGACGGCGCCGGCAAGGTCATCCGCGACCTCGACCGCTCCATGCGCGGGGTCGAGACCACCGAGGCCTGCTCAGCCTTATCCCAGGCCATGGTGCTCACCCAGACTGGCGACACCAAAGGAGCGGCGGCGGCGCTGGTCAAGGCGGTGGAGGCCAGCCGCGGTCGCACCGATTTGTCCGATGGGGTCAAGATGGAGCTGGCGCGCAATTGCCTGAAGCTCGAAATGGAGACCGAGGCCTCGGACGTGATCTGCGAAGTCATGCGCAATGCCCCGGACGAAGTGGCGATCGCCAAAGCCAAAGCGATCTTCGAAGCGGCCGGGCGGGGCCATCTCGCCGAACAATTGGCCGAGAGCATCCGCCGCGAGGTGGTGGACCTGATCTCCACTGGCGCCGAGAAAGCGCGTGCCGGCGACTTCGAAGGCGCGGTAGCGCTGATGCTTGAAGCGGCCAAAAAGATGCCCAGCAATACTCAGGTGGCCTTCAATGCCGCCCTGGCCATCGTGAAGTGTCTGGAGAACAAAGGCTGGGACGAAAATCTCGCCGACCAGGGCCGCCGTTTCATCGAAAGGGTGCGCAGCCTCGACCCGAGCAATGCGCGCCTGCCGGCCCTGGCCGACTATTATCAGGTGGTGGTGCAGAAATACGGCATGACGACACCGGGCTGACCAGGCTCGATCCCCAACCGCGCGTCGCCCAGTGCCGTCCCCGTTCCTTGTCGCTGGAGCGACGTCGCTCGCTTGCTCAAGCAGCTTTCCCCGATTTGCGCGGGCGAGGGCGACGGGAGACGCCCTCCCTCATTCCGCCGCGACCAGCGGCTTGAGGTCCACAACCAGCGCGCGGCGGGTTTGCTCCGGCACCGGATCGATCGCGGCCCGGCAGGCAGGGTGATCCACACCGACTGCCAGCGCCCCTCCGGCCAGCAGCGCGCCCCGCGTATCCTGGTCCAATTCGAAGCGCAAGAAATGCACCGCCGAGGTCTTGTCGGCGTCTTCTCGCTCGAGGTCCTCGTCGGCGATGGCGAATACTCGCCCGCAGCCAGCGGCCTGCACCCAGACGAGGTTCTCGATGCCCCTCAACTCGCGTAGCGCCTGGCGTCGCGCTTCCGGGTCGTCATATTCAATCATCAAGGTCGCTTTGAAATTGCCCCCATCGGGAACCAGCGCCCCGTACACGGCCAGTTCATCCTCGACGCCCGGCTCTTCGAAGATGCGTTCGATACGCAGCATTTCCTGCACTTGGTAGCGCATGCTCAGCTCATCTTCGAAGACCAGGGTGAGGTGTTCCCCCAAGGTCACGGTGCGAGGCTTCTTGTGCGTCAGCACCCGCGCGCGGAATTCCTTGCGCACCTTGGCGTAGGCCTCCAGGCTCAGGAGCTCCTTGCGGTCGATTCCGGTCATGGTGGTGTGTCGGCTCCGAAGGGCGCGCGGCTCATGTTCAAGGTGTAAGGTCGTCTGCGCCGAGCCCATAGGCAAGGCGCAGCAAGCTCAAGGGGTGCGCTTTGACCGCCCGAGTCGCGCCCATGCCCTGTCGAATATGGCGCCCGGCGATCGCGCAATCGGAGCTGATGTAGTCGGGGTCGGGCTCACGCATTTGCTTGAAGACCGGCTTGCCGATCTTCATCGAACTGGCGAAGAATTCAAGCTTCACGCCCCAGGTTCCATCGTGTCCGGCACAGCGCTCGACCGGAAACACGGTGGTTCCCGGAATCAGCTCCAGAGTTTCTCGGGTCTTCTGCCCAACGTTCTGCACCCGAGTGTGGCAGGGGATGTGATAGGAGACCTTGCCAAGCGCGCGCTTGAAGTCGGTCTTCAGCAGTCCGTCCCGATACCGCAGCATGAAATACTCAAAGGGGTCGAACATCGCCTCCGCCACACAGCGCACCTCGGAGTCTTCCGGAAACAGCAGCGGCAACTCCTGCTTGAACATCAGGGTGCAGGACGGCACCGGGGTCAGGATGGCATAACCTTCCCGCGCCAAGGCGGCGAGACGCGGGATATTCTCCGCTTTCAGCCGGGCGACGCTTTCCAGGTCACCCAGCTCTAGTTTAGGCATGCCACAGCACGCCAGATGCGGCAACACCTTGTAGGGGATTTCGTTGTGCTCCAGCACGGCCAGCAGATCGTGCCCAATGCCAGGTTCGTTGTATTGCACGTAACAGGTCGCCAAAACCGCCACTTTCCCTAGGGTCTTGGCGCCGGCTCGCGCGGCCCGCGCTGAAGATGCGGCCGCACCAGCGGTGAAGCGCTTCGTAGCGTACGGTGGTAGCTCTCGCTGCTGATGCACGCGCAGTACTTTTTCCATAAGCTTGCGCGCCACCGGATTGCGATTGGCGGCATTGACCGCGCGCACCACCAAGGGAATGGTGGCGAGCTTACCCAGGCGGTCGGTGCTGGTGAGCAGGCGATCGCGGAACGTGGTTTCGCCACCCTTGAACTTCTGCGCCTTGGCGCGCAGCATCAGGTGCGGAAAGTCAATGCTCCAAGGATGAGGCGGCGTGTACGGGCACTTGGTCATGTAGCACAGGTCGCACAGATAGCACTGATCGACAACCTGCCCAAAGCTCCCCTCCGCCACGCCATCGAGCTCGCCGCTGGGGCCTTGATCGATCAAATCGAAGAGCGTGGGAAAGGCGTGGCAGAGGCTCACGCAGCGACGGCAACCGTGGCAGATGTCGAACACCCGCGCCAACTCCGCCGTAAGCTTGGCCGGATCGTAGTAATCGGCCTCCCGCCAGCGGATGGGGTGCCGCGTCGGTGCTTCGAGATTGCCTTCCCGATTGCTCATACGATCCTCCCGCAAGCACTGGAGTCTGGCACCACCGGCGCGACGGGCGGCCCTGCCGCGCCTCCGAGGACTCAGTCAGTCAGGGCATCCAGCGCCTTCTGAAACCGGTTGGCGTGCGACCGTTCGGCTTTGGCGAGAGTCTCGAACCAATCAGCGATTTCCTCGAATCCTTCTTCACGCGCAGCCCTGGCCATGCCCGGGTACATGTCGGTGTATTCGTGGGTTTCGCCGGCCACCGCGGCTTTGAGGTTGGCGCGGGTAGCACCGATCGGCAAATCTGTGGCCGGATCGCCCACCGTCGCCAAATAATCGAGATGTCCGTGCGCATGACCGGTCTCGCCCTCGGCGGTCGAGCGGAACAGCGCCGCGACGTCGTTCTGGCCTTCAACGTCGGCCTTGTTGGCGAAATACAGGTAGCGGCGGTTGGCTTGCGACTCGCCGGCGAACGCGGCCTTGAGATGGTCGTGGGTGCGGCTTCCTTTTAGTTGCATGGTCAAACTCCTTGTCGTCGAGTCAACGAACATTGGCGGTAGCAACCGCCACGCGAAGGGCCCCATGAGGTGCTTGGAAAAAGTCTAGGCTTGCTCCGGCGTAGAGTCCAATTGAATGCGGCAATGTTGGCGATTGCCGGGGACTATGGCGAACCACCGTGCCGCGACTCCTGCCCCGGCGAAAATACCCGGTGCGTGGCCGCGCGCCATGAGGCATAATCCGGCGCTCGTCTCAAGGCACAAAGTACCATGGCACAATACGTATTCACCATGAATCGCGTGGGCAAGATCGTTCCGCCCAAACGTCAGATTCTCAAGGACATTTCGCTGTCGTTCTTTCCTGGTGCGAAGATCGGCGTGCTTGGCCTGAACGGCTCGGGTAAGTCCACGCTCTTGCGCATCATGGCCGGCGTGGACCGGGAAATCGAGGGCGAAGCCACACCCATGCCCAATCTGTCCATCGGCTACCTGCCCCAGGAGCCGCAGCTCGAACCCGAGCAAACGGTACGGCAGGCCGTCGAGGGTGGCCTGGGCGCCATCATTGAAGCGCGCCAGAGACTCGAGGAAATTTACGCCGCCTACGCCGACCCAGACGCCGATTTCGACCGGCTTGCCGCCGATCAGGCCAAGTACGAGGCGGTACTCGCGGCCGCCGGATCGGATCTGGAGCATCAACTGGAGATCGCTGCCGACGCGCTGCGCCTGCCGCCCTGGGAGGCGGTGATCCGGAATCTCTCCGGCGGCGAAAAGCGGCGCGTGGCGCTGTGCCGCCTGTTACTGTCCAAGCCCGACATGCTGCTGCTGGACGAACCCACCAACCACCTTGACGCCGAATCGGTGGAATGGCTGGAGCAATTCCTGACCCGGTTTCCCGGCACCGTGGTGGCGGTCACCCACGATCGCTATTTCCTGGACAACGCCGCGGAATGGATTCTGGAGCTCGACCGCGGCTATGGCATACCCTGGAAGGGCAACTACTCCTCTTGGTTGGAACAAAAAGAGCAGCGCCTGGAGACCGAAGCCAAGCAGGAAGCGGCGCGCATCAAGACTATGAAGCACGAGCTCGAATGGGTGCGCGCTAACCCCAAAGCACGCCAGGCGAAGAGCAAGGCGCGCATTAACCGTTTTCACGAACTATCGTCCTACGAATACCAGAGCCGCAACGAAACCCAGGAGATCTTCATCCCCGTAGCCGAACGCCTGGGCGACCAGGTGATCGAGTTCAAGGGTGTGAGTAAGGCCTACGGCGACCGGCTGCTGATCGATCAACTGTCCTTGCAGATTCCTCCCGGGGCGATCGTCGGCATCATCGGCCCCAACGGCGCGGGTAAGTCCACGCTGTTCCGCATGATCAACGGCCTAGAGCAGCCCGATGCAGGTGAAATCGTCATCGGCTCCACAGTGCGGATCAGCCACGTCGATCAGTTGCGCGAAGAGCTCACCGGCACCCACAGCGTGTTCGAGGAGATTTCCGGCGGCGCAGACCTCATCACCGTGGGCAAATTCGAGATGCCGGCACGGGCCTATCTTGGTCGCTTCAACTTCAAGGGGGGAGACCAGCAGAAGACCGTCGGCAACCTCTCGGGGGGCGAGCGCGGACGCTTGCAGCTCGCCAAGGCGCTGGTCAAAGGCGGCAACGTGCTGTTGCTCGACGAACCCTCGAACGACCTCGATGTGGAAACGCTGCGGGCGCTTGAAGAGGCGCTACTGGAATTCGCCGGATGCGTGCTGGTGATCAGCCACGACCGCTGGTTCCTCGACCGCATCGCCACCCACATTCTGGCCTGCGAAGGCGATTCCCAATGGTCCTTCTTCGACGGCAACTACCAAGAGTACGAAGCTGACAAGAAGAAGCGCCTGGGCGAGGAAGCGGCCAAACCGCACCGCCTGCGCTACAGGCCGATCAGCCGCTGAGACACTATTTCTTTTCGAGATTCTTTTGATTGATCTTGATCTCGGCCTGAGACTTGAGCGCGGCGATATAGGCGCTGAACAGCTCGCGCCCCGCTTGTTCGCTCAGCCGATCGCCGCTGGACTTGAGCTTGGTGGCTTCAGGTGCGCCGCCGCCCTTCACCGCGCTCACGCGGTAGAAACCATAGCCGCCTTGCTCGCTGGGAGCACCGACATAAGCCGGGAGCTTGCTTGGATCAACGCGGAAAATCTGCTGCAGGGCGGCTTCACTCACGCCGGGAATCCGCTGCTGGCGCGTCAAGGTTTGCGTCTTCTCAAACTTCAGACCGGCGTCCTTGCCTTGTTGCAATAAGGCGAGCTTCTCCGCACCCACCTTGGCGGCCGCGTCGCCGGCGAGTTTGCGTGCCAATTGCCGGGCGACCTCGGGCCGCACTTCCTCCAGCGGGCGCGCCGCCGCCGGTTTGTGTTCGATCACACGCGCCGACATGAGCGCGTTGGAGCCGACTTCGATGGCCTCAGTGTTGCGCTTGCCCTGAATGTTCTCCGGCGCGAATACGGCTTGCACAAACTTGGCGTTGTTCATCGCCATCGCCTGAACCTGGGGACGCGCCAGGAATGGCGAGGTCCGCACCTCGATTTGCAACTCCTTGGCCACCGGTTGCAAGGTATCCGCCTGTTCATACACCAGGTTGGTGAACTTCTCTGCCACCTCGCCGAATTTCTTGGCCGCCTTCTGGCGTTTCAAGTCCTGCTCGATCTGCGATTTCACTTCCTCGAAGCCGCGTACCCGCTTTTCCTTGATCGCGGTGAGCTTGATGATGTGCAGGCCAAAGTCGCTCTGCACCGGCCCGACGATGTCACCGATCTTCATGCCGAATGCAGCTTCCTCGAAAGGCTTGACCATGACCCCTGGCCCGAAGAGCCCGAGGTCGCCACCGTTGGCCGCGGAACCCGGATCCTGCGATTCCTTCTTGGCGAGTTCGCCAAATTTCGCCGGAGCCAGCTTGACCTGCGCCAGGATCGCTTCAGCCTTCTTGCGTGTCGCGGCCTTTTCTTCATCCTTGGCGTCCGGCTTCAGATTGAGAAGAATGTGCGAAGCCTGCCGCTCCTCGTCTTGGGTGTACTGCTTCTGGTTCTCGTCGTAGAACTTGCGCACTTCCTCGGCGCTTGCGCTGACCTGTCCCAAAAGGTTGTCGGCGGTGAGCAGCGCGTACTCGATACGGACTTGCTCAGGAGTCTGGTAGTTCGCCACGGTCGCGTCGTAATGCGCCTTGATCGCCGAATCATCAGGCTTGATCGACGCCATGAAGCCTTCCAGGGGAAGCAAGGCCATGGAAACTTCGCGCTGCTGTTCGACGATGCCCAAATACCGCTCGACCGCGACCCCAGCTGCGAAACCACCAAGCACGATCGAGTCTTGCAGCGGCTGCGCCACAAGTTCCTGCATCAGTCGCGCCTCGAACATCACCGGAGACATGTTCTGCTCGGCGAGCAGCGCCTGATAGCGGGCGTTGGAGAACTTGCCGTCAACCTGGAACGCCGGAACTTCCATGATGAGCTGCTTGAGCTGCTCCTCGGAGGTGACGAGCTTCTCCTTCTTGGCTTTTTGCAGCAGCACTCTTTGCGCGACTAAACCTTCAAGGATGCTGAAGCGGATTTCCGCCGAGTCGAACATGCCGGGGTCGAAGTTGCGACCCATCATGGCTCGCATCCGGTCTTGCTGATCGCGGATGGCCCCTTCAAATTCGGGTAGGGTGATCTTGCTGTCGCCTACGATCGCGACCTCGGTGACCGCGTCGGCGCGTCGAAAATAGGAATCGACGCCAAAGAACAGGAAGGGCAGCATGAACAACGCCAGCAGTGCTTGCACCAGGCGTTTATTGCGGTGGACGTAATCAAACATGCTCGAAGACCAATCCAGCGACCTCGGCGAATCGATGGCAGCGAGACTCGGTTGCGCTCGCGCGTACGCTTCGCCTGCGAATAAAAAAATGGGCGAACTCGCGTTCGCCCGGGTGTTGGCGGAGTGGACGGGGCTCGAACCCGCGACCCCCGGCGTGACAGGCCGGTATTCTAACCAACTGAACTACCACTCCTGGAACATCTATTCCTGAAACCGTCGTGTGCTGCTCTGGTGGGTGCTGACGGGATCGAACCGCCGACATTCGCCTTGTAAGGGCGACGCTCTACCAGCTGAGCTAAGCACCCGGGCCGACCGCCGCAGGAGCACGGCGATCAACGCGCAAAGTCCGTTAGTTTACTGCATCCTTAAGCGCTTTGCCAGCCCGGAACTTCGGCACCTTCGCTGCCTTGATCTTGATCGTGGCGCCGGTGCGCGGATTGCGACCGCTACGAGCGGTACGCTTGCCGACATAGAAAGAACCGAAACCAACGAGAGTAACCATATCGCCCTTCTTGAGAGCTTGCTTCACTGCCGCAACCGTGGCGTCAAGCGCGCGGCCCGCCGCTGCCTTCGAGAGGTCGGCGTTTTTCGCGATTTGATCGATCAGCTCGGATTTGTTCACGTATGTCCCCTTTCGTTGTGGTGGAGATGGACAGGTATGCACCCTGCACGCGCTTTATAACAAGCCGCAAAGCCTTGTGTCAAGCGGTTTTCGCCAGGGTTGCGCTTCCCGCAGGCGATGCTGCGGCGCACTCGCAACGCACGAAGAAAGCCCTCCGATGATTTCTGGAAAGTGCGCGCGAATCAAGCAATTCGACGCCAGCGGTACCGGCTGACGGGACGTACCTTTGTGGATCAAACAGATAGCCCGCGCGCAACGCCAGACTCCAGCGCCGCGTTGCGCGCGTTGGCACACTCAGTGGGTGATGACCGGCTCCGGAGCCGCACTCTCCGCCGCGGCCGCCGCAGGCGCGGCGGCGATCGGCGCCGCGTCGCTGGCCGGCATCGGCAGACGCTCCAGCGCCTGCTCCAGCACCTGCTCGACCCAGCGCACCGGATGGATTTCCAAGCGGTTCTTGATATTGTCGGGGATCTCCGCGAGGTCCTTCACGTTCTGTTCGGGGATCAGCACTTTCTTGATGCCCCCACGTCCGGCCGCGAGGAGCTTCTCCTTGAGGCCGCCGATCGGCAACACCTCACCACGAAGCGTGATTTCGCCGGTCATGGCGACATCGGCGCGCACAGGAATTCCGGTCAAGACCGATACCAACGCCGTGCAAATAGCGATGCCGGCACTCGGGCCGTCCTTAGGGGTCGCCCCTTCAGGGAGGTGAATGTGCAGATCCTGCTTCTGGTAGAAATCCTCGCTGATGCCGAGTTGTTTGGCGCGTATGCGCACCACCGAGAGCGCAGCCTGGATCGACTCCTGCATCACCTCGCCAAGCTTGCCGGTGGTAATGGTCTTGCCCTTGCCCAGCGGTGCCACCGCCTCGATGGTCAGCAACTCGCCACCAACTTCCGTCCAGGCGAGACCCGTGACCTGCCCAACCTGATTGATGCTCTCTGCCATCCCAAAAGTATAGCGGCGCACACCGAGATACTTCTCCAGGTTTTTGGCGGTAACGGTGACGCGGCGGGCCTCCTTGCGCTTGCTGAGCAGCAGGTCCTTGACGACCTTGCGGCAGACCTTGGAAATGTCGCGTTCCAGCGCTCGCACGCCCGCCTCGCGGGTGTAGTAGCGCACGATGTCGCGCAGCGCGGACTCCTGCACGCTGAGTTCCGCCGGCTTGACGCCATGGCTTTTCATCTGCTTGGGCAGCAGATATTGGCGCGCGATGTTGATCTTTTCGTCCTCGGTGTACCCCGAGAGCCGAATGACTTCCATGCGGTCGAGCAAGGCCGGGGGAATATTCATGGTATTCGCCGTGGCCACGAACATCACGTCCGACAAATCGTATTCGACTTCGACGTAGTGATCGACGAAGGTATGGTTCTGTTCGGGATCGAGCACTTCCAATAGCGCCGAGGATGGATCGCCGCGGAAATCCATCCCCATCTTGTCCACTTCATCGAGCAAAAACAGCGGATTGCGCACACCCACCTTGTTCATGTTTTGAAGAATTTTTCCGGGCATGGAACCGATGTAAGTGCGTCGATGACCACGAATTTCCGCCTCATCGCGCACACCCCCCAAGGACATGCGCACGAACTTGCGGTTGGTGGATTTGGCGATCGATTGCCCGAGCGAGGTCTTGCCCACCCCAGGAGGCCCGACCAGACATAGGATGGGCGCCTTCATCTTGTCCACACGCTGCTGCACGGCGAGGTATTCGACGATGCGCTCCTTGACCTTCTCCAGACCGTAGTGGTCCTTATCGAGCACCTTGACCGCAGCCGCGAGATCTTTGCTGATCTTGCTTTTCTTGCGCCACGGCAGGCCGATCAAGGTGTCGATGTAGTTGCGCACCACTGTCGCCTCGGCGGACATTGGCGACATCAGCTTGAGCTTCTTGAACTCCGCCAGCGCCTTGGCCTCAGCTTCCTTGGACATGCGCGCAGCCTTGATGCGCTTTTCCATTTCATCGAAATCAGCGTTCTCGTCGCCTTCGCCGAGTTCTTTCTGGATGGCCTTGACCTGCTCGTTGAGGTAGTACTCGCGCTGACTCTTCTCCATCTGGCGCTTGACGCGGCCGCGAATGCGCTTTTCCACCTGGAGGATATCGACTTCGGCTTCAATTAGACCCAGCAAGTGTTCCAAGCGCTTGTCGACCTGCATCATCTCCAGGACTTCTTGCTTCTGCTCGAGCTTGAGCGGCAGATGCGCAGCGATGGTGTCGGCGAGGCGCCCACCCTCTTCGATGCCGGATAGAGAGGTGAGGATTTCTGGCGGGATCTTCTTGTTAAGTTTTACATACTGATCGAACTGCGACAACAGCGCACGACGCATGGCCTCCGCCTCGTGCGTTTCCTCGGCGCTGGAAGGCAGCGGCTCCGCGCTCGCATAGAGATGGCTCTCGCCGACGCTGATGTCGAGTATGCGCGCCCGCTGCGCGCCTTCGACCAGCACCTTCACGGTGCCGTCGGGGAGTTTGAGCATTTGCAAAATAGTGGCCAGGCTACCCACGAGGTACATGTCCTCGGGTTCTGGTTCGTCCTTGGCGGCCGATTTCTGGGCGACGAGCAGGATTTGCTTGCCGGTTTCCATGGCGATCTCGAGGGCGCGGATGGACTTCGGCCGGCCTACGAACAGCGGGATCACCATGTGCGGAAACACCACCACGTCGCGCAGAGGCAAGAGCGGAAACTGGGTGGGTTCGAAATCTTGAGGGGAGTCGGTCATGGTGCGTTCCAGGGAAAGGTTCTCGGATCAGCAGATGGGGGCGGAGCCGGGAATATCAATCGCCGAAGCCGGCGATGCCGGACCCGGCGGGCGGGCCGGCTCAGGCGTTGGCGGAAGCGACCTTGGGCTGATCGGAATAGATCAACAACGGACTGCCGCCATCGAGGATGGCGCTGTCATCGACCACCACGCGGGACAAGCCCTTGAGGGAAGGCAGGTCATACATGACATCGAGCAGCGCGCCCTCGATGATCGAGCGCAACCCTCGCGCTCCGGTCTTGCGCGCCAAAGCGCGCGAAGCGATGGCGCGCAGCGCTGCATCGCGGATTTCCAGCTCCACGCCTTCAAGTCGGAAAATCTTCTGGTATTGCTTGAGCAAGGCATTCTTGGGCTCGACGAGAATCTGGATCAGGGCCGCTTCGTCCAACTCTTCGAGCGTGGCGGCGACCGGCAGACGACCGACGAACTCAGGAATCAGCCCGAACTTGATCAAATCCTCGGGTTCGGTCTCGCGTAGAAGCAATGAAACATTGCGCCGATCATCGGGACTTTGCACTTCGGCGCTGAAGCCGATGCCGCCCTTGGCGGTGCGTTGCCGGATGATTTTTTCCAGACCATCAAAGGCGCCCCCACACACGAAGAGGATGTTGGTGGTATCGACTTGGACGAATTCCTGGTTGGGGTGCTTGCGCCCGCCCTGCGGCGGAACCGAGGCAATGGTGCCTTCGATCAGTTTCAACAGCGCCTGTTGCACGCCTTCGCCGGAGACGTCGCGGGTGATCGAAGGATTGTCGGACTTCCGGGAGATCTTATCGATCTCATCAATGTAGACGATGCCCCGCTGCGCTTTCTCGATGTCGTAGTCGCACTTTTGCAGCAGCTTCTGGATGATGTTCTCGACGTCCTCGCCCACATAGCCTGCCTCGGTCAGAGTGGTCGCGTCGGCAATGACAAAGGGCACGTCCAACAGGCGCGCCAGGGTCTGCGCCAGCAGGGTCTTGCCGGAACCGGTAGGTCCAATTAGCAGGATGTTGCTCTTGGCCAGTTCGACATCTTCGTCTTTGCCGTTGTGGGCCAAGCGCTTGTAATGGTTGTAGACCGCGACGGCAAGGATCTTCTTGGCCTGGTCTTGCCCAATCACGTATTGATCGAGGATTTCGCGAATCTCGTGGGGTGTGGGCAGGCGGTGGCGATCGCTCTTGGCGTTGCGGTCGGTGGCCCCTTCCTCGCGGATGATGTCATTGCAGAGCTCGATGCATTCATCGCAAATGAAAACCGAAGGGCCGGCGATCAGCTTGCGAACCTCGTGCTGGCTCTTGCCGCAGAAGGAGCAATAAAGCAGTTTGTCGCCCGAAGTCTTTTCCGCCATCCCTAGAGTCCGTCCGTGTCACATCCCGCAGGGCCTGCCGGGGCCTAGGGGGAAAAGCACAAGGGCCCGGCGCAAGAGTTCCGTCTTTGACGTACTTTCCCCGCTGAGATCCCTTGGCGGGATCCCAAAACGGCCCTTCCTACGCACAAGCTTAACTGCTCGCCGCCCGATTCTGCAAGATTTTGTCGATCAGGCCATAGTCCAGGGCCTGTTCGGCGGTTAGGAAGTTGTCTCGATCGGTGTCTTGCTCCACTTGCTCAACCGGCTTGCCGGTGTGCTGGGACATGAGTCTATTCAACCGCTCGCGCAGGCTGAGAATGTATCGGGCATGGATCTGGATGTCCGAAGCCTGCCCCTGGAAGCCACCCAGGGGCTGATGGATCATCACCGTCGAATTGGGCAAGGCAAAGCGCTTGTCCTTCGCCCCGGCGGCCAGCAAAAACGCCCCCATGCTCGCTGCCATCCCCACGCAAAGGGTGCTCACGTCGGGTCGAATAAACTGCATCGTGTCGTAAATGGCCATGCCCGCGGCGATCGAACCACCTGGCGAATTGATGTAGAAGTGAATGTCTTTGTCGGGATTCTCGCTTTCGAGAAACAGCATTTGCGCCACGACCAAGTTGGCGGTGGCGTCGTTGACCGGCCCCACCATAAAAACCACGCGCTCCTTGAGCAGCCGCGAATAGATGTCATAGGCGCGCTCGCCCCGGCCGCTCTGCTCGATGACCATGGGGATGAGCCCAAGCGCTTGCGGGTCCGTCATGTTTGCCTCCATCATTCGTGAATAAGACATGCTCACGGTTTGGCACCCTCTGCCTCGGTCAGTTCCTTGAAGCTGATCGCCTTGTCTTGAACTTTGGCTTGAGTCAGGGTCCAGTCGATGACGTTGTCTTCCATGGCCTGGGCCTCGAATTCCTGCAGGCGCTCGCGGTTCTGATAGTGCCAGGTCACAACTTCGTCGGGGAACTCATAGCTTTGCGCCGCTTCGTTAACCAGAGCCCGCACCTGCTCGGGGCGCGCCTCCAAGCCATGCCGATTGACCACTTCGGCGAGTACCAGGCCCATGCGCACACGCTCCTCGGCGGTTGGGCGGAATAGATCTGGGCTCAGTTGCGAGTTCTCGGTGTTCACGCCGCGGTTCTTCATGTCCTCAAGCGCGCCACGATAAAGCCGCGCCATTTCCATTTCCACCAGCACGCGCGGAATTGCCAGTTCGGCATGCTCGCGCAGGATCTGCATGGCTTGTTCGCGCAGCCTCGCCCGCACCCGGCGCTTGAGTTCCAGGCGCAGGTTGGCGCCAATCTCCTCATCCAGGCGCGCCAGATCACCATCGGCGATCCCGAAAGCTCGCGCGAATTCGGCATCCACCTCAGGCAGGATCGCCGCCGCGACTTCCTTGACGCTCAGAACGAATTGCGCCGTCTTGCCTGCCACTTCCGCGCCGTGATAATCAGGCGGAAAATTGAGCGCGAAACTCTTGCTTTCGCCTTTGCCCGCACCATCCAGAGCGGCCTCGAACTCCGGGAGCATGCGCCCTTCGCCCAGGACGATCGGGAAATCACGCGCCTGCCCGCCGGGAAACTCGACGCCCTCGATGGTTCCGGTGAAATCAACGATCACCTGGTCACCGCTTGCCGCTTTGCGCTCGACCGGCTCGTAGCGCACCCTTTGCTTACGGAGAATCTCGATGGTCCGCGCGACATCCTCAGCGGTAACTTCGGCGACCGGACGTTCGATCGTGGCAGCGGAGAAATCCTTGACCGAAACCTCTGGGTAGACCTCGAAAACAGCGGAAATCTCGATCTGCCCCGCAGCCCCGCCCTGTTTAGGTTCAAAGCGCGGCTGGCCGGCGATCTTGAGATTCTGCGCGCGAACGGCCTCGCTAAAGACTTGCTCCACGGTTTCACCGAAGACCTCGTTCTGCAACTGCGCACCGTATTGCTGCGCCACAATCTTCAGCGGTACTTTGCCGGGCCGGAAGCCGGGCATCTTGGCCGTACGGACGATCTTCTGCAGGCGTTTCTGCACCTCGCCTTCGATTTGCGTGACTGCCACCGCCATGTTCAGGCGACGTTCAAGCGTGCCCAGGGTTTCAAGAGTGGATTGCGTGCTCACAGGTTTCCTCGTCTACAAAATCTGGTCGTTATGCGCCAGGATCGCTGGCGGGCGCGGGGCGGCGAAAGCCGCCCCTGGTGCGAAAGGGGGGACTCGAACCCCCACAGGTTGCCCCGCTGGAACCTAAATCCAGTGCGTCTACCAATTCCGCCACTTTCGCAAACTTTTCATTGTATCATAGCGCCCACCCCGCCGCCAAAGGCGCGGCAGCCCAGGCAGGCGAGCCTTGTCCGTTGATCATTACGAAAACTTTCCGGTCGCTTCCCTAGTCCTGCCAGGCCGACTGCGCCCGCCGGTGATCGCCATTTATCGCTTTGCCCGCTATGCCGACGATTTGGCTGACGAGGGTAACTGTACCATCGCGCAACGCCTCGCCGCGCTGGAACACTATCGGCGGCAACTGGCCAAGGCCCTGGCTGGCGCTACCATTGGCGACGCCATTCTCGACGATCTCGCCCAGGTGGCACGGCAATGGGGCTTGCCGCATGCGCCTCTTTTCGCCCTGCTCGACGCGTTCACGCAAGACCTCACGCAGACGCGCTACGCGAGCTACGCCGAACTGCAGGACTACTGCACCCGCTCGGCCAATCCGATCGGTCGGCTGTTGCTGGTGCTCTACGGGATCGACGACGACGACGCCCGCGCCGAGTCGGATGCCATTTGCACCGCGCTGCAATTGATCAATTTCTGGCAAGACATCGCGCTTGATCTTGCCAAGGGACGGGTCTACCTGCCACTAGCTGAATGTCACCACTTCGGCGTCGACGCCGAGAAACTCGGCCCCCGCGAAGTCGGCGCTCCATGGCAAGCCCTGTTGCGCTTCCAGCATGCCCGGGCGCGGGCGCTGCTTTGCTCCGGGGCACCCTTGTGTCGACGCCTGCCGGGCCGCATCGGCTTCGAACTCAAGCTCATCGTCGAAGGAGGGCTGCGCATCCTGGAGAAACTTGCGCGAAACGGCGGCGAGGTCTTCACGCGACGCCCCACGCTGCGTGCTCTGGATTGGCCGCTAATCCTCGCGCGGGCCGCCCTGCGTCGCTGGAGTTCGCCTTGAGCCCGGACGAGTACTGCGCGCAACGCGCCGCCGCAAGCGGTTCGAGTTTCTATCAGAGTTTCCGTTTTCTCGAACCGGGGCGGCGCCGTGCCATCACCGCGCTTTATGCCTTCTGCCGCGAGGTCGACGATGTCGTCGATGAATGCCCGGACCTCGAACTCGCGCGCGCCAAGCTCGATTGGTGGCGGAACGAGCTGGCTGCGGTCTACGAAGGCAAACCGCAACACCCGGTCGGGCAGGCCTTGGTGTCCGCAGTGGAACATTTTGGCCTGGCGCGCGAGCTGTTCGAGGAGATCATTGACGGCATGGCCATGGACCTCGAGGCGACGCGTTATCCCGACTTCAAGTCGCTGCAACTGTACTGTTATCGCGTGGCCGGAGTCGTGGGGTTGCTCGCGGCAGAGATCTTCGGCACCACCCGCCGCGAAACCCGGCGCTATGCGCACGATCTGGGCATCGCTTTTCAGCTTACCAACATCCTGCGCGACGTCGGCGAAGACGCGCGGCGTGGCCGCGTCTATCTTCCCCAGGACGAATTGGCACGGCACGGAGTGATCACCGCTGACCTACTGCGCGGCCATGAAACGCCCCAATTCCTGGCGCTCATGCGCGCCGAGATCTCCCGCGCACGGAGCTACTACACGCAAGCCCTCGGCGAGTTGCCGACCGAGGACCGGAGGGCCCAGCTTCCTGGCCTGATCATGGCGGCGATCTATGGCACTGTGTTGCATGAAATCGAGCGCGATGGCTGCCATGTGCTGCATCACCGCATCGTGCTTCCCGGTTGGCGCAAGTTCTGGATCGCTGGTCGAACGTACCTGCGGGAGCGCGGCGCTTGGGGGAATTGAAGATCGTGGTGATCGGCGGCGGCTATGCCGGACTGGCCGCCGCCATCACGCTCGCCGATGCCGGGATCAAGGCTGTGCTCTTCGAGGGCGCCCGTCATCTCGGAGGACGCGCGCGCAGCGTATCCATCGCCGGACAGAATCTGGACAACGGGCAGCACATCCTGCTGGGCGCCTACCACGAAACCCTGCGTCTGATGGAAAGGGTCGCGCCTGGTTCCTCGCGCGCCCTGCTGCTGCGCCGCCCGCTCTGCGTGCATCGGCCGGGCGCGTTCCGGCTCGCCGCACCGCGGTTGCCCGCACCCTGGCACCTCGTTTTCGGATTGCTCGCCGCCCGCGGCCTGACTTTCGCCGAGCGTGCCCGCGCGCTGCATTTTGCCCTCAAGCTTCGCCTATCTCGATTTCGCGCACCGGCCACCCAAACCGTCTCGCAACTCCTGGCCGGACAACCAACACGGGTGATCGCTGAATTGTGGGAGCCCCTTTGCCTGGCCGCCCTGAACACGCCCTTGCAACTCGCTTCGGCGCAGGTGTTCCTCAACGTGCTGGGCGCGGCGTTCGCGAAGGATCGTGCCGATTCGGACTTCCTGCTGCCCCGAGTCGATCTGGACAAGCTCTTCGCCGAGCCCGCGCGGCGGTATCTCGAAAGTCGGGATCTGCGCATCGCGCTGGGGCAACGCGTCCGATCGCTCAGGCGGACCAGCGCGGGCTGGTCGATGGTGACCGACCTCGAACAGATGCAATGCCAGGCGGTGGTGCTCGCCATCGGGCCGCAACATCTTGCCGCCTTGGGCGAATCCTGCGCGCCGCTGGCGGAAATTGCCCGGCAAAATCAAACCACCGGCTATCAGGCCATCCAAACTATCTACCTGCAACTGCGCGATTCCGCCCGACTGGCCGAACCCATGCTCGCGCTGGATGGCGCCCCGGGGCAATGGCTGATCGATCGCGGTCAGCTCGGCGCGAACCCTGGTCTCATGGCGATGGTGGTCAGCACCGCACCCAGGGTACCGTACGCGTCGAGCCTGGCCATGGCACAGGCGGCCGAAGCGCAATTGCTGCGCCTCTTTCCGCATCTGGGCCCTGTACGATGGGCGCGCGCCTTGGTCGAGCGGCGTGCCACGTTTTCCTGCACTCCAGGCCGCCGAGCGCCGCCTCTGGAACCGGCGCCGGGGCTCTTTCTGGCTGGCGATTATTGCTATGCGCCCTTTCCCGGCACCCTTGAGGCAGCAGTGCGCAGCGGCCTGGGTGCCGCGCAAGCGGCCCTCTGTGCCTTGTCCCGAGCCGACCGAAGCTTTACCCGATCGGGAAAGGGCGCGCCCTAAGCGCGCGTCTGACGTCGCAGCAGACGGCCTCGTTCGCGACTCCAATCGCGTTCTTTTTCAGCATCGCGCTTGTCGTACTGCTTCTTACCCTTGGCCAAACCGATTTCCAGCTTAATACGCCCGCCTTTGAAGTGCAGGTCTAGAGGCACCAGTGTGTATCCCGCACGCTCGACCTGGCCGATCAGGCGGCTGATTTCGCGGGCATGCATGAGCAACTTGCGGGTTCGCGTGGGGTCGGGCTTGATATGCGTCGAGGCCGTGCTCAAAGGACTAATATGCGCGCCGAGCAGAACCAATTCGCCGTTCTTGACCACCACGTAAGCTTCCTTGATCTGCGCTCGCCCGGCGCGTATGGACTTCACTTCCCAGCCTTCGAGCGCGACCCCAGCCTCGAATTTCTCCTCGATGAAATAGTCGTGATATGCTTTTCTATTGTCGATGATGGACATTGCACAGGCCTGGAGGCTGGGGTGCGTATTCTACCGTCGATGGCGTCCCCCGTGGCTCTCCGACATCGATGGCAAGCGTCAAGAAATCAGTACTGGTGATGCACCGGCCGCACGAAATGTTCGCGCTGGTGGAAGGTATCGAGCGCTATCCGCAGTTTCTGCCCTGGTGTGGCGCAACGCGCGTGCTGGAACGGCGCGACACGTTGGTGATCGCCAGCATCGAAATTGCCTACCACGGCGTGCGCCAGACCTTCACCACGGAAAACCTTCACGCCGAGCCGCGCGAAATCATCATTACCCTCAAGGACGGGCCTTTTCGCGCGCTCGAGGGCGCCTGGCGCTTTACCGCCCTGGGTGAGGCGGCCTGTAAGGTCGAGTTCGAACTGCACTACGAGTTTTCCAGCCGCACCCTGGAGAAGATCGTCGGGCCCGTGTTCCACCACATCGCTCATAGTTTCATCGATGCCTTCGTGCGCCGCGCCGAAGATCTCTACGGAGTGTCCTGATGTCCACCATCGACGTGCAGATCAGTTTCGCCCTACCAGCCGAAACCACCCTGATCGACCTGAGCGTTGCCCCTGAGACTACTGTCATCGAGGCGATCCAGCGCTCTGGCATCCTCACCCGGCACCCCGAGATCGACCTAACCAAGAACAAGGTCGGCGTCTTCGGCAAACTCCTGAAACTCGACAGCACCCTGCATGATCGCGACCGCATCGAGATCTACCGCCCGCTCCTCGCCGACCCCAAAGAAATCCGCCGCCAGCGCGCCGCCGAAGGCAAAGTCATGCGCAAAGGCGGCGGCGAAGCGTGAGCGCCCCCGCCCGGCCGCCCGAAGGGGGCGCCAGCCCATCCCCGGAGCGGGCAGAGCCCGCGAACCGTACTCACCCCCTTCCCCTGGAAGGGGGCCGGGGGGATGGTTCGTCCACCCCCGCCCGGCCGCCCGAAGGGGGCGCCAGCCCATCCCCGGAGCGGGCAGAGCCCGCGAACCTCACCCACCCCCTTCCCCGGGAAGGGGGCCGGGGGGACGGTTCGTCCACCGCCGCCCGGCCGCCC
>JACPUX010000046.1 GCA_016192065.1 Betaproteobacteria bacterium
CCGCACCCACCCCCTTCCCCCGGAAGGGGGCCGGGGGGAAGGTTCGTCTGCCCCCGCCCGGCCGCCCGAAGGGGGCGCCAGCCAGTCGCCGGAGCGGGCGCAGCCCGCGAACCGCATCCACCCCCTTCCCCGGGAACGGGGCGGGGGGGAAGGTATGTCGAGGCCACCCACGCGGTCGCCGCTCGAACTCGCCGCGACACCAGTGGCCGCGATTCCGGTCCTGCTGCGTGAACTAACGGCGGTGGCGGTGGTGCACTTCAGCAGCGACGGACGCATTCTCGATGCCAACCGTGGCTTCCTTCGTCTGGTTCAACGCGAGGGCGGCGCGGAAGCCCTTGCGCCACGACTCCAAGACTGCCTGATCAATCCGAGCCTGAACGAAATCCGGGCAATGCCAGCCTTGGGGAGTCCGCCCCGGGTCTTCTCGGGGATTGTGACGCTGGGCCGCGGCAGCGAACTATGCACCTCCTTGCGCGCGGCGGTGTTCGAGATCGGCAGCGCGGACTTTCTGTTGATCGGTGAACACGATATCGCCGATATCGAACGCCTGGGGCGCACGGCGATGGAGGTGAACGACGAGTTGGCGCGGACGCAACGCGAACTGGCGCGGCGCAATCGCGAGTTGCATCGCGCCCAGGGCGAACTCGCCGCCTTGGCCCGCACCGACGTCCTCACCGGAATCGGCAACCGACGTGAACTGGAAGAGCGCTTACCGCCTGAAATCGAGCGCGCCGAACGGCTGGGCAAGCCGCTCGCGCTGATCATGGCGGACCTCGACTGGTTCAAGAAGGTCAATGACCGCTATGGCCATAGCGTCGGCGACGGTGCCTTGCGCGTGTTCGCCGAGGTGTTGCGCACCGACGTGCGTCCCTACGATCTGGTAGCCCGCTACGGGGGCGAGGAATTCGTGGTGTTGTTGCCCGAAACCGCGTTGGCTGCCGCGGCGGAAATCGCCGAAAGAATGCGCCTCAAGCTGCGGGTTGCGGCCGTGCCGGGTTTGCCCGAACGCTTGTCGGCGAGTTTTGGCGTGTGTGAACGCCTGGCCCGGGAAAGCGGCGAGCACTTGCTGGTCCGAGCCGATGCGGCGCTCTATATGGCCAAGCACGCCGGGCGTGACCGAGTGATGGCCGCCACAGACTGAGCGCGAGGGAAAGAAGCCTCGATTGCGCTCTGATCAGCGTCTCCCAGGGGCTAGTTTTGGCGAGGCGAGTGCGGTGTCTGGGATCTGGCGGAGGGCACCAGAGGCCCTTCACTGATTCGTTCGCACGTCAGTAAGCATGCCTGAGCCAGGGCCGCCGAACGGTAACGTCGTGGTACCATGCGGCGCAGTTCTTGGGGGCAGAATTGGCACCAGAGTTCTCCATGTCTTCCGCCTCCTCTGTTTCTTCCACATTCCTCAATTCCGGGCGGCGCCGCGCCCATGACACCAGCCAGGACCGCGCCCGGCGGTCTCAACCCTGTTTGCTACGGATCTAGACATGCCATTGGCCACTCTGCGCCAGGCTTCACTCGCCTTCGGCCACTGGCCGCTGCTGCGCGATACCGAACTGGTGATCGAGCCGGGTGAGCGGCTGGCATTGATCGGCCGCAATGGCTGCGGCAAATCTTCTCTGCTCAAGGTGTTGGCCGGGCATGTGGCGCTCGACGACGGCGAGGTCTGGCGGGCGCCGACGCTACGCCTGGCGGATGTGCCGCAGGAGCCCGCCTTTGCGCCCGGGCAGACAGTGTTCGAGGCGGTATCCGAAGGCTTGGGGGAACCCGGCCGCGCCCTGGCCGCGTATCACGAAGCTTCGGTGGCCCTGGCGCACGGTGCTGATGCCGACGCCGCCGAGCGCCTGCACCGCTGGCATGAAATTCTGGACGCCCAGGGCGGCTGGGTCGTGGAACAGCGCGTCGAGGCGCTGCTCAGTCGTTTCGGGCTCGATGGCGAGGCCGGCGTAGACACGCTCTCGGGCGGTTGGAAGAAACGCGTGGCTTTGGCCCGCGCGCTGGTCGCCGAGCCGGATTTGTTGCTCCTCGATGAACCCACCAACCACCTCGACCTGGACGCCATCACTTGGCTCGAAGGGCTGTTGCGCGCGCACGCCGGGGCGGTGGTCTGCGTCACCCATGATCGCCGGTTTCTCGATGCCATCGCCACGCGGGTGGTCGAACTTGATCGCGGGCGGCTGCTTTCTTATCCCGGTAGCTTCGCCGCGTATCAAGAGCGCAAGGCCGGTGAGTTGGCCGATGAGGCGGTGGTCAACGCCAAGGCTGACCGCCTGCTGGCGCAGGAAGAGGTGTGGATCCGCAAGGGCGTGGAAGCGCGGCGCACCCGGGCGCAGGGCCGAATCCGGCGTCTCGAGGCGTTACGGACGGAACGATTGGCGCGCCGTGAGCGCCTTGGGCAGGTGCGGCTGGCGCTCGATGCCGGGGAGCGCTCGGGGCAATTGGTGGCGGAACTCGAAAACGTTGATAAAGGCTTCGGCGGTGTGCCGTTGATTCAAGACTTTAGCACCCGCATCCTGCGCGGCGACCGGGTGGGCTTGATCGGACCCAACGGCATCGGCAAGTCCACGCTCTTAAAGCTCCTGCTGGGCGAATTGGTGCCCGATCGAGGCCGGGTGCGGCGTGGCACCAACCTGGCGATCGCCTATTTCGACCAATTGCGCGAGCACCTCGACCCCGAGGCGACGTTGGCCGACACCATCAATCCCGGTGCCGAGTACGTCGAAATCGGTGGCGAGCGCAAGCATGTGATCAGCTATCTGGGCGACTTTCTCTTTGCCCCGGAGCGCGCCCGTTCACCGGTGCGCTCCTTGTCCGGAGGCGAGCGCAATCGCCTGCTGCTGGCGCGCTTGTTCAGTCGCCCGGCCAATGTGTTGGTGCTGGATGAGCCCACCAACGACCTCGACATCGAGACCCTCGAACTGCTCGAAGACTTGCTGCGCGAATACTCCGGGACGATCTTTCTGGTGAGTCACGACCGCGCCTTTCTCGACAATGTGGTGACCCAGGTGATCGCCTTCGAGGGCGGCGGCCTCCTGCGCGAATACCCCGGCGGTTACAGCGATTGGGCGGCGTACCAGGAACGACGGACGCCAACCGATGAGTCCCCGGCTCCAGCACGGCCACTCAAGCCGGCGCGCGGCAGCGTCAGCGGGACCACCGCCACCACCACGCGCAAGCTCTCCTGGCGCGAGAGTCAGGAACTCGAGGCATTGCCGACGCGCCTGGAGGCCCTGGAGGCGGAGTTGGCGGCACTGCAATCACGCGCCGCCGATCCCGCGCTCTATCGGGCCGGGGGCGATGACGTTCGCGCCCTGCAAACGCGCCTTGCCGCTTGTGAAAGCGAAGTCGCTACGCTCTACGTCCGTTGGGAGGAACTGGAAGCGCGGCGCGTTTGAGGGCCGTCCCGTTCGCTGAAAGTCCCGCAAGCCGGCTTTCCCCGGGATGGAGAGTCCTGGTTCATCGAAGGTCTCCCAAACTTGCCGTCGAGGCCGGCAAGCCGCAGAATTCGCCGCAAGCTCACCCCAAACGCCGCACGAGCAAGGCGCCGCGGCAAGGCCTTTGATGATTCCCTGGCTCGACCTCGCCGATCCTTTTCCGCCACTCGAAAGAGCGCTGCGCCAGCCCGCCGGTTTGCTGGCGGCTGGTGCCGATCTGTCGCCGACACGCCTCCTCCTGGCTTATCGGCAGGGTATCTTTCCCTGGTATTCAGAGGGACAACCCATCCTTTGGTGGAGTCCAGATCCGCGCATGGTTCTGCCGCTCGCCGAATTCCGTATCTCCCGATCGCTGGCTAAGACCCTGCGCGCGCGGCGCTTCGAAATCCGTGCCGACACCCGCTTTCGCGAGGTGATGCTGGGCTGTGCGGCGCCGCGGCGAGGGCACGCCGGCACCTGGATCATGCCGGAGATGGTGGACGCGTATTGCCGAATGCATGAGTTGGGGTACGCCCACTCGGTCGAGGCGTGGGCTGAGGGCAAACTGGTCGGTGGGCTCTACGGCATGGCCATAGGACGCATGTTTTTTGGCGAGTCGATGTTCGCGCGCGTCGCCGACGCTTCCAAAGTTGCGCTGGTGCTTTTGGTGAGGGAGTTGGCGCGGCGCGGCTACCCGCTCATCGATTGCCAGCAGGAGACCGCGCATCTGGCGCGTTTTGGCGCGAGAGCCATGCCTCGCGCCCGGTTTGCGCACGAGATCGCCCCATTGGTAAACTGGCCCGAACCCGCTGGACTGTGGACGGAATCCTTCGCGCCATGACTCGCTTGAACGACCTGCCGCTCGCGGCCTTGCAGTTTTATGCGACCGCGCCCTATCCATGCAGCTATCTGCCCGACCGCGCAGCGCGCTCGCAGGTTGCCACGCCCAGCCATTTGATCGACACCACGGTCTACAGCGAACTGGTGCGCCTGGGCTTCCGGCGTAGCGGCGCCTTCACCTACCGCCCCTATTGCGACAGCTGCCGCGCCTGCGTTCCGGTGCGCGTGCCGGTGGCGGGGTTTCGTCCCTCGCGCGGCCAACGCCGCGCCTGGACCAGTCACCGAAGTCTGACGACGACGCCTTGCGCGCTTACCTTCGTGGCCGAGCACTATGAACTCTACCTCGCCTACCAGCGCAGCAGGCATTGTGGCGGCGGCATGGATCAGGATAGCCACGAGCAGTACCAGCATTTCCTGCTGCACAGCAACGTCGACACCACTCTGGTCGAGTTCCGCGATCGCGGCGCCTTGCGCATGGTGAGTCTGGTCGATCGCCTGGCCGACGGTTTGTCCTCGGTGTATACCTTTTTCGATTCCGCGATCGCTGGCGCGAGTTTTGGCACCTACAGCATTCTCTGGCAGATCGAACAATGCCGTGCCCTCGGTCTGCCCTATCTGTATCTCGGCTACTGGATACGCGAAAGTCCGAAAATGGCCTACAAGAGCAAATTTCGTCCAGTGGAAGGGTTCTTGCGCGGTCTGTGGCGCACCTTGCCGGCCACCCAAGAAGCCCAGTAGGCCTGGTCCCGCAAGCGAAGCTGCGGAGCGGGCATCGCCCGCGAACCGTGCTCATTCCACTTCCAAATCAAAAATGGTACCGCGAAGGCGAGCGAGCGGCGACGAGACCGTACATGAAGTACGGATAGGAACCGCGCCGAGAAGCCGACCAAGTCAACGCTTGATTGGGAAAATGGAATCGGGCCCTTCTACCGGAAGAGGGCGCAGAAAGGTACAACCAGGGCGCATCTGGCCACCACGCCCTTTGCACGCTCAAGCCAGAGTGAAGCGAAAGCATGCACCCTGGTTGACCGCGGCTTCCGCCCAAATGCGCCCGCCATGCCGAGTGATGATGCGCTTGGTGGTCGCCAGACCGATGCCGTGGCCTGGGAATTCGTCCGGACGATGCAGGCGCTGGAACGCTCCGAAAAGCCGATCGGCATGTGCCATGTCGAAGCCGGCGCCATCGTCGCGCACCTGATAAACCGTCTCGGCGGCCTCGTTCGGCGAGGCGCTGAAGCTGATGTGGGCGCGGTCGCATCGCTGTGTGTATTTCCAGGCATTACCAAGAAGATTCTGCAGAACCAGTTGCAGCAAAGCACGGTCGCCGGATGCGCGCATGCCTGGCGCGACCTCGAACTCGACTTCGCGTTGCGGTTCGGCCCGGGCCAACTCGGCGAAGATTTCTCGAGCCATCTGCGACAGGTCGATCTCTTGTCGATCGAGCGGGCTCTGGCTGACGCGCGAAAGTTGCAAGAGGCCTTCGATCTGCTGGTCCATGCGCTGGGCCGCGGCGCATACCCGCTGTAAATAGTCCCGGCCCGTGGTGTCGAGCGTGGCGGCATAACGCGTGCTCAGAATTTCGGAAAAGCCGTTGATGGCGCGCAAGGGCGCGCGCAAATCGTGCGAAACCGAATAGCTGAAGGATTCGAGCTCCTGGTTGATTTCGCGCAGTTGCTGAGTGCGCTCGGTGACCCGTTGTTCGAGTACGCCTTGGGCGCGCCGCACCGCCTCTTCGGCTTCGCGGCGGGCGGTGATGTCTTCGATCACCCAGATCGAGCCGCCGTCGGGGTCCTCCGGGTGCAGCACGGTGGCGCTCAAATTGGCCCAGAATGCCTCGCCCTGCCCGCCGCGCAGGCGCAGTTCCGTGCGCAGGCTGCGCGGCCGCCCCGGCTCCGCGCCGCTCGCCGCCAGTTCGGCGAGCGTGCTCCGCCCGAAAATTTCGTCCGCGGGGCGGTCGTGCAGGTTTTCGGAAGTCGTTGCCAGCAACTCCACGGCTTTGCGGTTGGCGCGCAGAATCCGCCCTTGGGCGACAAAGACGATACCAACCAACGCATTCTGTAGAATCGATTCTAGTTCGGCGCTGCGCCAGGCGAGATCACGTTCGGCGCGGCGCAGCTCGGTAATATCCTGGGCGGTGCCGTAGTAACCGCTGAAGGTACCGCGATCATCGTAGAGCGGCACGCCGCTGGCCGAGACCCAGCGGGCGTGGCCTTGGGGGTCGCGCACGGCGTAAACAAAATCGCGGAACGGGCGGCGGGCCTCAAGATCGGCGCGATGGGCCGTCCAGTCAGCGCTGTCCTTGAGTACGTGGGGCATGTCCCAGCGGGTCTTACCCAGCACCTGCCGGTCCTCGGTGCCGATCGCGCGCCGGTCCTCGCTGGGCGAGAAGGAGACGAAGCGAAACTGGTCGTCCTGCTCCCAGAACCAGTCGGAGGACAGCTCCACCAGGTCCCGGAAGCGCCGATGCAAGCGGCGCAGCTTCTGTTCGGAAGCGACGCGCTCGGAAATGTCGCGCGCCACCACCACCACCATACGCTCGTCGCCGAAGTAGGCGAGGCAAAGATCCAGTTCCACCGGGAACACCGAGCCATCCTGGCGCCGCGCCGTGCTTTCCGTGGTTTCGACGGTATCTGCGCCGGATTCGAGGTGATGCATGAGCGATTCCTGCTTGGCCTCGTCAAGCTCGGGGTGGAAATCGACCAGTGGCCGGCCGATCAAGCTGCGCCGCGGTTGGGCGTAGACGCGGCAGGCGGTTTCATTGGTGTCGATGATGCGTTGGGTGCCGCGATCGATCAGGAAGATGGCGTCGGCGGAGGCGTCGATCGCGGTGCGGAAGCGGCGCAATTCGTCCTGGGCGCGGCGCAGGCGCGAGATGTCCTGCAAAACCAGCAAAGTGTGAGCCTGATCGGAAAGGGTCACCCCGGATGCCGAGACGTGGAAGTGCTTGGGGCCCTCAGGCGAGAGGCGATTGAGTTCAAACCGTACCGGCGCAGCTTCCGGCCGATTTTCCGTACGCGCGAGCTGATCAAGGCCGGGCAGGGCCAACCAGTCGGACGCGAGGGTGCCTCCGAGCTGTGCCTCCTGCGGCAGCTCCAACATGCGGCGCAACGCGAGGTTGGCGGTGCGCACCCGCTTGTCCGAGTCCATGACCAGCACACCCGCCGGAATCTGATCCAGAACCTCGCCGAAATAGTGAGCCAGGTGTTCCGTTCGGCGTTGCGCCGCGTGATAGTAGGCTTCCAGAGTGAGTCCCAAGTCAAAGAGCACCGCCTTGTCCAACGCGATGCGCGCGGCGAGCGCTGCGGCGCCGTCGGGGCCGAAATGTTGTTCGAGAACGCGCTCGACAGCCAGGGCGAACTGGTGGTAGGCGCCCAGAAACCACGCTGGCGTAAGACCGATGCGTGCGTGCGTGTAGCCAACGCGCAGGCGCTGTTCGGCGTGATCAAGGTCATAGCCACCGCGGGTGAGCCGCATAAAATACTGTTTCTGCGCCTCCTTCACCCGCGCCACGGTGGCATCGTCGCGCAGCAACCGGGCGATTTCCGGAAACTTCGCGATGCTGGCATGCAATTGGGCAATGATGTCCGGAAGGTGGGGTGCCAGCAGCGCATCGAGGGAGGCGAGGAGGCGGACCTTGGCCTCGTCCAGACCCAGCCATTCGCGCCGCCGCGCGAGATCGTCGGCGTCAATGCGCAGTTCGGCGCACAAGGGCAGATCGGGCTCTGGCGATGGGGACACCGGTCGAAAACTCCGCGGAAAACGATTCGCAGTATCACGCGCCGGCACGCACAGGTAAAGGGCAAGCAGCGTGCAGGTCCGGGTCGCCGCGCCGGAATTGCGCAAAATTCACACTTGCGCGATGCCTGCGGGCGTTGGAAACTAGCGGCTCGGCAGCCTAGAGGTGACCACCTTGAGTATTTTCGACCGTTTGAAGAGTATTTTTGGCGGCGGCCAGTCCGTCGCCGAACCTCCGGCGCAAGTCCAAAGGCCACAGACGCGCCCGTCGCCCGCCGGTGTTTCCGCCGCCGAGAGGCGCACCCGGAAGCGCGTGGATGCGCGGGAAGGCACCCGGGTGTTGATCATCGACGATTCCCTGACTATCGTCGTGGCGCTCAAGAAAATGCTGCAATCCGCAGGCTACGCGACGCTAGAGGCGGCCGACGGCGAGAAGGGCGTGGAAGTCGCCAAGCGCGAGAGCCCCGACCTCATCTTTCTGGACATCATCTTGCCTGGCATGGATGGTTTCGCGGCGTTGCGGCAGATCCGGCGCGACCCGGCACTGCGAGGCGTTCCGGTGATCATGATCTCGGGCAACGAGCAGGCAACCGAGCAGTTCTACGCCCAGCGTATCGGCGCTGACGACTTCATGAAGAAACCCTTCTCGCGCTTCGAGGTTTTTGCCCGCATCGAGCGCCTGCTCGACCCCGACCTGGTTCCTCGCCGGCCCGGCGCCGCGGTGGAGGCGGTCTCGGGCGGGTGAGCAAGGTGGAATTGCCGCCCCCCCGGCGCCCGCGACGCGCCATTGTGGTTGACGCACGGGTCTGAACGCTTCATAATTCGCCGTTTCAGTCGGAGGGGTTCCCGAGCGGTCAAAGGGATCAGACTGTAAATCTGACGGCTCTGCCTTCGAAGGTTCGAATCCTTCCCCCTCCACCAGAAATCTGCGCGAAGGGTCCGGCCAGAGACGGGCGGGGCAGGTGTTGTGGGCCGTCGGCGACGCGGGTGTAGCTCAATGGTAGAGCAGAAGCCTTCCAAGCTTATGACGAGGGTTCGATTCCCTTCACCCGCTCCAACCTCGGGACAGTTTTGTGGGCTTGTGGAAGTTCAGGCAGTGGCGGATGGCAGGCGCGTCGCAAGGGATCGCGGTGGCCGGGTTCACGAGCCCATGTAGCTCAGTGGTAGAGCACTCCCTTGGTAAGGGAGAGGTCGCGCGTTCAATCCGCGCCATGGGCACCAGTCATGCCGCGGACCATCCGCCGCTGAAGCGTTGCGGCGCAGGGATTGGTTTTTGGATCATCGCTAATCGTTGAGGACATCATCATGGCAAAGGGAAAGTTTGAGCGGACCAAGCCGCACGTGAACGTAGGGACGATTGGGCACGTTGACCACGGCAAGACGACTTTGACGGCGGCGATCACCACGGTGCTGTCGAAGAAATACGGAGGTGAGGCCAAGGCC
>JACPUX010000048.1 GCA_016192065.1 Betaproteobacteria bacterium
ACCCCACCCCCCGGCCCCCTCCCCGGGGGAGGGGGTGAGTGTGGTTCGCGGGCTGTGCCCGCTCCGGTGGTGGATTTGCGCCCCCTTGGGACGGCCCGGCGGGCTGGATGGACCCCACCCCCCGGCCCCCTCCCCGGGGGAGGGGGTGAGTGTGGTTCGCGGGCTGTGCCCGCTCCGGTGGTGGACTTGCGCCCCCTTGGGACGGCCCGGCGGGGGCGCGCACTTTGGTCGGCATTCCGGCCAGGGGGTGCTCCTCAGCGGAGCACTGCCCCTTGTCTTTGCAGCTGTTCGAGCAGGGTGGCCATTGCTTTGCCGCGATGACTGACGCGGTTTTTGCGTTCCAGGTCGAGTTCGGCGGCGGTGAGGGCGAACTGCGGATCGAAAAAGAGCGGGTCATAGCCAAAGCCGCCAGTCCCGCGCGGGGCGGTGAGGATTTCTCCCCACCAATCGCCGACGGCGATCAAGGGCTCGGGATCGCCGGCGCTGCGGCACAGCACCAGGACGCAGGCATAGTGGGCGCGGCGCTCGGGTGAACCTTCAAGTGCCTGCACGAGCTTCTCGTTGTTGCGGGAGTCGGATTTTGGTTCGCCGGCGTAGCGCGCGGAATGCACGCCAGGCGCCCCGCCCAGGGCCATCACGCATAGACCGGAGTCGTCCGCCAGCGCGGGCAAGCCAGTGCTCTGGGCAGCGTGACGTGCCTTGGCCAGGGCGTTTTCGACAAAGGTCTGGTGCGGCTCTTCGGCTTCGGCGACGCCCAACTCGGTTTGCGGGAGGACGCTCAAACCCAGCGGCGCCAGGAGCCGGCGAAACTCCTTCAACTTGCCTGCGTTGCCGCTGGCCAACACCAACTTTTGCATCAGGTGCGTCCTCCGGACATTCTTTTGACAAATTTCCACCGGGAGCATACATTGACAAGCCGTTCCCCCGCCCAAACCCATGAAACTGCTGCGCTTATTGCTGCTGCTTCCGGCTTTTGCGTGCCTGCCCGCCCAGGCGCAAACTGGAGGCTACTATTATCGCCTCACCGGGCTATCCGTGGGCAGTTGCACCGGCACCTCGGGCGCGGTGCAAATCGCGGGGGCCACCATCACCCGTTCGGCCTACCTGCCGGCCGGCGATGTGCAAACGGCCACCATGATCTCGTCCACCGGCGGATTTACCATCGGGGCTCCGTTGTCGACATTTTCCATCGGTCCGGTGGGTCCGGCCGCCGCCGGCACCTTCCAGAGCGGTGTGACCACCACACCGGGCGCGGAACCGGTAGTCGTGACGATTACCATCACTTCCAATGTCGCTCCCGATTTCCAGGCGCGCATCACTTGTTCCGCGGCGCTCGCCGCGCCGCAATTCGCGGTGATTTACGATGGCTCAATGGTTTTCGACGTGCCCACCCAGCATCCAGCTGCGCTCGCCTGCTTGAGTCTGCTGCTGGCGCTCGCCGGCATGTGGCGGCATCGGCGCCGCGCCACCAAGCGCCCTGCCGACGACGCCTTCGGGAAAGCCTGAGAACAAAGGGCGCATGGGGCTCGGTGGGTCACGCGCGTTTGCGCCGAGGAAGCTGCTGAATACCGCCGTCATGCCGGCGAAAGCCGGTGTCCAGTTCCCTGGATCTGCGGGATTTTGGCTTTCGCAGGGCCGACGCGCCCCGATTTGTTAGCGTCTCGCTAAGCCTGGCCCAGCGCCGCGCTTTGTGCCGCGATGAGCCACCCGATGCCGGTCTCCGCCAGGTCAACGAGCGCGTCCAGCTGCCGCCGGCTGAAGGGGCTGCCCTCGGCGGTACCCTGGATTTCCACCAATCCGCCACCGGCGGTCATCACCACGTTCATGTCGGTCTCGCAGCCTGAATCCTCGGTGTAATCGAGGTCCAGCACCGGCTCGCCTTGATAGATTCCCACCGACACCGCCGCCACCAGCTCGCGCATTGGCAAGTTCGTGATCAGGCCCCGTTCCCGGAGCTGAGCCAAGGCGTCATAGACCGCCACACAGGCGCCGGTGATGCTGGCGCAGCGCGTGCCGCCATCGGCCTGAATAACATCGCAGTCGATTTGAATGCTGCGCTCTCCCAGCGCCGAGAGGTCGGTGACGGCGCGCAGGCTGCGGCCGATCAGGCGCTGAATTTCCTGCGTGCGCCCTTGCTGCTTGCCCGCCGCCGCCTCGCGCCTGCCGCGGGTATGGGTGGCGCGGGGCAGCATGCCGTATTCCGCGGTGATCCAGCCTTGGCCTTTGCCGCGCAGGAAGGAAGGAACGCTTTCTTCCACGCTGGCGGTGCAGATCACTTTGGTTTCGCCCGCCTCGATGAGTACCGAGCCTTCGGCGTAACGGGTGTACTGGCGGGTAATGGTCAGGGGCCGCAATTCATTGGCGGCGCGCTCGCTGGGACGGGCCATGGCGCAGGTCGGCAAAAAAGAGATGGCGCGATTATACGCGTGCGCTGGTCGGGCCCAGCCGCAAAGGTGCCGGGCAAGGCGAGACCTGAGGAACGAAGCGACGGCGCGACCGTTCCTGCACTCGATCGAGACCGCTGAGTGCCCGGAGCGCCCTCAGGAGACGCCGATCAGAGCCATTACGTTGGCGAACCCCGGGGGCCCGCAGGTTGAACTTCCTGGACTCCGGCTTTCGCCGGCAGGACGAATCAGGAGCTGATCAGTGCTTTCCTAGATGAGGGCGTCGCGGCGGCGATACCAAGCGGCGGTTTCCGCCAGCCCTTGCCGCGCCGAAAAAGGGGGCGTCCAGTCGAAGTGCTGAAAGAAGGGCGTAGCATCGACCGCCAGCGATCCTTGCAGGCGCTCCCATGCCGGCTTCTTGCCGAAGAGATCAGCGGCGGCGGCAAGCAAAATGGGCGGGCAGGGAAATAGCCGGGTGGGACGATCCAGAGCCGTGGCCAAAGAGCGGATCAGTTGCGGGGTGGACAGGTCTTCGCCGTCGGCCAGAAGCCAGTTGCCGCGCTGCGCTTCGGCGCGGCGACCCAGCATCACCAGCGCCGCGCCGAGGTTGCCCAGGTAGAGCAGGCTGCGGCGGTTGCGCAACGAGGCCAGCGGCAACGGCCAGCCACGCGCCACGAGCCGCAGCAGCGAGAGGAAGTTGCCCTTGACCCCGGGGCCGTAGATCAGCGGTACGCGCAGGATCAGTACTTCCATGCCGGTGATCTGGCCGATGCCGGTGAGCACTTCCTCGGCTTCGCGCTTGGAGATGGCGTAGTGGTCCTGCGGCGCGGGCGGGTCGGCGTCGGTATAGGGGCGGCCAGCATTCGCCTCGCCCAGCACCTTCACCGTGGAGAGGAAGACCAGGCGCCGTACTCCGGCCGCCGCGGCTTGCTCCGCCAGGCGCGCGCTCACTTCGACATTGGCCCGGCGGTATTCCGCCAGGGGGTCGGGCGAGCGCTCCTGCATCACATGGGCGCGGGCCGCCAGGTGGAAGACGCAGCTCACATCGCGCAAGACGCCGCGCCAATCAGCGTGGGCGAAGTCGCCCAAGGCGAGGTCGTCGCCTTGCGCCTGGCGCCGCTTGCGCACTACCGCGCGATAGGGCACGCCCTGCGCATACAGGAGGTCGCAAAACGCCTGGCCGACGAAACCGTTGGCGCCGGTGACGAGCCAGAGGCCCTCGCGCTTACCAGAATTTCCAGCCATGCTTTGCGAAAAAGATTCGTCCCGCGCTCACGAACAGCCGCACATGGTGCCAGCCTTTGCGTGCCGCGTGGCCGCCGAAATGGACGATGCGCACGCTGGGCACATAGGCAACGCTGCCGGTCTGGGCGAGCCGCCAGGAAAGATCGAAGTCCTCGAAATAGAGGAAATACGCCGGATCGAAACCACCGCTGGCATCGATCGCGGCGCGGCGTAGGAACATGAAGCAGCCGCTGGCGATGCCCACGGTCTGACGCACCGTTTCGGCAGTCTCCGCGCGCATCTCGTAATCCGCCAGGCGCCCGGCGAAAAGTCTCCTGAGCCAAGCTGGTGCGAATCCGCGCAGCAGAAAATCGAGCACGCTGGGATAGCGCTTGCATAGGTACAGCCGCCGGCCCTCACGGTCATGGGCCTGGGGGGTGAGCAACAGCACCCGGGTTTCGGTCTGCATGAAACGCAGGGCCTCGTCGAGCGCATCCGGAGCAAGCTCTACATCGGGATTGAGCACCAGGAAGAAGTCGCTGCGGGTGGCCAGCAGGGCCAGGTTGTGGCCGCGCCCATAGCCAATGTTGCCGTGCCCGCCCTCCAGCCGCACGCCCACCCCGGTTCCCGCGAAGCACTGCGCGGCGTGGTGCGCTGCGGCGCACGCGGCCTCACCGCCATTGTCGATGAGCCAGACTTCGGTGCTGCCTAAGCGGCCGCGCGCCTGCGCCGTGCCAATGGCCGCCGCCAGGCTGCGACAGGTCGTCTCCAACTCCTGCTCGTCCGGCTGGAACAGCACGATACTCACGCCGAGCGTGGGCCGGTTGGCGCCGGAAGCGGGGCTGAGCCCGCCAAGCCTCATGGCGCGACGAACTGGTAAGAGTCGATGCGGATCGCGCGTACCGCCTCCTCCAGCGCGAGGATGGCGGAAGGGCGGGTGAAGCTCTTGCGCCAGGCGAGGATGACGCGGCGGTGAGGTACCGGCGGCGCGAAGGGGACAACGCGGATGAGCTTGCTTTCCAGGCGCTTGGTCAGGGCGCTGACCGGAAAGACCGAGAGGCCGAAGCCGGCCGCCACCATCTGGCGCATGGTTTCGATGGAGTAGCCGACTTCACGGGTATTGGGACGGATGACATCGCCACAGGCGGAAAGCACCTGGTCGGAGAGGCAATGCCCGGCGCGTAGCAACAGAACGCGCTGGTCCGCCAAATCGATGGTGCGCAACTGCTTGCGCCGCGCCAGCGGATGCTCGGCCGGCAGCACCACGCTGAAAGCCTCATCGTAGAGCGCGCGGGTATCCACTCCCGGGGGATCGAAAGGAAGGGCGAGCAGCAGCACATCCAGCCGGCCGGAAAGCAGCGCTCCTTGCAATTCGCCGGTGAGGTTCTCCTCGATCTCCAAGGGCATCTCCGGCGCGCGCTTTTGCAAGCGCGGGATGAGATCCGGCAGGAGATAAGGCGCAATGGTGGGAATCACCCCCAAGCGCAGAGTCTCGCTCAGTTGATCGCGCCCGCCCCGGGCGATTTGTTTCACCTTTTCGGCCTCGTCGAGGGTGCGCTGGGCCTGCGCGATCACGCGCTCACCGATCTCAGTCGCGGCCACTTCGCCGCGCAAGCGCTCGAACAAGGCCACCCCCAGCTCGTCTTCGAGCTTCTGAATGGCGACCGACAAAGTTGGTTGGCTGACGAAGCACTTCGCCGCGGCACGGCCGAAATGGCGCTCTTGGGCGAGCGCGACAATGTAGCGCAGTTCGGTGAGGGTCATGGGGGAGCGCGCGGCCGATAGTCGCGGGCTATTCTAAACCAGTTCCACTTTCCGATGGCGCAGGCCAGACCCAGGATCGGGCGCCGCCTGCGAACGACGCTCGCCCCATCCCCAGGGGGGTGGGGGGAACGCTCGACCGGGCCCGCAGGGCCGCGCGAGGGGGGCGCAAGACCCTCACCGGAGCGGGCGCCGCCCGCGAACCGCACTCGCCCCCTCCCTCGGGGCGGGGGTCGGGGGGAAGGTACATTTGCCCGCCGAACCGTGACCCTAAGGTGTGGAACCGCCGGTGACCCGCTCCTGGCCGCCAAGGTCGCGGCTGGTGTCGATATCGGCAAATCCCGCTGCGGTGAACAGGGACCGCACCGCGAGGCCTTGATCCCAGCCGTGCTCCACCAGCAAGGCGCCCCGCGCGCGAAGGTGCGCTCGCGCGCCGGCGATGATGAGGCGCAGCGCATCGAGGCCGTCGCCCTCGGGGGTGAGGGCCAGTCGTGGTTCGTGGCGCAGGTCGCCCTCCAGCAAATGCGGGTCCCCGCCGGCGATATAGGGCGGGTTGGCGACGATCAGATCCCAAGGCCCGTCGGGCAGGTTGGCGTACCAGTCGCTGTGCCGAAACTCGATGTGTTCGAGTCCCAGCGCTTGGGCATTGCGGCGCGCCAGGGCCAGTGCTGCGGTGGCGATCTCGGTGGCGCAGAGGCGCGCCCGTGGCCGCGCCTGGGCCAGGGCCAGGGCAATGGCACCGGTACCGGTGCCCAGCTCCAAGACGCTGAGGGTTTCATCTCTGGGCATCCTCGCCAGGGCGAGGTCCACCAGCAATTCCGTCTCCGGGCGGGGAATCAGCGCCGCCGGCGAGCATTGCAACTTCAGTCCGTAGAACTCGCGTTCCCCCAGAAGGTAGGCGATCGGTTCACCGGCCATGCGGCGGGCGCACAGGCCGGCGAAGCGGGCCGCTTGCGGTTCGTCCACCACGCATTCCGGGTGCGCGGCGAGCCAGGCGCGCGGCCGCTCCAGTACGCGCGCCAGCAGCAGGCGGCTTTCGAGCGGCGGCAGCTCCGGCGCGGCGCGCAGGAGCTGACCAAGGTTTTGGGTGGCCATGGTGGTTGCGAGTCCGAGAAGGTGCCAGGAGTTTAGCGCAGCAGGCCGCGCCGGCGACCTCAGTCGTACTGCCGCAAATCCTCGATTACCTTGCCGTCGTTGGCCAGCTCGCCGCAGCGCCGGAATTCGATTTCGCCCCTGAGCTTGGTGACATCGCGCAGGCTGTGAACGATGGCCTCGGCCAGGGCGTTGGTTTGCATGGTGGTTTCGCAGACCAGGCGCATGCGATCCTGACCTTCCGGGTTGTCCACGATCAGGCGGGCACGGGCGACTTCCGGGTGCCGCCTGACCACTTCGGCCACTTGACTGGGGTGCACGAACAGGCCGCGGATCTTGGCGGTCTGGTCGGCGCGGCCCATCCAGCCCTTGATCCGCGCGGCGGTGCGGCCGCAAGGGCTGCGGCCGGGCAGGATGGCGGAAAGATCGCCGGTGCCGAAGCGGATCAGCGGGTATTCCGGGCTCATGGTGGTGACCACGACCTCCCCGACCTCGCCCTCAGCGACCGGGTCGCCGGTGCCTGGGCGCAGGATTTCGACGATGACCTGTTCGTCGAGAATCAAGCCTTCGCGCGCAGGAGATTCGTAGGCGATGAGGCCCAGGTCGGCGGTGGCGTAAGCCTGATAACCGACGATGCCGCGGTCGGCCAGCGCTTGGCGGGCGCTGCCTGGAAAGGCTTCACCCGAGACCAGCGCTTTCTTCAAGCTGGGCAGAGCAACGCCCATTTCCTCGGCCTTGTCGAGGATGATCTTCAGAAACGAAGGTGTGCCCACATAGGCATCGGGGCGCAGCTCCTGCATCGCCTGCACTTGCTGTTCGGTTTGTCCGATGCCGCCGGGGAACACCGTGCAGCCCAGGGCGTGGGCGCCGGTCTCCAGCATCGAACCGGCAGGGGTGAAATGGTAGGCGAAGCAATTGTGCACCAGGTCGCCGCGGCGGAATCCGGCGGCGTGTAGGGCGCGCGCCAGGCGCCAGTAGTCCGGCCGCGCGCCCTCGGGTTCGTAGAGCGTGCCGGGCGAGGCGAAGACGCGCAGGAAGTCTCCCCAACCGCCCGCGACGAAGCCGCCAAAAGGGCGATCGGCCTTCTGCAGGTTCAGAAGCTCGGACTTGCGCGTCACCGGCAAACGCGCCAGCGCCTCACGGCTGTCCACCGCCAGGGGGTCGATATCGCGCAGCAGCTTGGCATAAGCCGCAGTGCGCGCCTTGGCATGGGCGAGCTGAATCGGCAGCCGGCTGAAAAGGTCGCGCTCGCGCTGCGCCGGGTCGCGCGTCTCGAGCGCGTCAAAATTGGTGTTCATGACCCACACTCCTTCATCGGTCGGGTCGCTGGCGTCCCGCCGCCTGGCGTCTCCCACCGGGTATGGGGACGGGACTCCAGGGTTGGCGGCACCGCGCCGGGCCGGTACTTGAAAGCCGCGGGGGTGCGCCGCGGCGTTGCTTCTTGCGGGTGGCGCTCAGGCCAGCCAGCGCTTGCGGCGCCGGTAGTGCTTGACGTCACGAAAACTCTTACGTCCGGCCGTGGACAGTCCGAGATAAAACTCCTTGACGTCTTCGTTGGCGAGCAATTCCTTGGCGTCGCCTTCCATGACCACCCGGCCGTTCTCCAGGATGTAGCCGAAATCGGCATAACGCAGCGCCACCATGGTGTTCTGCTCAGCCAGGAGAAAGCTCACCTTTTCACGCTGGTTGAGGTCGCGCACGATCTCGAAAATTTCTTCCACGATCTGCGGCGCGAGGCCCATCGAGGGTTCGTCGAGCAGAATCATCTCCGGCTTGGCCATCAGCGCCCGGCCGATTGCCGTCATTTGCTGCTCACCGCCGGAGGTGTAGCCCGACTGCGAGCCGCGGCGCTGCTTCAGCCGGGGGAAGTATTCATAGACCTTTTCAAGGTCGCGCTTGATCCCCGCGCGGTCGCCACCACGGGTATAAGCGCCAGTCAGCAGATTCTCTTCGACGGTCAGGTGCTGGAAGCAGTGCCGGCCTTCCATGACTTGAATGACGCCGCGCTTGACCAGTTCCGAGGGCGTCAACTGGTCGATGCGCTGGCCCTGAAATTCGATCGTGCCCTTGGTGATGTCGCCGCGCTCGGCGCGCAGCAGATTGGACACCGCCTTCAGGGTCGTGGTCTTGCCGGCGCCGTTGGCGCCCAACAGGGCGACGATCTTGCCCTGGGTCACCTGGAGCGAGACGCCCTTGAGCACCAGGATGACGTGATCGTAAATCACCTCGATGTTGTTCACATTGAGGTAGAACGCGGCCGGCGAGTTCGCGGGCGGTGCGGTGCTTGCGGCGGATACGGCGGACATAGGCGGGCTCGATGGTCCGAATTCGAATGAGGTACGGTGGGGGGCGGTGTTCGGGGCCTACCCCGAACACCGCTTTTCCCTCAGGCTGCTTTAGCCTTCCTTGCTGCAATCGCGAGGAGTGATGTTCTTCTCCTTGGCGTACTTGGCGGCGGACTCTTCGACCATGCCGCGCACCAGTTTCTGGTCCGACTCGATCCAGTCGGTCAGCACTTTCCACTTGTCGCCGTCCCATTGCTGGAACTTCACCAGGCCGGAGCCTTCATGGTTGGCGCAGCTCATTTTCAGCGGCGGCATGAAGCCTTCGGCGCCGAGTTTCTTCAGCAAGGCGGCGTCGATGTTCAGGTTCTCGATGCCCCAGCGCATCTGCTCGCCGGTGATCGACTTGCCTTTGCCGTACTTCTCCTGAGCCTTGCGGATCGCTTCCACGGTGATGATGCCGTGCACCACGCCACGGTTGTAATAGACGCTGCCGATGCGCGACTTGTCTTCCATGTTGGACTTGTTCTTGGCCACCACATGCTTCTCGATGTCCTTGATCACCGGGTAGTTGGTGCCGGCGACGTTGAAGCCCGCAGAGATGTAGCCCTTGGCCGCGCTCCCGGCCGGAATGGTGTCCTCTTCGGCACCCGACCACCACACGCCGACAATCTTGTCGCGCGGGAAGCCGATCTTGGCGGCCGCTTTGAGCGCCGTTGGGTTCATCACCCCCCAGCCGCGCAAAATCACCCAGTCGGGTTTATCCTGGCGCACTTGCAGCCATTGCGACTGCTGCTCGTTGCCGGGGTGGGCCACTGGGATGTGCTTGACCGTGAAGCCGTACATCTTGGCCTGAGCGTCGAGCACCGGAATGGTTTCCTTGCCGTAGGCCGAGTCGTGATAAATGTTCACGATCTTCTTGCCCTTGAGCTTGTCCATGCCGCCCTCTTTCGCGCCGATGAACTTAATCTTGGCGGTGTTCTGCGACCAATAGTTGGTCAAGAGCGGGAAGATGTAGGGGAAGATGCGGCCGTCGGACGCGTCGGTGCGGCCATACCCCAGGGAGATCACCGGAATCTTGTCGGCGGGCGCCTTTTCGATCACCGAGTAGGTAATGCCGGTGGAAAGCGGATGAAACACCGTATTGCCGGTGGGCCCGCCTTTCTTCATACGCTCCCAGCACTCAACGCCGCGGGCGTTGTTGTACTCGGTCTCGCATTCTTCCCAGATCAGCTTGACGCCGTTGATGCCGCCGTCGCGTGCGTTGACGAGCTGAAAGTAGTCGATCATGCCGCCGAAAATTCCGCTGCCGCCAGCGGCGTAGGGACCGACGCGATAGCTCGGCAGACCAACGTATTGGTCCGCCGCCTGAACCGCCGCCGTGCCAAGTGCCGCTGCGACCGCCAGACCGATAAGTGCCGATTGTTTCAGTTTCATGCCTTGCCTCCTCGATGTTAGACCAACACGTAATACCCTGTCGGCAGTAACGCGCGACCGGCCCTTCCAACCACCTCGTGTCCGCAACCCACTGAAAAATGCCCCGGACACTGCGGCGCTAATGCGGGAATGGCCACAGTCGCAACTTTTCCTTGCCGATCTGCCATAGCCTGGCCAGGCCATGGGGTTCGACAATCAGAAAGAAAATGATCAGCCCGCCAAAAACAATCAATTCCAGGTTCGACGCCAATCCCTTAGGCACGGCATCGCCCAGCACATGCATGGAGATGTTCAGGAAGATCGGCAGCAAGACGATGAAGGCGGCCCCCAAAAAGGAACCCAGAATGCTGCCCACGCCGCCGATGATGATCATGAACAAAATCTTGAAGGACATGTCGAGATTGAAGCCCTCGGGTTCGACGGTGCCGAGATAGGTGTAGGCGTAAAGCGCCCCCGCCACACCGCAGTAGAAGGAGCTGATGGCGAAAGCCGACAGTTTGGTGCGCATCGGCCGAAAGCCGATCACCTCGGCGGCCACATCCATGTCGCGTATGGCCATCCAGGAACGGCCGATACTCGAACGCACCAGATTCTTTGCCGCCAGCGCCAAGACTGTCACCACCGCCAGGGTCAGCAGGTACTTGCTCTCCGGGGAGACGAAGGCGTAGCCGAGAATCTTCACCTGTTGCGCGCTGATCACGCCGGAAGAGCTGTTGTTGGAAAACCAGGGAAACTTGGTCAAGGCCCAGACCACGAAAAACTGTGCCGCCAGGGTCGCTACCGCGAGGTAAAAGCCCTTGATCCGCAGCGAGGGCAAGCCGAAGAGAATGCCCACGCCGGCGGCGCAGAGGCCGCCGAGGACGAAGGCGACAAGGATCGGCATGCCGGGCACGCGCAGCATGAAGTTGTAGGCGGCAAAGGCGCCTACCGCCATGAAGGCCGCCGAACCGAG
Organism: Betaproteobacteria bacterium; assembly: GCA_016192065.1. Taxonomy (GTDB): domain Bacteria; phylum Pseudomonadota; class Gammaproteobacteria; order Burkholderiales; family Casimicrobiaceae; genus JACPUX01. Next base: position 11,133 of record JACPUX010000048.1, read on the forward strand.
AGAGAGCTGACCGGCGTAACCGGTGAGGATATTCAGCCCGATCGCGGCCAGCGAAAAGATCAGTACCGGAACCAGAATCGCCTGCAACCAGTACTGATTGGCGAAAGCCGGCACCAGCACGAAGAAAAAGACGAGAATCAGCGCGATGGCGATACGGTCCTGGCGGATCGGAAAGATCCGCTGATCCTCGGCGTAGGTGGCCTTGAATTGGCCGGCTTCTCTATAAAGCATGGTTTGGGGTTCCGGGGTTCGGGTTGTGCGGGGTCGGTTTCACACGCGATCGATGTGCCGTTCGCCGAACAAGCCTTCCGGTCGAACCAGCAGGAAAAGCAAAGCCATGACGTAGGGGAACCAGCCTTCGATGCCGCCGCCCACCATCGGTCCGAGGTAGACCTCGCCCAACTTTTCGGCGGCACCGATGATCAGCCCGCCGACGATCGCCCCGGCGACCGACTCGAAGCCGCCGATGATCAACACCGGCAGCGCTTTCAGGGCGACGAAGGTCAGGGCGAACTGCACGCCGTTGCGGGCACCCCACATCAGGCCGGCCACCAGCGCCACGAACCCGGCCACCGCCCAGACGATGCGCCAGATGTTCTGGAGCGGAATGCCGATCGCCAGCGCCGCCTGGTGGTCATCGGCCACCGCGCGCAAGGCGCGACCGACGCGGGTCTTGTTGAAGAAGACCGCCAGCACGCTCACCAGCACGGCCGACACCCCCGCGGCGAAAAGATCGAAGCGGGAAATGCCGATACCCCATTGGTCCATCGCCCATTGGATCGGCTCGTCCTGTATGCCGGGAATTTCCAGGCCGCGCACGCTGGCGCCCCAGACTCCTTGCGCCAGGCCCTCGATCAGGAAAGCCAGGCCGATGGTGGCCATGAAAAGCGTGATCTGCGGCTGGTTGACCAGCGGTCGCAGCACGAACTTTTCGGTGACGACACCCAGCACCACCATGGCAAGGAAGGTGATCACCAGCGCCAGCGCGAACGGTGCGCCAAGCTCCATCACGCCGACGAAGGTCAGCGCGGCGAAGAACACCATCGCGCCCTGGGCGAAGTTGAACACCCCCGAGGCTTTGTAGATCAGCACGAAACCGAGCGCTACCAGGGAGTACATAACCCCCGAGAGCAGACCACCGATCAGAACTTCGAAAAAGAATTGCATCTTGCCCGCCTCTTTAGTTTCGCCGCGATGCGCCTGGCGCATTCGCCCGTATCGCCAACAGTATTCGGTTCCTGCCCATCAGTGCGCCGTGCCGAGGTAGGCGCGAATGACCGTGGGATCGGAGCGCACCTCGTCGGGAGTACCCTCGGCGATCTTCATGCCATGGTCGAGCACGACCACGAAGTCCGAGATATCCATCACCACGCCCATGTCGTGCTCGATGAGCAGAATGGTGGTGCCGAATTGATCGTTGACGTCGAGAATGAAGCGGCACATGTCCTGTTTCTCCTCGACGTTCATGCCCGCCATCGGCTCGTCGAGCAACAGCAGGATCGGTTCTGCCGCCAGCGCCCGACCCAACTCGACGCGCTTTTGCAAGCCGTAGGGCAGGCGCCCCACGGGGGTCTTGCGGATGTGCTCGATCTCCAGGAAATCGATCACTTCCTCGACCTTCTTGCGATGCTCCAGTTCCTCGCGCTGCGCCGGTCCCCAGTAGAGCGCCTGCATCAGGAAGTTCGATTTCATCTTGAGGTTGCGCCCGGTCATCAGGTTGTCGAGCACACTCATGCCCTTGAACAGGGCGATGTTCTGGAAGGTGCGGGCGATGCCTTGGGTCGCGGCCTCGTGGGTGCGCATTTGCCGGCGCGCGTTGCCGAGGTAGGTGACTACGCCCTCCTGGGGATGGTAGACGCCGTTGATGACGTTGAGCATGGAACTCTTGCCGGCGCCGTTGGGGCCGATGATCGAACTGATCTCCCCGCGCTTGATTTCGAAGCTCACCCCGGTGATCGCCTTGACCCCGCCAAAGCGCAGACTGACGTTCTCCACGCGCAGAAAAGTGCCTTCCGCGGAACTCTTGAAATCGCGCCGGCGCTTGCGCATTTCGCCCAGCGCCAGCATGGCCTGGTCGCGGGTGTCGTAGATGTTGGCCCGGAAGGCTTCGAGCTCGGCCCGCTGACGAATGGTGTCGCGAGTCTGCGAGCTGGCGCCCACCCGCACCGTGCCCAGGCCATGCTTCAAGTTGGCCATCTTGCCCCGTTCGGCGAAGCGGTCCCAGGCTTCCGGGGAGATTACGCAATCGCTGTAGATGACCAGGAAATACCAGCTCTTGCCGCTCTGCGCCAGGCGTTCGTCCACCAGATCGAAGAAGGTGTTCACCGCCGCCAGATCGGCGAAAGTGAGCGAAGAGAAGTCCACCTCCATGGTTTCGATGGAGTCGTGGAAACTGATGCGTTCGGCAAAACTCGGAGTGCTCATGGTCGCCATTTCTATCGCTGCCGCTTCAGGCGGCCTGTCTGGCCGGTGCCGCGGGGAAAGTCTTGACCGCGACGATGCTGAGGTCGGCGCTCACTTTGCCTCTGCGGCCGTCCTCGAACTTGACCTCGGTTTCGATGAACTGCGAGGCCTTGCCCCCATAGAGCGCGTCGATCAACACCCCGTACTTCTGGGCGATAAACCCGCGCCGCACCTTGCGCGTGCGAGTCAGTTCGTCGTCATCGGGGTCGAGTTCCTTGTGCAGGATCAGGAAGCGATGTACTTGCGAGGCCGAGAGCATGGTGTCGTGCGCCAGCTCCGCATTGGCCTTCTCCACGCAATCGCGGATCAGCTCGTAGACCTCGGACTTCTGTGCCAGATCGGTATAGCCCGAGTAGGCGATGTTGCGCCGCTCCGCCCAGTTGCCGACCGCGCCCATGTCGATATTGATGAAGGCGCAGACCTCTTCCTTGCCGTCGCCGAAGACCACCGCCTCCTTGACTTGCGAGAAGAACTTGAGCTTGTTCTCGATGTAGTTCGGCGCGAACATCGCGCCATTGGCAAGTTTGCCCACGTCCTTGGCGCGATCGATGATCTTGAGATGCCCGTCCTCGTCGAAGAAGCCGGCGTCGCCGGTGTGAAAGTAGCCCTGCTCGTCGATCGATTCGGCGGTGGCATCCGGGCGCTTGTAGTATCCCTTGAGCAGCACCTCGCCGCGCACCAGCACCTCGCCGTTGTCGGCGATCTTGACTTCGACGCCCGGAGCCGGCGGCCCGACGGTGTCGAACTTGATCTGTCCGTCAGGTTGCAGGCAAACCGCGGCGCAGGTCTCGGTCGAACCATAGAGCTGCTTGAGGTTGACCCCGATCGACCGATAAAAGCGGAACAAATCCGGGCCGATCGCCGCGCCCGCGGTATAGGCCACCCGAATGCGGCTCATGCCCAGCACATTGCGCAGCGGACCATAGACCAGTGCATTGCCCAGGGCGTAGAGCAGCCGATCGGCCGCCCCCACCGGCTTGCGGTCGAGGATTTCCGCGCCGCAGCGGCGGGCCACCTCCATGAAGTAGTGAAAGAGCTTGCGCTTGATCGCCGTGGCGTCTTCCATGCGGATCATCACCTGAGTGAGCAAATTCTCGAACACCCGTGGTGGCGCGAAATAGTAGCTGGGACCGATTTCCCGCATGTCGGTCATCACCGTATCGCCCGATTCTGGACAGTTGATGGTGAAGCCGGCGTAATTGGCTTGCGCGAACGAGAATAGATGGTCGCCCACCCAGGCCATGGGCAGGTAGGAGAGAATGTTGTCCTCGGGGACGAGCCGATCGAACTCGCAGCCGCTGCGGGCGGCGGTAATGAAGGCACGGTGGGTCTGGCACACACCCTTGGGTTTGCCGGTGGTTCCCGAGGTGTAGAGCATCACCGCCACGTCATCCGCCTGGCCCTGTTCGATCTCGGTGTCGAGAAACTGAGGGTGATTGCGGTTGTGGATGCGCCCCATCTCCTGGACTTCGTCGAGACCATGCAGAAAGTGCTGGTTATAGTGGCGCAGGCCGCGTGGGTCGTCGTAGAGAATGTGTTGCAGTTGCGGGCATTCGCTCATGTTCTCCAACAGCTTGTCGACCTGTTCCTGATCCTCGACGATGGCGAACTTGATGCCGGCGTCCTGGAGCACGAAGATCATTTCCGCAGCCACCGCGTCCTGGTACATAGGCACCGGAACCCCGCCCAGGCATTGCGCCGCGGTCATCGCCCAATACAGCCGGGGGCGGTTGTCGCCGATGATCGCCAAATTGTCGCCGCGACGGAAGCCCAGCTCCGCCAAACCCGAGGCCAGGGCGCGCACTTCCTCCTCGGCCTCGCGCCAGGTCCAGGTCTGCCAGATGCCGAGATCCTTCTCCCGGATGGCCGGCCGGTCGCCACGCGCTTGGGCATGGTGATGCAGCAGGCGGGGAAAGGTGTCCAGTTCCAAGAGCTCCTCCAATTTCCGATCACGAAAGACCCAGGGCGCGACCAACCGCCGCGCCGCCGTCGTATTTGCTCAGCGCCCGGAGAACTTCGCCGGCCGCTTCTCCAAAAACGCGCGCATGCCCTCGGCCTTGTCCTCGGTGGCGCACAACAGCCCGAAGACATCGGCTTCGAGCTGGCAGGCGTTGTCGAGATCGAGGTCTTGGCCGCGTTGCACCAAATGTTTGGCGTATTTCACCGCCACCGGACCCTTGGCAGCGATGAGCCGGGCCTGTTCCAGGCCCTTGGCCAGCAAATCCGCCGCCGGCACCACATGATTGACGAGGCCGAGGGCGTAAGCTTCCTCGGCCTTCACTTGCCGACCGGTGCATACCAGTTCCAGGGCGCGAGCCCGGCCTACCAGGCGGGTCAGACGCTGCGTGCCGCCAAAGCCGGGGCAAATGCCTAAGTTCACTTCCGGCTGCCCGAACTGTGCTTTGTCGGACGCGATAATCCAATCACAAGCCATGGCCAATTCGCAGCCGCCGCCCAAGGCGTAGCCGTTGACCAAGGCAATGACCGGTATGGGCAAGAGTTCGAGGGAGCGGAACACCGCCAGGGCGCGGTTGGAGAACTCGCGGCCTTCCAGGGGCGTCATTTGGCTCATGGCGGCGATGTCGGCGCCGGCCACGAAAGCCTTCTCGCCCGCACCGGTGACCAGGAGTACCCGCAGTGCAGCATCGGCGGCAATGGCCGCCACGGCTTCTTCCAGCTCGGCGATGACTTCGGGGGACAGGGCGTTGAGCGCCTTGGGACGATTGATCGTCAGGCGCAGGATGCCGGGCTCCAGCGGATCCAGTTCAAGGGTCGAAAAACCCACACTTCCTCCTAAATTCGGCGCCTTGGGCGGTGGATTATGCCCACTCTCTCAAGGCAACGGGCTTGCAGCATAGTAAACTTGCGCGGTCGATGCTGTCGCCTGGCGGACATTTCAAAGACCCATGTCGAAACTCAAACAAATGCTCGATGCCAGCCTCTGGATGCGCACCTTGAACGAGGCGCAGCGCCAGCGGGTGGAAGCGGACCTCATCGTGCGCCATTGTCCGGCCGAAAGTTTCGTCTGCCGGCGCGATGAAAAAGTGGAACACTGGATCGGCGTCATCGAAGGCCTGGTGAAAATGGCCAACATCTCCGCCGACGGCAAGCCCACCACTTTCACCGGCATTTCCGCCGGCGGCTGGTTCGGCGAGGGGTCGCTCTTGAAAGAAGAGCCGCGGCGCTACGACATTGTGGCATTGCGGCAAACTTCCATTGCCCTCATGCCCAAGCTCACTTTCATGTGGCTTCTGGATAACAGCATCAGCTTCAACCGCTTCTTACTCATTCAACTCAACGAGCGCCTGGGGCAATTCATCTCCATGGTCGAGCGCGACCGGCTCTTGGACCCCGATGCGCGGGTCGCCCGCAGCCTAGCCGCCATGTACAACCCGCATCTCTATCCCGGCCTGGGGGCGCACTTGCCGATCTCGCAAGAAGAGATCGGCTACCTCGCCGGCATTTCCCGCCAGCGGGCCAATCAAGCCCTAAAAACCCTGGAGAACGCCGGGCTCCTGCGGATCGAATACGGTGGCATCACCGTGCTCGACGCCGACGGCTTGCGCGAGTACGAAGAATAGCGCCCTGACACCCTCAAATCAGCGCGGTGGGTCTTGCGCGGCCTGTTGCTCGAAATACTCGCGGCGGCTGGTCGTGGCCGGGTGGCTCAATGCCCATTCGGGCGAAAGTGAGGCGTCTTTTTCGATCGCCTCGAATTTCTGCATGAAGCTCACCAAGGCGCGGCGCGGCACGCCGGCCGCGTCCACCAAGCGCAGGGCATAAACGTCGGCCTCACGCTCGGCTTCTCGGCTGTGCTGCCGCGAGCGCGCCAGTACCAGCGCCCCCGCGCCCAACATCGATGCATCGCCCAAAACGGCCGTGCCGAGTATCACCAGGCCGCCGGTTCGCAACAGGCCCTCCATACCGTGCCGATGGACCAAATGGCCCAGTTCATGACCCAACACTCCCAGCACTTCATCTTCGTCCAGATACCAGACCAGATCGTCGAACACCACGATATGTCCGGGGAGGGCAAAGGCATTGATTGCCGCCCTGCCCGGGAGGGTTCGAAACTCCAACTGAAATTCTTGCTCCGGGGCCAGTGCCGTGGCCGCGGCCATGAAGCGCTGGCGCAGGCGTTCCCGCCGCTCTGGCGGCAGTTCGCTGGGGGCGAGCTGCAATCGATCGAAGTGTTCGAAGACCGGCTGCAAGATTCGGTTTTCGATCCGTGGCGGCAAACTTTGCACCGCCCATTCGGCAGCCCATGGAATACCTTTGCGGTCTAGCCAAACAACCAAGGCAAGCACGAGCAGTGTGGCGACCACCCCCCAGGTCCAGGATTGCATCAGCCGGCCCGCCTTACTTGAGAGCACTCCGGCACGCTGGAGGGCGTGAAGAAAGTTTGCCGCGGCATCGTCATCGACCCAAAGGCTGCTGCCGTCGGGCAAAGACAATCCCCGCGCAACGCCTTGCCAGGGTTCGGGGCAGGTCAGGTCGGCGAGGGCATAGCGCCGCGCCTCGGCCAAGCCGCTGGATTCGGGCAGCAACAACAAATGTTCGCGACCGACTTCCACCCGCAGCCGATGCGGATGAGCGCTCAGGCCGTCGTACCAAATGCCGTCCCAAGCCACGCCTTCGTTATTGCTCGCGATCGGCTGCGGCAGTGTGCTCGTGGATTCGTTGGCCTTCATTTCACCACCCCAGATCGAGGTTTGCCGCATCGACCCAACCCTCGCCAAAAACGCCTGTGGTATTGGCCGCCCCAGCCGAAGCGGCAAGGCTCTCCAGCGGGCGTTCAGTGGAGATGACCACCAAGCTCTCGATGCGATAGCGGCTGATGCGCACCAAGGCGAAAGGCCAATACAAACCGCAAGTCAAAAGTGTCAGCAACATTTGCCCCGCCGCCAGGCCGATGAACTTCTTGGCCTGTAGTTCGCCCCGAAAAACGATTTCCCCGCATTGCGTGTTTTGCCAAACGACTTGCTGGAGCTTGGCGGCGACGTAGGGCACGAAAACGACGTAAACGGTGAGCGCGGAACAGAGGCCATAAACTAAACTCGCGTCGGCGGAAAACTGCGGCAACCAGGCGCCGGCGACCAGACCGAGTACGGACACCGCGACCGCAACGATCAAGAATCCCAGCAACAAGAAAACCGCGGCGCCCAGGTAGGCGCCATAAAAGCCGCGCACATCGTTGCGATAATCAAAGCGCCAATTGCCATAAGCGGCATAGCCGTGCTGTAAACCCTTGAACTGGGCGTGGGTCCAGGGCCAAACCAGCGATGCCACGAAGCTTGTGAGCAGGGCGAAACCCCGCGTCGCTTCCGCTTGATCCAGCGCTATTCCCGCCAGCAGCAAAACCAGGAGCGGCCAAGAGGCCCGATAAATTTCCTTGGTGGGCGCGCTCAGTCGGAAACGCAGGCCACGCCAACTGGTATTGGCGAAGCGGAAACGCTGGGCGGAGATCAGCAGCAGCGGGGCTGCCAGATAAACCAGGCCCAGAACGAATGCGCCCGCGAGCGGTGCTGCCAGTGTCGCGCCGAGAAAACCGATCAACAGCGCCAGGACGGCAAGGCGTCCGAGCAAAATGCGCTTGGGGTCGGCGTGAAAATCGAATGGTGCATCCAGGAGCCGAGTGTGTTGCGCAAACCAGCGCGCCTTGCGTACCTTGGCCCAAGGCGAATAGAGGCCCAGCGTGAGCAAGTTCAAAAGCAGGTGAGTCACCCAGATGCGAAAGTACTCGCTGCCCGTGCCGGTGAAGACAAGGCGCGTCTCCTCGCCTTTAGGTTCGACTTCTGGAGCTGGCGCCGGGGGTTCTCCATACAACTCCCGACGTAGCGGGCCGTCTTCGAGTTCCTTGGCGAGCGATGAATCAGCCGGTTTGAATATGGCCACGCAACCTCCCTATTGCTCTTTGATGGTGATTCGCGGCGGATGCTCTCAGACCGGGAACACCATGTCAAGCGTGCTAGACGTTGCGTGTCAAAAGTGGACCTTTCGCAAAATAGACGCGCCGCTGCTGCTTCGAGCCGAGGTCACCTACGCAGACCTCTGGAAAAGGGAGTCGGCCGGGCGCACAGCGACGGATCGGGGTCGCACGCAATCCGGAAGAGGCAAACAGCGCACTCGGCAAAGCCTTCTTTAAGCCCGTGTGCGAAAATTTCTTCGAGCCACCCTAAAAAGAAACGCAAGCGCTGCTGCGCACTCGAAGCACCGCCTCCTGCTGAAAACGCTGGCGATAGTCTCGCGTCAGCGCCTTCACCGCAGCCTCGGTCGTGGTGTCGCCGGAGTGAACCAAAGTGAGAACATAAGATTCCTCGCGCACGATCTTGCCTTGTTCATCGCGCCATTGTCCGCTTGCCGGCCAAACCGTAAGCCCCTGCGGAAAACGCGGGGTCACGCTTTTGCCCAAAAAATCGGCCCAGTCTTCAGTGCTCACTTTGCCGCCCGGTTTGTCGGTGCCGAAGAACACCTCTTCGCGCACCCACGTTTGGGATCCCTCCGGGCAGTTCGATGGCGCGAGGTTCGCGCAGCCGGCGAGCAGGCATAGGGGAAAAATGGCGGTGAAACGCAAGGTATTCATGACCGATCCTGCGGGTTCGAGTGTTCGAATCATGCCGCGCGGCGAGTGCGTCTGCAAGTGAGTCACCCCTGCCCCGGAAAGGGCGGGGTTTCCGCGCCATAACTTGAGTGATGCCTGCGGCCCCTGGTATACGCCTCGTCTCGCTTCCCTCAGTGGATGGCCGGGCGAGCGCCCGACCCGTGCTCAAGGGCTGGTCTGGCGCAGGCGAGCCGCCACGATCCAGAGCCCGAAAGCGAGCACCAGGAGCCATTTGCAACTCGCCGCGCTGGCCGCCAGCGGATAAGGCCAGAAGACCGCCAGCCGTGGCGCCGCGGTCAGCCAGAGGTGCAAGACGTTCTCCAAGGCATCGGCCAGCGCCGCCGCCGGCAGCAGCCAGCGTGCCCAAACTCCCCCCATAGCGGCAAGCCGCGTTCGCCGAGCGAGGAGGTAGCCGAAGACCGCATAACTGAGGAGCAGCGCAAAGTCCGCCGGAAAATGCGCGCGGTAGCGGGCCAGGCCTTCGACCTGCCAAGTGTGAACGATTTGCCCGAAAGCGCGCGGGGTAAAAGCGAACTGTAGCCGCAGCACGCTGGGCTCCAGCGGCGCGAGAAAAATCGAAAGGCCGACGAAGAGCAGCAGACCCAGTCCGCCAGTCAACCAAAGGGCGCGCATTTCAAGCCCTCCAGGGATGGGGCAAAGCGTCTAGGATTCATCAGGGGCGGCACCCTTGCCGGTGAGGGCCTGCAACTCGTGCAAGAACCGCACCGGGTCGTCCGGCGAAATCACCACCCGTCGATCGGCGAAACGCAGCACCACGACGCGATCGAGGTCCGTCACGTAGGCGCGATATGAGCCCAGCGCCTTGTTGCGGTAGTACCCGGTATAGGAATAGAAACCGCCATTGCCCAAGGTGCGAATGCTCTGGCGCATGGCGGCGGGGTCACGCTCGGCCGTGACGAGGTCGGCCAGGGGCAAGCGCGTGCTCCAGAAGATGCGTTTGACCTGGAGCGCATCGTTCGAGAGTTCGAATCCGCGCACCATAAAGAGCGCGCTGCCCAAGGCGAAAGCAAGCGGCAGATAACCCACCCACTTGACGCTGCTGGGCCCGGCGAAGGACCAGGCGGCAATGCCCAAACACAACAACGTGGCCAAGACCGAGGTGATCTTCAGGGGCCGTCCCCAGGGCGCGGCATAGTGCGTGTTCATGGCTGTGCCTTCACTTTCTCCCGCGGTGACGGCGACTTCGCTTCGATGAGCAAGAAATGCCCTAGGGGCATCGCGGTCCCATTGACCAGTAATTCCAACTCGTGGCGTCCGGCATAGTGAGTGCGCGTCGTGTGCTGGGCGAGGGAGATGCTTTTTTGCAGCAGCGCGGTTTGGCCTGCCGCCAGCCTCAGGCTTCGCAGCTTGAATACTTTCGGGCGCGTCTCGCCCTTGGCTTTCACGAAAGCCACCCGCAAATCGACGAGCAAGTTCTGCGGGGTGCGGCGCGGATTACGCAAGGACAGGCTCACGCTCACCCGTTCGCCCACCTGCGCGCGGCGCGGCGAAATGTCGAGGGCGTCGATCTCCACTTGGGCCGCCTGGCCGTAACCCAATAGTTGCAGCGCCTCGCGATCGCCATGGTTTACCAGGCTGCGCAGCGCGTGCCGCACCAGGGACCGGCGTTCGGGTGAGGCGCCTTCCAGCCAGCGCGCCGCGATTCGTCGCAACAGCTCGGGTTGATCCTTGCCCAAATCGTTGAGATGGTTGGCCACCGAACGGCGCACATATTCCTCGGGGTCGTCTTTCAGACTTTCTAGCAAGCCCAGTACCGCTTGCTGGTGGGCCTCCAAGTGAGTGAGTCGCGGCGCCCAAGGCAAACGCGGCCGCGTGCCTTCGGAGACCAAACGTCGCACGTGCACGTTTTGGTCGCGCGCCCAAAGGCGCAAGCGCTCCAGCGTGCGTTCGGGGTAACGTTCCAAAAAGGGTCGCAGACAAAACTCTGCGGTGAAGCGTTGTGTGAGATCGTATTGCAGGTGCATGGCGGGCTCGAAGGCTTCGAGTCCAAACTCCGCCACGAAAGCGCTGTGCGGCAAATAGAAAAAAGGCGCCATGCCGTTACCCTCACTGCTCGCCAGTTTGGGGCCGAGGCTCAGGCGCAAGACTTCGAGTGCCGCGGAAACGTCCTGCGGCAGGTGCGGCCGCAACACCCTCGCGAGATGGCGACCGCGGGCCATCAAATCCAAGGCCTCGAATCCGCGGCGGGCTTGCGCAACGAAGGCCCGCCGCGGGAAATCAGGGAACACCGCGGCAATACGCTGCGCTAGCGTTTCGATGACTTCCGGGCCGAACTGGTCTTTGAGGGCGGCTGCCATATGGGATCAGGGCCTCAAGGCGCGCCGCTTCGCCGCGTAAGTTGCGGCTCGCGCGCCATCGCCCGCGGCGTTATAAAGCGCTTCCAGTTCTTCGAAGACGTAGGGGTCGGGTTGACCCGCGGCATCGTTCTCGCGCTCCAAGCGAAGCTGCAGAGCCAGCGCTTCATCGTGCCGACCCATGACGCGTAGCGTCCGGGCAATCATCCAACGGGCGACTGCGACTTCTTCCCGCTTGCCGGCCGCCTGCCGCAGCTTGAGCGCCAACTCGAATTCGCGCAGCGCCTCGGCATAACGCTGCTGTTGATGCAAAGCGTACCCGAGATTATTGCGTATCGAGCCCTCCCAGCGCTTGGCCGCGGCTTGGGTCGATTGCTCCACCACCGCCAGCGCCTCTTGCGCCCAGTGCAGTTGTTCCAATGGCGCGGTATCGACAAAAGCCATCATGTGGATGGCGTCGATGGCTAGGCCATCGAGTTTGGCGGCGCGAGCCAATTGCAGCGCGCGGGCAAAATGGGCGCGCGCCGTCGCTTTGATCTCCGCGCTCAAATCGGCGGCGGCATGTTTGGTCGAAGCCAAGCTGCGCCCCAATTCCAGGGCGTGGCGCACTTGCCCCTCGGGACTGGTGCGCGCGAGTTCCGGCGCGATCTCACCAAGCTGCACACGTGCCGCTTCGAATTGCCCGCGCAAACCGAAACTGCGGGCAATCTGGGTTTTGAGGATGAAGGCTTCGTCGGGTGTCGCGCCGACGAGCGCAGCGCGAAATCGCGCTTCGCTCGCCGCCGGCTCGCGGAAATTCCACATCGCATCGAGGTCCAGGGCATGAAGGGGAGACATCGGCAGCAAGGAGAGCAGGCTCGCGGCGAGTAGGCGTATCACAGGGGCTCGAAGGCACTTTCAAAGCGAAGCATGGTAACACCAGTGCCAAGGCTCAAACTGATAGCCCAGCGGGTTGTCGCGCGGGTAAGAGAGCGCAAAACCAAATTCTGCGGCATGCCGCGTGAGCCACGCAAAGGCGCCACTCTGCTCGAAATCTTCTTCCAACGGCGGCGCGTCCGGGCTGCCCACATCCACGGCGCATGCGCGGTGGTGTTCGCTGAATCCGGGTGCGGCGCAAACCCGCAGAATCGAGACCAAAGCCTCTCCGGCAGCCCGCTTGGCGGCGACAATTTCACGCTGCCGCGCTTCGCTACGAAAGGCGGAGAGCACCTCCAAGATCACGCCTTCCGCCGCGGCCGCAGCTTGCATGTTCCGCCACGCCGCCGCGGCTTCGGGGCTTAGAAAAAACTCCCGCCCCGCAGCATCGACCGCGACCCGTTCGAGCACTAAGGCTTCGGCTTGTCGCGCAAGTCCTCTAGCCGAGGCAAGTTGCGTGGCACTTTGCAAGTCGGCGGCATCGAGCGTTTGCAAGTTCTCGCGTGCATAAAACGCCAAAGCCAAGGTCTGTCCGGCAATGGGGTAGGGTGCGGTTTTTCCGGCATCGAGCAAGAAGCCGGCCCCCTCGTAGAACCGCGCCGCGCGCGCATTACCTTCGAGCATCCACAAGTAACAACTTCGTCGCCCGCGCAACACCAAACGCTCCAGGGCGCGGCGGCACAGTGTCCGACCCAGGCCCTGGCCCCAACATTCCGGCGCCACGTAGAGCGCGTAAATTTCTCCCGCAGCTTCGTGTGCCGTGGCATCGCGCGCGGCGCCGAAATTCACGAAACCCAAGACGCCCTTTTCGTCCGCTGCGACCAGCAATTCGGAAGTGGTGCTGGCCACCTCTTGCATCCAGATTGTGCGGCGGCGCTCCACGGAAAGGCTCGCCAAATAGTCGGCGGGCACGAGATCGCGATAGGCCGCCTGCCAGGTGCGTACATGCAGCTTGGCGATGTCCTCGGCGTCGGCACGTTCGGCAGGGCGAAGAATGAGACGCATCGCCTTGGGCGAGGAGACATCGGCGGGCATCATGACGCGGCCTTACTTTGCCACGGCCAACGAAGCCACATCCGCGAGACTCACGGCGCGCGGCGCCAGCCCAACTGCAAGGCCACGCCCGCGAGTGCCACGGCCAATAGATAAGGCTGCGCCCGCACGAAGCGCGGACGCCGCTGCAACGCGCGCGCCAGGTAAGCCGCGCAAAAAATCACCGCCGAATGCGCCAACATTGCGGCGACGATCTGCACCGCCCCGAGCGCCAGCGTTTGCGCGAACACGTTGCCCGCCGCGGGGTCCACGAATTGGGGCAGTAGCGCGCCGTAAGTGAGCACGACTTTCGGATTCAGAAGGCAAGTGGCGAAGCCACGCCGAAACAGTGCGCCGCGCGTTTCGACTACCATCGGGTTCACCCCCGGCACCGCGCAGCCCGCGCGTATTGTCTTGATGGCGAGCCACACCAGGTAACCGGCGCCAGCCAGCCGCATCGCTTCATACAACACCGGCACCGCCGCGAACAAAGCGGCCAGACCAAACGCCGTCGCGGCCACGTAAACCAGCATGCCCGAGCCCACGCCCGCAAGCGAAGCAAAACCCGCCGCGCGACCTTGGCAAAGTGTTCGCGACACCAGATACAGCAGGTTCGGCCCCGGCGAGAGGGCCATGACAAGGGCGAGAACAAAAAAGGAAACCGCGGTGGCGAGCGAGATCATTGTGTTTGCCGAGTGATGGTAGCCAGCGGATGATCGCGCCGATCAGCGCTTGGCGCGCTCAGGAAGCGCTTTCTTGGCGGGCGAGGCATGATCCTCAAAACCACCTGCAGCGGACGCGGCGTCTCGCTCGGGAACAGCCGCCGGCTTGCCCGGTTCAGTGGCCACAGACCCCAGGTGCTTGTGCATGGTGTATTTCACCAGGCCCGGACCAAAGCCGGTGACTTCCAGCACTTCACGGTAGCCCAGTTTCTCGTAGAAGCGCGGCGCTTGAAACGACCAGGTGTCGAGGTAGATCAGCGTACAGGCGCGTCGCTTGGCCTCGGCCTCGAAGTGCCGCAGCAGTTCGCGCCCCAGACCGCGCCGGCGCTGTTTTTCCACCACCCAGAGCTGCTCCAGCTCGCAGCACTGGCCCCAGCTGCGGCCGATCGCGCCACCCAGCACCACACCGCCCGCCGCGCGCGCGAAGACGAACAGGCCGCGCACTTCGTGTAGCGGGGCGACGGCATCGTTGTAGCCGCCGATGCCGGCGTCCACCGTCGCGGCGGCCTCCGGCTGAGGTTCTTCATGCGTGGAATAGCGGAGGTCGATGGCGGTTGCGCGCGCCGCGGCAGCATCCATGCTCAAACCGTGCTCTCCTTGGATTGGCGAACATCCTCAGGAGGCGCGTCTTCAGGATCGTGATACCACGCCCGATGCGGCGAAAGTTCGCCGCAGGCTGGGCATTGCGTCTTCTCCCAGCGATAGCCGCAACCCGGGCAAACGCCGCCGGTCCAGAAGGTGTGCCAGACCGTGCCGCAACTTGGGATGCAGGACCAGCGATCTTCCGCGCGAGGACGGTAGGCGCATTTCGGGCAATAAATCTTGGGCTCGCGGGCGGGCATGGTTCAACCTAGGTTTAAGCAAGGCGAGCGCCCTGCTCCCGCAGCAGCTCGCGCAGCACCGAACGATGGCAATGTGCCTCATCTTCGCAATAGCAGCCTAGCGAAAAATCGGCGCTATGCGACAGCAGCGCCAACAGCGCGATGCTGCGCGCGTTGTCAGGGCTCGCCATTTCGGCGCGATATTGCTTCTTGAAGCGCTGCCAATCCGCTGGCGTGTGCGCCGACTGGCCAAGCTTTACGGTTTGCGCGCTGGGCGCGAGATTGGGGTACCAAAGGTCATACCAGTTCTGTCGCGCGAACTCGCTCTTGGGCACGCCGCGCGGCGGGCGCCGCACCGTGCCCAGGCGCGGGCCTTCCTGGGGCAGGCGCGGGCTGCCGAGGCGAACGATGTGCAGCGTCATGCCTGGCGCACTCTCAAGCCGAGAAGCATGCACAGCAATCGGAGCGCGCGGTGAGCTCTATTCACAAGCGCTCAGTGCCGATGCGCGTGCCCATGCGCATGATCATGCGCCCCACCACGCGGGGGCTCCGACGTCGCAGCAAGCTCGGCTCCGGCATAACCCCGCAATACCTGGTAATGCGCCACTTGGCCGGGCGTGAGAATCCGGACCTGCTCCAGGTGCGTGGCCAGATGCGCTGCCCGCAATTGCGCTTGAAGCGCGCCTATCCTGGCCAGATGCTCGTCGAGCAAGGCCGCGGTGACTTGCTTGTTGGCAAAAAGCGCGTCCAGCCCCCGCTCGGCATCGACGATTTGCCGCCCCAATTCTTTGGCCCGGGTCTCCATGGCCTGGAACAAAGCCTCGGTCTTCGCGCGTTGCTCGGCGCTCAAGGACAGCTCCTTCGCCAATTCGAGCACATGCGCAGGGCCGGGGTAGCCATTGAGTTCGGCCGCTTTGGCCAGACCCATGCCCTTGCCCGCCAGGAGATCCGCCTGCTCCTTGGCCGAAAGCGCCTTGATGCCCCGTGTTTCCTGACCGGCATAAGGCGAAGGGGTGACTGCCGCGGCGGCGAGCGGCAGCGTCAGGAAAAGCAGGGCGAGCGTGGTTTTCATGGGCGGCAAGGGAAGAGGTCTGGGGAGAATGGAAAACAAACTCTCGAACAGCCGGCGCCACTTGTCAACTGCCCAGGTTGGGGAGAGCACCACAGGCGCCGCCCTCATGACTTCGGCGGCGGCAGCAGGCAGGCCGGATTGCGCCGAAAGCGCAGATAGCCGACCAGAGTGAAAACGCCAGCGAAGACTGCGCCCCATAGCGCAGCAAACCGAAGTGCTTCGAGCGGTTCATGACCCTTGACCAATTCCACCAAAAACAACAGCGCGCCGGAACCAAACAGCGCGAGCACGAAGCGCCTGAGCCAGTAGCGACTATCCATGGGTGCTAGCTCCCGCATCGCAACCGCGGAAGGTCGAGGCGCCGCGGCTTCGCCTGCACCACGACGGGATCGCGCGGGTCCGAGATGGCCTGGCGTGGACCCGCCAAGCACCGCGACCTTGCACCAGCGGTCGAGGTGCCGACCGGGTAGACCACGGAGTCGCCCCCTGCACCACGCGCAGCAAAAGCGCGGTGGCCTTGGCCAGTATCGGCCCGCCAAGTCGCGCGGTCATTCCCGAGCCTGCCCACGCGTGAACAACTCGAGCACCTGCCGCGCATTGGCCACGTTTCGCTGTAGCGCTCCATGTCCTTCCTTGGGGTCTTCGATGCGCGCGATGACCGTAGCATCTTGCTCCTCCAGCCATGCCGCAGTCCGTCGCATTGCGGCAATGCCGTCCCGTTCCGGCCGCGGATCGCGGGCGCCGGCAACGGTAATCCATCGCGTGCCGCGCAGCGGACGATCGCCATAGGCGCCCGCGAGGATGGCCTGCGTCGGCGGATAGTCCGTGGCAACCCCCCCCGAGCTGGCGACGGCGAGCGAGAAATAGCGTCGCCCCCGGCCGGCATCGAGCGCCGCCACGGCATAGGCATTGGCGGCCCCGCGGCTGAAGCCATGCAGCATCGCCGTGCCCGGGTGCACACCGAGCCGCTGGAGTGCAAAGTCGATCTCACGATAGATTTGCAGGGGCGTGTAATAGGACCGCGCCGAATCGTCGGTGCCGATCCACCACTGCACCCCCAGGAATCCCAGATCGCGATCCTTCAGGGTCGGGTACCAGAGCGCCAAATCATCGGTGGCATACCCGCGGGAGCCATGCAGGGAAACGACCCACTGCTTCGGGTGGGTGCCGGGCGCCTTCCACGCGACGACGAAGCTTTGCTGATCGGCGGTCGAAAAAAACTCGGGACTCAACTTAGCGGCTTCGGCAAACCAGCGTCCGCCCTGCGCGCGGCGGTAGACCTCCGCCGACTGCCCGGGGAGTACTTGAGCATCCTGGGCCGCGAAACCAAGCGGCATTGCCCAAAGAAGCGCCAAAAATGCCGCCGCAAACGCCCGATTTGCTTTGGGAAGCGCAATGACCGTTTTTATCATGATGAAGCCAAACGTGAGCGCAAAAATCGAGCGTGGCGCGGCAAAGGAACGCCACCGCGGTATGTCCTTGACCTGTTGTTGACCCAATAGATCGAAGTAGATTCGCGAAATGGCGATTGCGGCGAGCATGCCACCCGCGTAAAGATGCGTGCAGTATGCGTGAGAAAAGCCATAGCCTGGCCCGTATGGCCTCCTTTCGCTTTCATGTGGTGCTGAATTCCGGTCATGGCAAATCCGATTCCGGGTGGTCGCGCGGCACCAAGGCCCAGTAAGCTTCCAAGGCGCCTCCAGCGAGCGCTTTGACCCGCACCGACAAATCGTTGACGCGTCCACCGGTATCGACGCCCAGGCGCCGCCGCACTTCGACAAAACCGCGGCGCGTCCAGAAGCGTTCGGCGCGGGTGTTGCCGATGACCACGCCCAGACGCAACCACGATGCGCCGCTCGCCTTGCTCCAGTATTCCATCGCCTGGTAGATCGCCGCTGCGACACCTTGGCCGTGCCAGCGGGTGGCCAACAAAAAGAGCGTCACATGCCACACCCCCGGGGCGCACAGGTTCGATACCACGGTCGCCATGCCTTGCAGCGTGCCTTCCTCGTCATAGAAGCCCAAAGTCTGTTGCTCCCCGTAACTCAAATAGGCCGGCGGGCGCTCCTCGAACTCGACCTGGGCCTCATCAGGGAGTGCGCGGCGCCCGTTGATGGCCAGAAAATACTCCGGGTTGGCCTCGAACAGTGCCTGCAAAGCGGGCACTTCGTGGGCCTCCAGTCGGCGGGCAACCAAACCCCCGCCGGAAAAGAGGGTAGCGGGGAGATGCGCTTCGATCATTGTCGAAAGTAAATGCAAAGCCGCGCTTCATCCCACTCGACGCGGGCTTGGGGCGCGCGCTGGCGCTGCGTTTCCTGGGCCACGGATTGCAAGATCTCTTGGCGCCGACCGCGCGCCCAAGGGTAAAGCCGATCCCATTCTTGGGCCGAAGGAATACTCAGAATGGCCAACACGTCGCCGCCGCCGAATTCCCAATAGAGCCGACAGCTTTCACGGCCTTCGCGATATTCCACGGTGCCACTGCGTCCGGTGCTGGAGATGATGACTTGGCGGTTCAAATTTCTAAGCTCTCCAAGGCCACTTGTTCAAGGGGATGCGGCGTCTGGGGCAGCACGCGGCATTCCGAGTGAGGTACGCAGCTCGCCGCCGCGCGGGTCTCGGCAATACTCACCATGTTGTCGTGCTCGCCGACCAAAATGCACATCGGCGTGCGGATGCGTGCCAGAGTGGCATCGCGAAATTCGCCGACTTCACCCAGATGCTTTAACAGCTCGGCGCTGCGGCTCACCACGGTTTGCCAATCGTCGCCATGCCGCTGCGCCAAGGCGGCGGCGAGCTTGGGCACTTTGCGCGCGATGGTGTCGGGGTCGAGTTTGGGCACCTCGCGCGCGGCGGTGGCCGCATCCCAACGAAATTTGGTTCCCAGCGTGCTGATGTGCGAAAAGCGCTGCGGTTGTTCCAAGGCCGCGAGGCAAGCAACAAAACCGCCCATGCTGTGACCAAAAACCCGCGTCTGCGCGATGTCGTGTGCGTCGAGGAAGGCAAATACGTTCTCGACGAAGTGCTCCAAACGAAAAGGCCGGCCCGGTCGCGGGGCTTTGCCGTGACCTTCGAAATCCAGGCAAGTCACCACGTAGCGTTCTTCAAGCTGCGACAACCAGCCGGCAAACTGCGCACTGGAGCCCAGCGCCCCGTGCAACAGGAGTAAATGCGGGCGGTTCATGATCAACCTTGGGTGAAGACATCAATGCTTGTAACGGCGTTGACGCGCCGTGCGCTCGCCGCGAAACCCGGAGCGCCGCTAGGCCTGAGGCACGCGCGGCTAATGGCGGCATGGTAGCGCGAAACTCGCCCGCGACAAATGGGGCCCTCGGCGCGTCGAGCCGCAAGGAGTCTCCCGGCCATCGAGTCTCGTGTAGCTTGCCGCGCCATGCGGCCTGCGGCATGATGCGCGAGGCATTCGGCCGTGGCGCGTATGCCGTGGCTCGATCGTGGCGGCCGGCCGAACTGCGGTTGGTTCCTCGTGGTGCGCGGCACGCGGCAAGACGGTAAGAGCAAACGCTAAGGAGAACACCATGAGCTGGGGGCTTTCGTTTTTGCTTGCCTTGTTGACCGGCATCGTGAGCGCGATTGCCGCGGGCTTCGTGGCCGGGGGGTACGCCAACTGGTACCGGGTGTCGAACTTCGAGGGCGCCGGCGGCTACATGATCATCGGCGTCGGCCTCTTGGGTGGCTTGGCGGGTTTGATCTTCGGCCTGGTCGTCGCGCGCTACGGAGCGGCAGGCGAAATGGGCAGTTTCCTGCGCGCAGCATCGATCGCTTTGGGCAGTGTGGCAGTGATCGCCGCTGTTGCCGCCGGGGGCGGTTGGTTGCTGGCCGAACATCCCCCCACGCTGGATGGCCACGAGTTGATGCTCGAAGTCGAATTGCGCCTACCCGCGGGACAAGCACCCGCCCCCGAACCACAAGCGGGGGATTTCTTTGTCGTCGAGGTGGTGGCGGGAAGTGAGCTGCATGGCCGGCAAAGCGGCGACTTTTCGCGCAATGCGGCCCGCCTGGAGGGACCGCGCTGGATCGTTCCGGCTTCGGCATACCTGCCTAGCAAACGCGCGGGGCGGGTGATTCACTGGCGCCTCGGGGGCATCGAGGCGCCGCGCTTTCAACTTGATTTGCCGGCAAAGCCTGACCGCTCGCACCTGCAATGGAGCGAATGGGGTCCGCGCCCGCCGGAAGGCCAGACACCGTGGCCGGACACGGAGCCCTCTTACCGTTATCGTGTCCAACCCCTGCTGCCGCCCCCGCCGCCACCCAGCGAAAGTGAAAAGCAGGCTGCGGTATTGGTCGAGGAAGAACGCATCATCGCCGCCTTCGGCCCCGATACGCCGCTGCGCGATTGGCTACCTTATCTGCGAACCTCCGCACCGCAAGCGCGCGTGCAAACCGCGCTCGCCAAACTCAGCGCGCGGGCCAATTTCGTGGACGAGGCGGCCGCCTTGATGCGCGACACCGATCCTTATCGGGCCTCGGAGACGCTCCATCTGCTGACCCAAATCACCCCCGCGCCGCAGACACTGGTGGAGCCCGTTCGTGTCTACGGCGCCGAACTGGGGCAACGGCTGCGAGAAATCGTTGCCCTGTCGGTGGAAGACGACCCCGGCTATCACCAGGCCGCCGATTTCTCCTTGCGCTTTAGCGCCTGGCGTGCCGCGGCCAACCATTTGCGTAGCGTGGGGGGCGACTTTGCCCCGGAGTTGGAGACCATCCTCAAGCTCTCACGCCAGCGCGACGACAGCATCGTGCTCCGTTCGGACGTGCGACGCGTGGCGAGCTACTGGCTACAGCAATGGAAGGGCACGCCACCAGAACCGGGCGACCCGCCGCCGCGCTGAACCGCTAGATTTTTTTGCGGCGATCAATCCGAGAACGACACCAACATGGCACCCGCCACCTCCCTGCTGGAGCGCTTCATCGCCAGTCGTCCGCAAGGTTTCGACGCCTGGCACGATGGCCTCGGCTATGATCTCACGCTGCTCACGCAGGCAGACGATCGCGAGCGTGCCGATATCGAGAACTGGCTGTTGGGCCGCGCCATCGCCGATTGGCCCGAAATCGCCGCTCTCGCCGCGCTGCGAACCACCCGCGCCCGCGAGACCTTGCGGCGAGTGCTGGCCGAAGGCGACCCGCAACTGCAAGTGGCGATCCTGCGTCATGCCCCTGAACTCGCTGCCAATGCGCAACGCAGCGCGGCGCTGGTCGCTGCGCTAGCAACCGCCACCTTCTTTCATGGCCTCACCCAGGCACTCGACCAGGTCGAAACCTTTCATCCCCCCGAAGTGATCGATGCCTTGTGGCGCGGCGTGCGCGAGCGCGAAGGCGAAGTCGCCTTCCATTTTGCCGCGATGCTATTGTTCGTCCACGGCAAAACCGATAGCGCGCTCGCCTGGGAGCATCGACCCTTCTTGCTGCGTTTCGTGACTGAAGATCGCATCGCGCGCGAAGCAGCCTTGAGTGACTTGGAGCAAAGCGTGGGGCGCCGCCTGGAGTGCCGTGGACCCTAGGCAGCTGGCTTTAAATGCTTGGCTCTCGAGGGACAATCTTGCTGACGAGAATATGCTTGACGACGAGCACGGAAGCGGTTGGGCGTGCCATGAAAGAGCCAGCGTCCGGCGCTTGTCCGATGCTGGTTCATGACTGCGTCTGCGGCAATGTGGTGGATCAGCACAAGGAATTCGCACCCCTCGCCACGGGATAGCCATTGAACGAGTCAGCGCGTCTAGAGCTAATGCAACTTCACTGCCATGGACGTCCGCGGACTTCATCGGTGGGTGCCAAACGGGGAGGGTCAGGCATGAGCCGGAGCACGAAGTGGGGACCGATTTTCGGTTGCTGGAGGGATGATCCAAGTGAACCATTGCCACGGCCAAAGAACCGCAGTCTAATGTCTCTGGTTCTGTCCACGGGACACCCGGCACCGGCCCTGTTTGCTGGCCTTCCGCACTTCGGCGCTAATCTCTTCACATGACCCCAAAAATCCCCCGAGAAGTCCAGGCCGCATGGGATGCCGGCAACAAAATCGAAGCGATCAAACTGCTGCGCGAAGCCACCGGTCTGGGGCTGGCCGAGGCCAAAAGCCTGCTCGATGCGGCTGCGCAAGTAAGCTTGACCGGCCAAGGCGAAGCCGATGCCTCGCTGCCCGCCGATGTACAGGCAGCGCTCGCGCGGGGCAACAAAATCGAGGCCATTCGCCTCTTGCGTGCGACCACCGGTCTCGGGCTGAAGGATGCCAAAGACCGCATCGACGCCGCCGAAGCAGGCGGTCAGCGCGCCGCTTCGAGCGTGCCTGCAAATCCGACCCCCGGGCTCTCCCCAGGGGAAGTGCCGCGCACACGCGTGGGGCGGTGGGCGTTTCTGCTCGTGTTTGCGGCCTTGGTGCTGGGCTATTGGTTGTATCGGCGGGCGGGCTGAGGAGCTTTTGGCTCAGCGCAAAGTCTGGTTCTTCACCATCCGACTGCTATAGAGCAACAACGCGACGCCGACCGCGACGATCGTCAAGGTGAAGGCGAGCGCCGCCGCACCGCCCATGATCTCATAGCCCTTCGAGAGCAAATAGTTGTGTACGAAGGTGGGCAACATGGCCAGGAGCGACACCGCGAAGACCGGTTTAGCCCAGCGCCGGCGCAGCAGCAAAAGCACCGACGCCAATACGCCGCTCCACACGCTGATCGCCCAGGTGGCCAGCGACCACTTGGGCAGGCCGTAGAAGTAGGCGAGCTGCTCGGGCGTAAAACCGGCCATGTACGAGGCATTGCGCGTCTGAGTCATGAGGTAGTCGAATGCTCCCATGCCGTTCCATAAGAGCGCCAGAATGCCGATGAGCCACAGATGCCAAGGGGTCTTGCCGGCAGTTGAAAGCGTGCTTGCAGTCATGGCGATCCTTTCAATTCGAGAGCCTGGGCGTTGACGTTTCTTGGATAAGACGCGAAGAGGCTATGCCCCGACGAGCGCGTGACGCGTGAAGATCGGGCGATTGTAGGCCGCTCTGCGGCGGTGTCAATTTGCCAGGTGCGCAACAGGGAGATGCAAGCGCGTTTCGCTTGTGGACATCGCCTTCTCAAAGCTCGCGCAAACCGTGGGGCGTCGAGATCAGCGCGCGCAATCCGGGGGTCTCGGCGTGAAGCACATCCAGTGTTCCCGCCAACCCGAGGGAGCGGAGGAATCGGCTCACGCGCGCCGGATCGGGATGCCGCAGTTCGAGTTTCTCCAGCCGAAGTGCGTGATCGGCGAGTCGCCGCGCGGGATGCGGCTCGACTTGCCATTCGATGAGTGCCGGACCCGCGCCATCGAGTGGCCGCGCGCCGTCTTCAGGGATGGAAATGAGCCAGTTCAAGTTGCCTCGGCTCATGGGCTGCGGCGGACCCAAGGGCTCGCTGCTGGCGGCAAGGGCAGCACCGATGTCGTCGCAACGCGCTACCCAAGTCCACAGTTGTGGCGTGGCATCGGGCGGCCGGCGGTCGAGATCGAACCAGCGCGGGCGCGTTGGGGCGGGCGCCGCAGCGTTGATGGCAATCACTTCGAGATAAAACGTTTCGCCCAGACGCAACAGCAGATTGTGCGTGCCAATGCGCGCATGTTCGCCGCCGGCCTGGGGCACCACTCCCAGCCTCTGCTCGACACAACGGGCGCCGCTGGCCAAATCGGGCGCGGCGACAACGATATGGTCGAGCGTGCAGGCCGGCGGCGAGGTCGTGGTGTCCACCGACGCACTGTCCGCCACACTCATGCGGGTAGCCCCTTGCCGGCTCCGTGCAAGCACGCGAAAGAACGCTCGCTCAGCGAAAGCGTCGCAGAACGCGCGCCGCTGACCTCGCAGCGCACCGCACCGCACCGGTTTTGCCCGTGCGGCGCAAGGCGATCGACGTCTAGACCATCAGCTTCGCAAAACTTCTTCGACATGGTTGGTTCACGGGGCCCTGCGCGCCATCATGGCCCAGACGCCCGCCGCCGCCAGCAGCGACCCACCCGCGAGATGAAAGCCCCTTTGCGCGCGCGGCGAGGCCAGCAGCTCGCGTGCCTTGCTGGCAAAGGTTCCAGGTTCGAATATTTCTCGCCTCCTAGGAAATATCCGACCCCGGGCAAATTCATCCATAGAATCCCGTCCTCTCTTGCTCCTGCGATGTCACGTCGCCTTCTGCGGGACAAACTTGACTTGCAGTTCGCACCCGACCGCCCGCGCATAGCGCTTGAGAGTGGCAAGCGACGGCGCATGCTTGCTGGCCGACTCAAGCCGGGAGACGGCACTTTTGGTCGTGCCCATGCGCTCGGCCACGGCATCTTGGGTGAGGCCTGCACGAGAGCGAGCCTTGAGCATTTGGTTAGCAACTTGGTATTCCAGCTCAAGCGCGTTGTAGGCCTCGGTGAATCCCTTGCGGGTGCTCACCTTGGCGAGGAATTCCTTTTGGTTGTGAGCCACCGGCTTGTATTTCAGATCAGCCATCTTGCAACTCCTTGAGGCGCTTGCGCGCCAACTTTAGTTCACGGTCGGGCGTTTGGTGGGTCTTCTTTATGAACGCGTGCAATACGACTACACGCTTGCCAACCATGAAGCAATAAAACGCCCGCCCGATACTCGATCTGCCGCGGGGCCGCAATTCGAAGAGCCCGTCGCCAAAAGCGCGCGAGTGCGGAAGACGAAGACTGGGACCATGCTCGATGAGCAACTCGACCAGGCGCGCATAGTCGGCAAGTATGTCGACGGGCCAAGACTCGACTTCGACCAGCACGCGCGCATGGAAGTACTCAATCTCGAACGGCATCAGCAAATGTTAGCAAAAATGCTAACCACCGCGCAAGGCGGGCTCCCAAAGGACGATCAAAGGTTCCAGGCTCGCAGCAGACCTTCGACCTGCTCGAATTCAAGGGTAAGAGCTACCGCCTCAAAGAGGCTGCCGCCCGCCTTGCGAAGGGCACCTATTCCGGGTAACAATCCGTCCACCAGTGTCGACTGCCCTGAGCGACTTTGACCTGACCACGGATGGGGGAAGTTGAAGTGCCATCGTGGCACCGACGCGGCGGCGAAAGCGAAGCTTGAAGACCGGGAATTGCAGAAGCAGTTTCAGGAAGTAGAGCAGCTTCCCGATGACGACAAGGTGGTCGTCAAGAAGCTGCTCGATGCCTTCCTGGCCAAAAAGGCACTTGCAGGCTTTGACACGCCAAGCGAGAAAGGAAATGCCATGACCAAGATTCAGATTGAGTTGACCGATGCAACCGCGCAGGCGGCGCAAGCCGCCGGGTTGCTGACGCCGCAAGCGCTGGAGCGCTTGCTGTCGAACGCGTTGCGCAAGCAGCAGGCCGCCGACTACCTGCTGAGTGTGGCCGATGAAGTGGCCGCCGCCGGTGTCGCGCCGATGTCGATGGAAGAAATCACTGCCGAGGTGAAAGCGGTACGCGAGGAACGGCGGCAGCGTGCGGATCGTCATTGATACCAATGTGCTGTTGTCCGGCTTGCTATGGCACGGTACGCCGCATGCGCTGTTCGACCAGGTGCGCGCCGGAATGGTCGAACTGGTGATGAGTCCGGCCTTGATGGACGAGATTGAACGCGCGATCCGCTATCCGAAGTTTGCCGCCATTCTTGCACGCACCACGCGCACGCCAGAGCGAATTCTGACTGAGTTGCAAGCGTTGGCCGAGATGGTGACCGCAGCGCCTTTGCCGCAGCCCGTGTGCCGCGACCCCGATGACGACGCAGTGCTCGCCTGTGCGCTCGCCGCGCATGCCAATTGGATTGTTTCCGGGGATGACGATTTGCTGGCGCTCAAGGCGTTTCAGAGTATTCCGATCGTTACCGCAGCGCTGGCGCTGCAACGGATCGAAGCCCAGAGATAAGCCACGGTATCGGTGGTTCATTTACTTCGCGGGTAGGAACGATGCCCGCTTATTCGGCATTGGGGGCGAGGTTTTCCTCAGGGCGTGTTCGCCTTGCAGGGGACCACGAAGTCGACGTGGTAGTGCTCGTCGTGGCGCACCCAGGGCTTACCTTTCATAAAGGGCAGCTTCTCCTTCAGGTAGGCGCCGCGTTCTGTGGCAAACAGGCGAGGCAGGTAGAGAATGTCGAAGATCACGAGGGCCAAGCCGGCACCTCTCGCCCTTGCTGCTGCATCGAGCTGGTAGAGATGCTCGGCCAAGGCCCCAAAGTCAATCGTGTACTCACCGTATTTGGCTTCCTTGTCGAATTCCACGTCGTAGCCCAACTTGTCGGTCAGGTTTGTGGGCAATGGAACCGATTGACCCTTGCCGTTCTTCACCGGAACGAAGAAGTCAACGGACAACCCGTTTTGATGGGTGCGATGAGGTCGGAACCTGCCGCCGGATGGCCAGCCCGTTTCGCCGTACACGTAGCGGGTGTTCGGATGAGCAATAGCGAGTGTCTTGTAGCTTGCTTCCAAGATGTCAGCGACCTTGGAGTGCACATGCGTTCGGCCCGCGGTCGCCGCCAGCGTGCTGTACGCAGAGAAATTGGCGCCGCTCAGCGGCAGCTTGACGCTGCCTTCGACCCGGCCGTTGCTCACCGTGCCGTAGCATTGGCTCTCCGCCGCGGCCGCAAGGACCGGAGCAACAAGCGTTGCGAAGGCGAAGAGGCGGGTGCACAAATGCGCCCTAGTCGGATTAGGAATCGACCTCACGGCTAATCCTTCCCAAATCGCCAGACACACGAGTCACTCATGTGGCGGTTCGATCAATTGAGTTCCTACCTAGCGCAACGCGGCGACGTCCTAGAGGGATCAAAGATGCCCGATCAAAGGTGCTTCAGGCTCGCAATCGAATTTCGATCATGTTATACACAGCGTCTTAAATAATGGCGCATAATCTTGCCAGCTGTCGATTGGGCCTGACCCAGAGGCTGAAACGCTCTTGCACGGCGCCGACGACATGGTCGAGGGTTGGGAAGTGTCGATTGTGGGTCGCCAGCCGGCGGGTCAGTTTCCAAACCCGCTCGATGGGGTTGAGTTCG
>JACPUX010000054.1 GCA_016192065.1 Betaproteobacteria bacterium
CAAGCACCGGAGCGGGCGCAGCCCGCGAACCACACTCACCCCCTCCCTCGGCGAGGGGGCCGGGGGGTGGGGTCCATCCAGCCCGCCCGGCCGTCCGAAGGGGGCGCCAGCCAAGGACCGGAGCGGGCGCAGCCCGCGAACCGCACTCACCCCCTCCCCCGAGGAGGGGGCCGGGGGGTGGGTTCGTCCCAAGCCGCCCGGCCGCCCGAAGGGGGCGCCAGCCAAGGACCGGAGCGGGCGCAGCCCGCAAACCACACTCACCCCCTCCCTCGGGGAGGGGGCCGGGGGGAGGTACCTCAGCGCGCGCCGGTTCAGCGCCGTAGGCTGGCGATGTACTCCGCCACGGCGGCGATTTCCCGGTCGTCGAGGCTGCCGGCGATGTCGCGCATGACACGCGCCACGTCGTTCTTGCGCGAACCATCGCGATACGCTCGCAACTGCTTGGTCAGGTAAGCCGCTTGCTGACCACCGATGGCCGGAGCAAGCACCGCTGGTGGCGCCGCCAGGATCTTGCCCCAGGCACCGTTGCCTCCGCCTTTGGGCCCGTGGCAACCCACACAGGCGGTCGCCTGAGGTCGGTTCTTGCCTTTGAGATAGAGCCGCTCGCCCTCGGTCTTGCTGGGCGCTGGGAGGTCGGACTTGACGGTCTGGCTGGAAAAATAGGCGACCAGATCGTCGATGTCTGGTGGCGCCAGCGGCTGGGCCATAGGCGTCATCAAGGGGTCGGCGCGATGGCCGAGCTTGAAATCCAGGAGCTGTTTCTTCAGGTAGTCCGGAACCTGGCCGGCGAGGCTGGGCCAGTCGGGATTGAGGCTGTTGCCATCGACACCATGACAGGCCCCGCACGCGACCGCCTTTTCCCGCCCGGCCTGGGCATCGCCACCGGCCCAAGCGACATTGGCCAGGAGTCCCCAGCCGGCGATTGCGAGCGCCGCCATTCCTGCTTGTTTACGCCACATCATGTTCTCCAGTCGTCGATCGATCAGGCCGCGGCATCTCGCCCGCGGCAGAAAAGCCCCATCAAGCCGAGTTCGCCAACCCTGATCGGCACCCCCCACCCAGCACGGAGGCGGACATGCCCCCCCTGCGGCGGAACCGGGCGCGCGGCCAGCGGACCCAGACGCCACGGAAAACCTCTGCTCTGCCCGGGTGGAATTTAGCAAAACCTTGATCATTGCGGCTTGACATTTTAGCGGCTATTATTGCCATAGGTTGAATTATGCGCACACGGTGGCCGGCTGGCAATGTCAGCGGCAATTCAAGGGGACCGTGTGCGACTTGCCGCAATTTCGAGGGGAGGCTTTCCGATGCCGCACGACACGCCCGCAGCGCCTGCGCCGCACTGGGAGACCAGCGTCTATCCGCTGATCATCACCGCCGGTCTTCTGGTTTTTCTGCCCCTCGCCTTCGTCTTCAAGTTCGTCTATCACCAACCATTCGTGGCCGTGCTGTGTTTAGGTGTCGGCGCGCCGGTCATGATCTACGGGATCGCCGGTTGGGTGCGCGAGGCGATCGGCGGCGAACACGGTGAAGGCTTGGCTTTTCCGGCCATGGGCTGGTTCATCCTAGCCGAGGCCATGATCTTCGTCTCCTTCTTCGCCAGCTATTGGTTCATGCGTCTCAACGCCGGCACTTGGCCCCCCGTAGGTAGCGTGCCCATGCCGGTAGTGCTGCCGCTGGTGATGACCGCGGCGCTGGTGCTCTCCAGCATTACCATCCACCTCGGCGAAGCCCAGCTCGAACGCGGCGACCAGGCCGGTTTCCGGCGCTGGCTGATGCTTACTGTGATGCTGGGCCTGGGCTTCCTGTCGATGTCGATCTACGAGTGGAGCCATTTGTTCCACCTCGGCTTCAACTTCGAAACCAACGCCTACAGCACCATCTTCTACACCATCACCGGTTTTCACGGTTCCCACGTCTTGGTCGGTTTGGGTATTTTCGTCGCCATCCTGATTCCGGCCCTGCGCGGCCGCATCAACCACCACTTCGTGCGGACCGGTGCGCTGTATTGGCACTTCGTCGACCTCATCTGGTTCTTCGTGGTTTCGCAAGTCTATTTCTGGTGAGGCCTTGAAGCTCGACCGCATAAGCCGATGGCCGGGTGCGCTTGCCCTGGGGCTGGCGCTACTGATGTCCCCCGCCGCCGGCGCGCCCAATGCAAAGAGCACACCGTCCGCCTTCGACCCCAAGGTGTTGCAGATCGACGAGGCCAGACACCTCGGCACGCCGCTCGACGACCAGCTCGAACTGGTGGATGCCACAGGCCGGCCGTTCGCGTTGCGCGAGATGCTGGGCAAGCCCTTGGTGCTGGTACTTTCGTACTACAGTTGCGACGGGAGCTGCACCATCATCAACCAGCAAGTGGCCGAAGCGGTGATGGCGGTGCGACGCTTCGAACTCGGGCGCGATTACCGGCTGCTTACGGTTTCCTTCGACCGCCAGGACTCCAGCGAGGCCGCCCGCGGCTTCGCGCTGAAGACCGAGGCAGGGGCCTGGGAAGGGTGGCGTCACGCCATTTTGGCCAATCGCGAGCGGGATGTTCCGGCGCTCACCGGCGCGGTGGGGTTCCGCTATTTCTGGTCGCAGCCCGACCGGGCTTTTGTCCATCCCAATGTGTTGATCTTCCTCACTCCCGAGGGACGCATCGCCCGCTACCTCTACGGCACCGCGTTTGATGCGCGCTCGATCGAGCTGGCGTTGATTGACGCCGATTGGGGGCGTATCGCCAATTCCGCTTCGATCATCGACATGATGACCGGGGTGTGTTTCAGCTACAACTACCTCGAAGGCAAGTACCAACCGAACTATCCGCTGTGGATCGGCACCGGGTCGTTGCTCTTCGGGGTGTCCTTGATGGTTCTGGGAGCCGTGATGTATCGCAGAAAACTGGGGAGAGCAAATCATGTTTCGGCATAACACCGTGCTGCACGCACTGGCGTGGTGGGCACTCACCGGCAGCGCCGCCCTGGCCGCCTATCCGCCGACCGGGGCGGTCAACGATCCGGCGCGCGGCTGGGACCGCCTCTGGCATGAGGTGATCGTCGACATCAGCGTCTTGGGCGTGATCTTCGCCGCCATCACCGCCTGGTTCGTGATTCGCTACCGCCGCCGTGATCCGGCTCAGGAAGGCGGCAGCTTCAAACTCACGACCGCCTCGGCGGTGGGCTGGGCGCTGATCCCGACCTTCGTGTTCATGGCCGATGATTTCTACCTCGCCGCCAAGGGCTGGGCACTCTGGAATGACTACCGGAGCGTGCCCGCCGAGCGCCTGGAAGTGCAGCTCGAAAGCGGTATGTACTCCTGGGACTACACCTATCCCAATGGCGTGAAGGTGCAGAACGAACTCAAGGTGCCCGCGGGCAAGCCGGTGCTTCTGCGTATGACCAGCCGAGACACCATTCACAGCCACTTCATTCCGGATTTCCGGGTCAAGGAAGACTCGATGCCGGGCCGCGTGACCTATCTGTGGTTCTACCCCGAGAAACCGGGAGAACACATCGTCACCTGCGCCGAGTTCTGCGGCGTGATGCATTCGTACATGGTGGGCAAAGTGATCGTGGTGGCGCCCGCCGATTTCACCGCCTGGTATGAACAAGAAGCGGCGCGACTGGCCAAGCAGTCGGCGGCGAAACCGGAGGCCTGAGATGAGTAGCTGGAAGGAATGGATTTTCACCACCGACCACAAGCGGGTCGGCATCTTGTACTTGATCGGTTCCATGGCCGCCTTCGGCGTCGCCGGTCTGATGGCGATCCTGATGCGCATCGAGCTCTCCAGCATTGGCCCAACCATCACCGCCGATCCGAGCAATTACAACGTCTGGCTCTACTTTCACGGCGCGGCGATGATTCTGGGTTTTCAGATCCCGGCACTCACCGGCTTTTTCGCCAACTATGTCATTCCGCTGATGATCGGCGCCAAGGATGTGGCGTTCCCGCGGCTGAACGCGCTTTCGGTATGGCTGTTCTATGCCGGCATCGTGCTCGCCCTGCTGACTTTCGTGATTCCCGATCCGCCGGATGTGATGTGGACCGCCTATCCCCCGTACTCCACGATCACCCGGGGCAACACCGCCTTCTATACCTTTACCGTGCTGACTCTGGGCTTCGCTTCAATTCTGGGCGGCGTGAATTTCCTCACCACGGTCGCCTACATGCGCGCCCCCGGGGTCACCTGGAACAAGCTCAACATCTTCGTCTGGTGCACGCTGGCGGCCTTCGTGTTGCAGCTCATCTTCGTGCCCGTGCTGGGCACCGCGGTCACCCTGATCACGTTCGACAAATATCTGGGCACGCACTTCTTCGATCCCTTGCAGGGCGGCGATGTACTGATCTATCAGAACCTCTTCTGGTTCTACTCACACCCGGCGGTGTACGTGATCTTCCTGCCCTTCATCGGGGTCGTGTATGAAATCGTCGCCACTTTTTCGAAGAATCCGGTGTTCAACTACAAGATGGTGGTTTACGGTGGCGTTTTCGGCATCGTGGCGATTTCCGGCGTGGTCTGGGTCCACCACCTCTATGTTTCGGGGATGGCGGATTGGATCCGCATTGGGCAGATGGTGACCACCTTGATGATCTCCATCCCGGTCGGGTTGATGGTGATCGGCCTGGTCGGAACGCTGTACAAGGGCGCGATCGACTTTCGCGCCCCGATGCTCTGGGCGCTGGGGGTGGTTTTCTTGTTCCTGATCGGCGGGCTGACCGGCATACCGCTGGCGATTCCTTCGCTGACCCTGCATCTGTCGGACACCTACTACGTGGTCGGGCATTTCCACTACGTGATGGCCGTGGCGGGGACTTTCGCGATCTTCGGCGGGGTCTACTATTTCTTCCCCAAAATGACCGGCCGCATGTACCACGAGGGCACCGCGAGATGGGGCTTTTGGCTGACCTTCATCGGCGTGAACATCGTCTTCTGGACCATGATGTCGATCGGCGTAGACGGCATGCCGCGGCGCTATTACGACTATGCGCATTTCCCGCAATTCCTGCGCGCGCACCAACTCATGACCCTGGGCGCGAGCCTCATCGGCGTCGGTTTCGCGCTCGCCGTGATCAACTGGATCCACGGCGCCTGGAAAGGCGAGAAAGCGCCCGACAACCCCTGGGGCTCGCGCTCCCTCGAATGGACCACCACAACACCGCCGCCGCCGGGCAACTGGGCCGAGGTACCCAAAGTGGCCGAGGACTGGAATCCCTACGCTTATGGGCAAAGGCGCTGACTACTGCAAGATTGCCGTCGCCGCAGGAGGTTCCTGGTGCCCCCATGGCCTCGAATCAGCGAATGACGGGCTCGGGCTTATGCGACTTCCGCACGGCCACCCGAAGGAGCCGCAAGCCAATCTCCGGAGCAGCAGCAGCCGGCGAACCGCACTCACCCCCCGCCGGCGAAGAGCGGCTTGGGGGGTGGGGTCGTCCAGGCACTTGGGAGGCTCCGAGTAGGCGCGCCGGCCCTGGTTAGGTTCTGCAGAGCGGATCTTCTCGGCCCGCACGCGACCTAGCCCCCCCTACTCAACGCAGCAGTTGGCGCAGGTCGCTCGCGAAGGCCTCTGCGCCCATGCCGTGGGAGGCATACAGACGCAGCTTGCCGCGCGAGTCGTAAACGAAACTACCGGTGGAGTGATTCACAGTGTAGGCTTCGGGTGTCTGGCCCGGCACCTTTTCATAGAAGACCTTGAAGTCGGTCGCGGTCTTGCGCGTCGCCTCGGGATCGCCGCGCAAAGCCAGGAAGCTGGGATGGAACGCGGTGACATAGCGCGCCAGCATTTCTGGCTGGTCGCGTTCGGGATCGACGGTGACAAAAAGTACCTGCACCTTGTCGGCGTCTGCACCCAAAAGCTGCATGGCTCCCGCCAGGTCGGCGAGGTTGGTGGGGCAGACGTCCGGGCAATGGGTGTACCCGAAGAAAACCACCACCGCCTTGCCTTTGAAATCGGGAAGACTGCGCGGTTTGCCATGATGATCAGGCAGGTCGAGCCTGGCGCCGTACTCGAGCCCGGATACGTCGCGCGCCTTGAAGCTCGGCGGTTTGGTACACGCGCCCAGGACCAGCGCGAGCATGGCGATGAGGACTAACGTGAACCCGCGCGTCTTCATACGCACCGCCTACCAGTAGTGGTCGATCAGGAGCACGCTGAACAGCGCGGAAAGATAGAAGACCGAATAGCGAAAAGACTTGCGTGCCAGTTCGTCGCTGTAGCTGCGCTTCAGGCGCCAGGCGTAACCGATGAACACCAGCCCGAGCGCGATCGCGCCGACGAGGTAGATCCAGGCGCTCATGCCGGTGGCAAACGGCAGCAAGCTGACGGCAAAAAGAACCATGGTATAGATCAAGATCTGTTGTCGGGTGTATTCCGGCCCATGGGTCACGGGCAGCATCGGCAACCCCGCCCGCGCGTACTCTTCGGTGCGATAGAGGGCCAGCGACCAGAAGTGTGGCGGCGTCCAGACGAAAATGATCAGGAACAGCACCAGAGCGTCATGATCGACGCCGTTGGTGACCGCGGCCCAGCCCAAAACCGGCGGCATCGCGCCCGAAGCACCCCCGATGACGATGTTTTGCGGCGTGGCGGGCTTGAGGAGCAGGGTATAGACGACGGCGTAGCCCAGAAAGGTACACAGGGTCAACCACATGGTCAGCGGGTTCACGTAGGCCCACAGGACATACAAGCCGACCGCGAGCACCACCAGGGCGAACCAAAACGCCTGGGTCGGCGCCACTTCACCGCGCGCCAGAGGCCGCGCGCGGGTGCGCGCCATCACGGCGTCGATGCGTTGCTCGATCAGGCAATTGATCGCCGCGGCCGCGCCGGCGACCAGCGCGATGCCGAGGGTGCCGAAAACAATCGTGCCTGCGGGCACCATGCCGCGCGTGGCGAGAAACATGCCGATCACCGCGGTGAAGACGATCAGCGACACGACCCGCGGCTTGGTCAATTCATAGAACTGTTGCAGGCGGCCGACTCGCTGGGTGAGCGTGGTCATGGACATTCCCCGGAGGAAGGGCGTATTTTACAGGGCCGCAGCGGGGGTGTGGCGGGCTCAGCCGAAAATGATTTGCGCCGCTGGCCAGGCCAAGGCAAAAAGAATCAGGAAGGGAATCAGCGTCCAGATCAGCTCCACACCCACGCTCTGATGGAAATGCTTGGCCGCAGTGTGTTCACGACGGTGACGCAAGACACTGAAAACGATGGCGAAAAGTGCCGCCACGAGAACCGCGAAAACAACCGCCGCGACGCCTTGCTGCAAAGGGCCGCGCGCCGCCAGTGCCGCCGGGGCGATCAATAGGCCCGTCAGGGTAAGGGTCAATCGCCGTGGATGATTCATTTGCGTTTCGCTCCCAATCGCTGCTGCAGGCCATGCAGCAGCGCATCGCCGGAGTTGGAATCTAGCACATCGCACTCGACCTGTCCCGGCACCGAAAGGTATGCAAAGTGTGCCAGGCAGGGGCCCAGCCGAGTTTCGAGAAAGGCCAGATTGGCCTGCGGCTCGGCCATGATCGGATCAATGAAATTAGCCACCCAGCCGGCGAACTGCAACCCGCGCGCTTCGATTGCCAGCGCCGAGAGCAGGGCGTGGTTGAGACAGCCCAAACGCATGCCGACCACCAATAGCACCGGCAGTCCCAGGGCGCGAGCGAAATCCAGGAGATCTTCTCGGTCGTTGATC
This sequence comes from Betaproteobacteria bacterium, assembly GCA_016192065.1. Taxonomy (GTDB): domain Bacteria; phylum Pseudomonadota; class Gammaproteobacteria; order Burkholderiales; family Casimicrobiaceae; genus JACPUX01. Next base: position 7,669 of record JACPUX010000054.1, read on the forward strand.
GGCACCAAGACACCACCGGCACCCTCCACCACCACCCAGTCGGCGCCCGTCGCGAGTTGCCGATAGGCGGCGGCCAGCGGCTCGATGTTGATTTCGCGGCCAGCCTGCGCCGCCGCGAGATGCGGCGCGATTGCCGGCGCAAAGGCATAGGGGCAGAGCACCTCTGGCGGCGCGCTCAGGGTGCCGGCCCGAGCGAGCGCGCGCACGTCCTCGTGTTCCGTTGCGCCTTCGGGAATACCTGCCGCCACCGGCTTCATGCCTACCGCGCGCGCACCGATCCGCGACAGCGCGCGCAAGAGCGCCCTGGCGACGCGGGTCTTGCCGATCCCGGTATCGGTGCCAGTAATGAAGACCTCGCCCACTGACGCGCCTTCCCCCCTGCCCCCTTCCGGCGGAACGGGGTGAGGGCGGTTCGCGGGCTGCGCCCGCTCTGGCGCTGCGCTGGCGCCCCCTTGGGACGGCCCGGCGCGGGCGCTCATTGCTGTACCTTCCCCCCAGCCCCCTTCCGGCCGAAGGGGGTGAGGGCGGTTCGCGGGCTGCGCTCGAAATGAATGATGGCACGCCCGTCGGCGAGCGCGTTCGGTCTTGGTTTCCAGGCGTGGCCGTAGATCACTTCGTAGGTCGCGGGAAGCTTGCCCGCTTCACGGAAGCGTTCCAACTCGGCGCACATCGCCGCCCAGCGCCTGGCTCCGAATAGTCCGCGCGCTCTGCCCACGGTAGCGTTGTGCGCGCCGATGGTCTTCAAGTCCCGCATCAGATCGCGGGCGCTGTCATAGGTCAGGGTAAGCACTTCCCGGTCCATCACCGGGTCGGCGAACCCGGCCTGGAGCAGCATGTCGCCCAAATCGTGCAGGTCCAGAAAGCGGCTCACATGGGGCCGTCCGTCGACCGCGGCAAAGGCCTCGCGCAGTTCCCGGAGCGTATCGGGTCCGAAGGTGCTGAACATCAGCAGGCCCTCGGCTTCGAGCACCCGCAGCATTTCCGCGAATACGCGCGGCGGGTCGTTGCACCATTGCAGCATGGCATTGCTGAAGATCAATCCTTGGCTGCGCTCAGTCAGCGGCAGCGCCGCGGCATCGGCGCAGATCAGGCCGGTCGCCCGCCCGAACAGACGCCGGCCGAGGCGGGTGAACTCCCCTTCAGCCTGACGGGCCTGCCGCAGCATGCCCAGAGCGAGATCCAAGGCGAGCATGCGCGCCGCGGGAAAACGCTGCCGCAAGCCTTCAAGGGCGTACCCGGTACCGGCGCCGGCATCGAGCACCGAAACCGGCTCGAGCTTGATGTAGGCAAGCCGCTCCAGCATGCGCCGGGCGACTTCTTTCTGCAGTACCGCGGCGCCATCGTATGCGGGCGCGGCGCGCTCGAAGGCTCGCCGAACGGCGCAGGTATCGAGGAGATAGGAGTCAGGGTCTGGCATCGTCAAATTGCTCCAACGCATGCAGAAATTCTTCGGCATGCGAAATCTGCGGCGCATGCGCCGCGCCCGGAATCATGGCCAGCCGTGCTTGCGGCAGGTTCTCCACCAGCCAACGGCTCGCCCCGAGCGGCGTGAGGGTATCGCGGTCGCCGCAAATCACCAGGGTGGGCTGGCTCAAGGCTGGCACTTGGCGGCGCAGATCGAGGTCGCGCAGCAGTGCCAGCCCGTCGCCGAGCACCACGGACGCCGGCTCACCGCGAGTGAAGAAGTGGTGCCGCAAACGCCCCCAGAGCGGCGCGCCCTTTTTCGGCGCCCTGCACCTGCAAGGTGAGAAAGCGCTGCAAGGTGTGGCGATAGTTGTGGCGCAAATCGGCGGCGAAACTTTCCAGCACGCCCGCTTCCATGGCCCAGGGCCAATCGTCATCGATCAGAAAGCGGGGCGTGGAGGAAAGCAGGATGACGCGGCGCACCCTCTGTGGCGCGGCCAGCGCCCAGGCCTGAGCGACCACCCCGCCCAGCGACCAGCCCAACACGGTGAGCGGCTCGCGCTCCATCGCCAAGGTGCTCGCCACCGCGTCGACCAATTCGGCCAGTTCGCTGGCCGCCGTAGCGCGACTGTGCCCATGGCCGGGCAAGTCGACGCAATGGACTCGGTGCCTCCGGGCGAGCGCCGGCAGCAGCCCCGCCCAAAGCCCCGAATGCATCGCCCAGCCGTGCAGCAACACCAGCGGTGGCCCGACCCCGAGGGATTCGAGGTGCAGCTTCACAGGCGCCGCAAGGCCGAGGTGAGGGCCGCCACATCGGCGGCGCCGTGCTCCGCGGAAAGGCTGATACGCAGTCTGGCGGTGCCCTTGGGCACAGTGGGTGGCCGAATCGCCGGCACCCAAAAACCTTGCTCCCAAAGCGCAGCGGACAAGGCGAGAACGGACTCGTTGTCCCCCACCAGCAGGGGTTGGATCGGCGTGTCCGAAGGCAGCAGACTCCAGCGCGTCCCGGCCAGGCCCTCTTTGAGCTGCGCGATCCGCGAGGCGAGCGCCCGATGTCTTTGCGGTTCGTCGCGCATCACCTCCAGGCTGGCGCAGGCCGCCCGCGCGAGCGCCGGCGGCGACGCGGTAGTGAAGACATAGCTGCGCGCGCTTTGCAGCAAGGTCTCGATGACGGTATCGGTCCCGGCGACAAAGGCGCCGCAGACTCCGGCGGCCTTGCCCAAGGTACCCATGTAGATCAGCCGCGGCGAGGCCAGTCCGAAATGGGCGAGCGCGCCGCGTCCCTCGCCCAGCACCCCGAACCCGTGTGCATCGTCCACCAAGAGCCAGGCGTCGTGCGCCTCGGCCACCGCGAGCAACTCACGCAGTGGCGCCAGATCGCCGTCCATACTGAACACCGCGTCGGTGGCGACGAGCTTGCGCCTTGCCGGGCAAGCTTCCAGACGCCGTGCCAGGTCGGCGACATCGTTGTGGGCGTAGCGCTCGAACTCGGCGCGGGCCAGCAAAGCGCCGTCGTGCAGGCTGGCATGGTTCAGTCGATCGCCGAACACGGCGTCATTTCTGCCGACCAGCGCGGGGATCACCCCGAGGTTGGCCAGATAACCGGTGGAAAACGCCAGCGCCCTGGGCAGGCCCACCCACTGCGCCAGCGCCTGCTCAAGCTCTTCGTGCACGGCATAGTGCCCGGTGAGTAGGTGCGAAGCCCCTGCCCCCACTCCCCAGGTGCCCACGCCCTGCTGCAGGGCCGCCGCAATCTTGGGATGGTTCGCCAGGCCCAGATAGTCGTTGGAGCCGAAAGCCAGCACCTCGCGCCCATCGACGCGCAGGCGCACCCCAGCAGGCGTTTCGACCACACGCCGCTGTCGCTTCAGTCCTGCGGCCGCGCGCGCGGCGAGATCTTCTTCGAGCAACCGCAACAACATCCCTACATCACCTCGGCAGTGAGCCCGAGTTTCCCCAGCAAGGCCTGGTCCTCACTGATTTGCGGGTTGCCGGTGGTCAGAAGCTTGTCACCTTGGAACATCGAATTGGCGCCGGCCAGAAAACACAGGGCCTGCACCGCCTCGCCCAGCTCCTGGCGTCCGGCCGACAAACGCACCAGGGCCCTGGGCATGGTGATACGCGCCACCGCGATGCTGCGCACAAACTCGAAGGGATCGAGCGGAGCCTGCTCCGCCAGTGGCGTCCCAGGTACGCGCACGAGATGATTGATGGGCACCGACTCCGGATAGGGCTTGAGGTTCGCCAGTTCGGCCAACAGCGCGGCGCGCTGGCGGCGGGACTCGCCCATGCCGACGATGCCGCCGCAGCAGACTTTGAGTCCGACCTCGCGCACGGCCTCGATGGTGTCGAGTCGATCCTGGTATTGCCGGGTACTGATCACCTCGCCATAGAAGTCCGGCGCGGTGTCGAGGTTGTGGTTGTAATAGTCCAGGCCCGCCTCCTTGAGCTTCAGGGCCTGATCCGGGCGCAACAGGCCGAGCGTGGCGCAGGTTTCCAGACCCAGGGTTTTGACTTCTCGCACCATCGCCAGCACGGGTTCGAGATCGCGGTCCTTGGGGCCGCGCCAGGCAGCGCCCATGCAAAAGCGGGTCGCCCCTTGGTCCCGGGCGGCGCGGGCCGCGCGCAACACTTCGGCAACCGGCACCAAGGCTTCGCTGGCGACGGCGCCAGCGTGGCGCTTGGACTGCGGACAATAGCCGCAATCCTCGGGGCAGCCACCGGTCTTGATCGACAAGAGCGTCGAGAGCTGGACCGCGTCGACGCGGTGAAATTGGCGGTGTACCGTCTGGGCGCGATACATCAACTCCGGGAAGGGCAATGCAAACAGGGCTTCGACTTCGGCCACGGTCCACTTCCGCTCGGCGGCGTGGGTTTCGGGGCGGTCGATTTCGGTCACGTCCATGGCGGAAAGGCCTCGGCTAGAATGGGCGGGTAGGTGGTGCCGGCGCCGCGGGTTCAAGCTTCGATCAAGTCCAAAGCCCGCGCGGGCGGCCCGCCATGATTGGGGAAAGCGCCCACCTTGTCAAATTTTCTGACGCGCGGATTGAACATCTGCTCGAATTTCGCACAGGCAAAACTGCCCACCTTGCTGCCCACGGCCTGCGAACTGTGCGGCGCGGGGAGTGGCAAACGCCAGCTCTGCCCGGCCTGCGCGGCCCGGTTGCCAACGCCTGCGCCAAGTTGTCCAGTTTGCGCGCTGCCCAGCCCGGCCGGGGTGCTCTGCGGCGCCTGCCTCAAGCACCCGCCACCTTTCGCCGCCACGCTTGCCGCATACCTCTATGCGCCGCCGGTGGACCTGCTGATCCAGGCCTTCAAGTTTCGCGGGCGCTTGAGCCTTGCGCCCCTGCTCGCCCAAGGGCTCCAAGAGGCCATCACCGCGCGGGGCGCAGTGCTGCCTGAGCTGATCTTGCCCATGCCGCTCACGCGCACCCGGCAGCGCGAGCGCGGCTACAACCAGGCCCAGGAGATCGCCCGGTGGCTGGCGGGCCGGCTCGAAATCCCACTGCTGGCGCAAGCCGTGCGCCGCGTCGGCGAGGGTCCGCCCCAGTCTTCGCTGCCTTGGAAGGAGCGCGCGCGCAACATCCGCGGTGCCTTCCTTTGCTCCGCTGTGGTCGCCGGGAAACGGCTGGCGGTGGTCGATGATGTGATGACCACAGGCGCCACCGCCACCGAGCTGGCCCGCGCGCTCAAGGCCGCCGGCGCGGCCGAGGTGGTCAACTGGATGGTGGCGCGCACCCTGCCGCCCGCCGACTGAAGCTCATGTTCGCCATCGTCCTCGTTCACCCGGAAATCCCGCCCAACACCGGCAACGTCATTCGCCTGGCCGCAAACACCGGCTGCGAACTGCACTTGGTGGAGCCCCTGGGCTTTCGTTTGAGCGACCGCGAATTGAAGCGCGCCGGTCTCGATTACCATGAATACACCCGCCTGGTGGTGCACGCCGATTGGGTTGCGGCGCAGCGTGCGTTGGCCGGAAGGCGGCTGTTCGCGGTCACCACCAAGGGGCGGCGCACGCCCTACCAAACGAGCTTCGCGCCGGGCGATGTGTTCGTGTTCGGTTGCGAGACCGCCGGTCTTCCGCCGGACCTGCTCGATCAGTTCTCGTCCACTGCGCGGCTGCGCCTGCCCATGCGCCCGGCCAATCGCAGCCTCAACCTATCCAATGCGGTGGCGGTGGTGATCTACGAAGCGTGGCGCCAGAATGGCTTCGCCGGTGCGGTGAGCCCGCCGGTCGCCCAGAGCGACTGAGGGCCTTCGCGGCATCATGCCGACTCCACGGATCATGAGCCAATCCGCCCACCGCCCATGGGAACCCCTGCCTATCCGACCCGCCGTAGAGCCCTGCACTGGCGAGTAACGCGCCGGCGAGCGCTCAGACGCAGGGATTGCCACTTCCGGCCAGACTGGCGGTCTTTCCTGAAGATGGGCGCCTGCCTTTGGCCTTGATCGCCGCCGCCGACCGCGCGCTCTATCGCGCCAAGCACGAGGCGCGTGCAAGGGTCTGCGAGGCGCAACCCATCCCGCCAGAATCTTCTCCGCCGCGCCGCCAATCGAGCCCGCCACAAGCTCCGCGGCGGGCCTGAATCGAACATTCCCCGCGCCTGAGGCTGCGGCCACCCTGCGTCCACCTTGTCGGCGACCGCGAGCCCACCCATGGCGCCGTCTTCACGGCACGCCGACGTTCAGCGCCGTCGTCCTCGCGCCATCCCACCCAAGGCAAACAACAAGAAAACCAGCACCACCAGCGCGCCCCTCGAGAGTGTCGGTACGGCCGCCAGCTCGCTTCCTCCGGGCCCACCTTGGTCGACGATCGTGCCATTGACGGCCAGATCATCATCACCCAATCCACCATCGGTGATACTGAAGCTGGCGGTGTTGCCGGCGATCGTTGCCGGCAACACATACCAATGCGGCGCGGCGTTGTCCGGCGTGGGGCCGAACTTCCAGTATTGCGTGTTGGGTCCCAAGGCTTGCGGATAAGTGATGGTGAAGCTCAGGGTGCTGCCCGGCGTGCAGCTGCCGGCCGTAAAGTCGAACAGGCCGTGCGGGAAGTTCACGCCAGCGGGAGGCGCGACCGGTACCACCGAGACCGCTATGTAGCGCGACACCGTGTAGCCGCAGCCCGCCCCGCCGCCCGTGAAGCTGGCGGTGATACTACCGCTGCCCGTGGCCGAGGCGCCGGTGTAGGACTTAGTGCCCAGCAGCGTGAAGTGGGCCGTCACGCTCTTCGCCGCGGTGACGTTGGTGAGCGTACACGTGGCGCCCGTGCAATCGCCGCTCCAGTTGCTGAAGCTGTAGCCAGAATTGGGCGTGGCCGCGCAGGTGCTGCTGGCGCCGTGGCCCACCGGGTTGGGCGTGCAGGTGGTGCTGCCGCCCGCCGCTGGGTTGGCGCTGTCGTTGATGGCGTAGCTGTTGAGCGTGAAGTTCGCCGTCACCGTCTTGGTGGTGGTGACGTTACTGAGGTCGCAGGTCGCACCGGTACAGTCGCCGCTCCAGGCCGTGAAGGTGTAGCCAGCGTTCGCCGTGTAGGTACAGATTGAGTTGCCGCCATGGTTCACCGGGTCTGGCGTGCAGGTGGTGCTGCCGCCCGCCGCGGGGTTGGCGCTGTCGTTGATGGCGTAGCTGTTGAGCGTGAAGTTCGCCGTCGCTGTCTTGGTGGTGGTGACGTTACTGAGGTCGCAAGTCGCACCGGTGCAGTCGCCGCTCCAGGCCGTGAAGGTGTAGCCAGCGTTCGCCGTGTAGGTACAGATTGAGTTGCCGCCATGGTTCACCGGGTCTGGCGTGCAGGTGGTGCTGCCGCCCGCCGCTGGGTTGGCG
>JACPUX010000051.1 GCA_016192065.1 Betaproteobacteria bacterium
AATCACCCCGGCCTTCACCAAAGGGCTGGTCAGCCCCATCAGGAATTCGGTCAGTGCCCCCGCATCAGCCGCGGAAGACTTGGGATGGTCTCCGGCATTCTTGGCGGTGAGGGAGTTGTACTTCATCGGCCGAATGGGCTTGGGATTCTGGAGCCACTCGGTGAGCCAGGCCTTCTGGAATTTGCTGCCGGCGTACCACAACTCCGGGCCTTTCTTGGCCAACTGGTCCGCGATGCTCTTTTCCTTGGCCGGACCATCGGTGTAGTGGCAACTCGCGCAATTCTTCTTGAAGATCGCGTCGCCTCCCGCCGCTTGGGCCGATGCGGGCACCACACTCAGCGCAACCGCCGCCAGGGATACGACCACTGCAAACAAATTCATATCGCGTTCCTTCCTTGCTCCGGGGATTTGGTGATAAGCGCAACGAAACTGCCGCCCACAATCGGACCCGCTGCTTTTACTTGAGCCCCGCGCAAAAGTCAATCATGGGTGCATGGCTACTGGCGGCGCCGTGAGCGGGTCTTGGCCGGCATTGAAGGCAGCGCGAGCGGCGCAATTAGCCCCCTAATGGCTCGTCCCCTCCGACCGTGTGATCTTGTTCCACACGTTGTACTTGCCCACCGGCTTGCTGGCGGGAAGGCGTTTGACTTCCTTCAAGCTGGCGGCGTCGAAGACGATAATCGCGCCGTCGGCTTCCCACAGGCTCGCCAAAGCGTATTTGCCGTCCTTGGTGAACTCGATGTGGGCGAGGGTCTTGCCGGGAACCGGCCGCAACCGGGCGACGACTTCGAGCGTCTCCTTGTCGATGATGGTGAGGGTGTCCTTGTGCTCGCGGCTCATCATCGAATCGACCCAGGCGTAGCGGGAATTCTCGTGGCTTCTCATGAAGAAGCCCGGTCCGGGGGTTTCGATCTGCTTGATGGTCTTCCAGTCTTTCAGGTCGATGATGCTGACCATGCCTTCCTTGAGATTGGGTGTGGCCATCACGCGGCGCCCCTGCCAAATCCAGGTGATGCCGGAACCGAGATGCGGCATGCCCGGCAGCTCCAGCTTGGCGATACTGCGCCGCACGTCGAGGTGCACCACCTGGCCTTTGCCCGCTTCGCGGCTGGCGCCCATGACTTCGTTGTAGTCGGGGGTGAAGAAGAAGTCGTCGAGATAGTCCTCCAGCACTGAGCGGCGCGGGTTGAGAAAGCCCGGCACGAAGGCGCCCTCCCGAAACTGATAGTCATGAATGTACCCCGCGGGGATTTCCGGCGCCTTGGGATCGTAGCTGACTTCCCAGGCCTCTTTGACGTCCTTCAGGGCGGCGACGAAGCTCTTGCGCGGAAACGCGTCATACACCGCCGAGACCCGCGAGCTTTGCTTGCCGTCCTTGTCCCGCACCGGCAGCACCTTCAGGAGCTTGAGCTCGGCGTCGAGAATGACCAGGCTGTGCGGCAGATAGTTGGCCACCGCCACGTACTTGCCATCGCCGGAAACGGCGGCGTTGCGCGTATTGATACCGGCACGCACCTCGGACACGACTTTCAGGTTCCACAGATCGAACTTGGAAATCCAGCCATCGCGCGAGGCGAAAAAAACGTAGCGGCCGTCGGGCGTGAATTTCGGTCCGCCGTGTAGCGCGTAGCGCGAGGGAAAGCGGTGAATGCGTTCCAGTTTGTCGCCGTCGAGTACCGAGACATGCTGGTCGCCGCCTTCCACCACGACAAAGAGGTTCATCATGTCGGCCTTGAATTGGGGCTCGTCGGGTAGGCTTCCAGGCGCGTGATGCACCACCCGCGAGGCGCGGATCTCCTGCGCGCCCCATTGCGGCGTCGGAACCACCGGGGTGTACACGAGGTCGACGAGCAACTCGATTTCCTCGGGCTTCAATTGGTCCTTGAAGGCCGGCATTTGTACGGCCGGACGGGAATCGCGAATGACTTTCGCGGCATCGGCTTTCTTCAGCCGCGCGAGGTTCTCCGGCAGCAAAGCCGGGCCCATGCCACCCAGGCGGTCGACGCCATGGCAGGAAGCGCAACGCTGCTGATAGACCTCATTGGCCGGGTTGGCAGGTGCCGCGAAGGCCTTCGCCAAGCCAAGAAGCCCGACGCCGAGCACGAGCAATCGTTCGAAGAATTTCATTTCCAGCCTTGTTTCCCTAGACCCCCGCGGCAGGAGCGGGCGTGCCCGCGAATGGCCTTCCGGAGGAATGTTACCTGATGGTTCACGGGCAAGCCCGCTCCTGCATTTCCTTGCTCGCCAGCTCGCCCCACCGCGACGGACCGAACGCAATGGTGGCTTCGCCCCTGGCGAGCCTCAATCCACCCTAGACGAATTCGCCACTTCCACCCCGATCTCCTCATCCCCGAGATAACAGCCCGGGTCTTCCGCCCAGGGATCGCCCACGGTCTGCTGCGCGCGCACCCGGGTATTGCCGCCGCAGATGTCGAAGAAGGCGCAAACTCCGCAACGGCCGCCCACCTTGCGGGGTTTGGCCTTGAGCCCCGCCATGATGGGATCCGAGGTATCGACCCAGATCGCGGAAAACGGCCGCTCACGCACGTTGCCCAGATCGTGATGCCACCACATGGTGTCCGGGTGGACCTTGCCCAGATTGTCGATATTGGCGACATTCACGCCCGAGGAATTGCCGCCCCACGCGGCGAGCTTGGCGCGCACCGCTTCGGCCTGGTCCGGAAAACGCCGTTTGACCCAATGGTAGAAATACACCCCGTCGGCATCGTTGTTGCCGGTGGTGAGTTCTTTGGCAAGACCGCGCTGGCGATACTTCCAGCAGGTGTCAAACAAGAGGTCCATAGCCTGGCGAGTCATCTGGTGATGGGCGTCGGTCTTGCGGTTTTTATTGCCGCGGCCGGCATAGTTGAGGTGCGAGAAATAGAAGCGGTCGATGCCCTCGTCTTCGACCAGTTTCAGGAGCCCGGGCAAATCGTGGGCGTTGTCCCGTGTCATGGTGAAGCGCACGCCGATCTTCAGCCCGGCGTCGCGACACAGGCGGATGCCGGCGAGCGATTGCTCGAAGGCGCCGTCCATGCGCCGGAAGCGGTCGTGCGTGGCGCCAATGCCATCGAGGCTGACGCCAACGTAGTTGAAGTCGGTGGCGGCGATGCGCGCGATATTGCGCTCATCGATGAGCGTACCGTTGGAGGACAGACCCACGTAAAACCCCATCTCCTTGGCCCGCCGCGCGATCTCGAAAAGGTCGGGGCGCAAGAGCGGCTCGCCGCCGGAGAGGATCAGCACGGGCACGCGAAAGGCCTTGAGGTCGTCCATCACCGCGAACACCTCGGCGGTGGACAATTCGCCGGGGAAATCCTTGTCCGCGGAAATCGAGTAGCAGTGCTTGCAGGTGAGGTTGCAGCGGCGAATCAGGTTCCAGATCACCACCGGACCGGGAGGAACCGATTGGGCCGAACCTCGCCCATCGAAAACCGGCGCGGCGCTGGAGCGCGATTCGGGCGCCGCAACTGCACTGGCCTGCGGTTCCGCCAAGGTCCGATCGACGTTCCGCGGCCGATCGGCCAAAATGGCGGGATGCTTCGGACTAATCGGTTCAAGCGCCGCCGACCGGACGATTTCCTGCATGAATTGCGAAAGACGAAACACCCTCAGCCTCCGAGACGCAGTCCGGTCTTTTTCAGGATCCGGCTGCTGTAGAGGATTTCATGGCTGCGACTGGCGGCGCCGAGCAGTCCGGCAATTTGCGCCACCAGGGCCTCGACTTCGGCGCGGCTCTTGCCATGCACCATGGCAAAAAGGTTGTAGGGCCATGCGGGCGGATGGCGCGGTCGGTGATAACAATGGGTGACAAAGGGCAGACGGCCCACCTCCTCGCCCAACTCGTCCACCTGCTCATCGGGCACGTCCCACACGCTCATGCCATTGGCGGTGTAGCCCAAGGCGTAGTGGTTGGGCACGGCGCCGATGCGGCGGATCACCCCGGTTTCCAGCAAGCGGGCGAAGCGCGCCATGACTTCGGCCACCGGCAGGCGCAGCGCTTCGGCAAGCGCGTGGTAAGGCCGGGGGACCAGCGGCAGCCCGCCCTGCGTGGCCACGATCAAGCGTCGGTCGTCGGGGTCGAGCGCCTGGGTGGACTTCATGCGGCAAGCCTCATGGCCACGAAGTACTCCTTGATTTTCGGGAAAGCGAGTACCTTAAGACCGGTGACCACCTCGATCTTGCCGATCGCCGCGCTGATGCCTTCGGGGGCCTCGGTGGCCAGCACGAACCACATGTTGAGCCAGTGCTCGCGCCGATAGTTGTGGGCCACTTCGGGCAGGGCATTGACCGCCGCGGCGACCTCTTCGAAGCGCGCTTCGGGCACGGCCAGCGCCGCCAGCACGAAGGCCCCACCCATGCGTTCGACCTGGTACATCGGGCCAAAGCGGGTCAGGGTTTTTTGCTCCAGCAAGCGCGCCAGCCGCGCCAGCACCTCGGCGTCGCTGAGCCCCAGGGTGGCGGCGACCGCACCATAGGGTTCGGCGCAAATCGGCAACCCGCCCTGCAAGGCGTTGATCAGGGCACGGTCGGTGGCATCGAGTTCCACGGGAAGGTCACTCATGGTCGGCCGCTGCCGCTTGATAACGCGCACCGCGTTGTTTGAACCGCTGGGTGCTGAAGAGCACGGCTCGCTCGGTCGCGCGCAGGCCGCAACGCGCCGCCGCATCCTCGACCTGCCCCAGCACGGTGGCGCGATCGCGGCCATGAATCATGCAAAAGAGGTTGTAGGGCCAATCGGGCAGGCGACGGGGCCGGCGATAGCACAGCGTGACCCAGGGTAGTGCCGCGAGGGCGCGGCCGGCCTCGGCGACATCATCGTCGGCGATGTCCCAGACCACCATGGCGTTGGCGGCGAAGCCCAATTCATGGTGGCGCACGATGACGCCGAAGCGCTTGATCAGCCCGTCCATCAGCCAGCCTTCGATTTGCGCCAAGACCTCTGTTTCTCGCCATCCGGCGGCGCGGGCGATCACGGCATAGGGCCGGGACACCAGCGGCAAACCGGCTTGCAAAGCGCCCAAGAGCACACGCTGCGACTCTTCGAGCAGATCCGGCGCACCCGGCACGCCGTCGCTCTGGACCTGGCGGTAGGTGGGCGGATCGGCCAGGTCGAAGCCCAGATCGATGTGGAATGCTTCGAGCAGTGGCAAATCCAGCATGGGCAGGCAGGTCTGGACGCGGATATCCTGCAGCACTTCGCGCAGGCGCTCGGGGGCGCTGGCGGTCACCACGAACCAGAGGTTGTAGCGGTGCTCCCGCGCGTAGTTGTGATTCACTTCTGGAAAGGCACTGACCAGCGCGGCGACCCGCGAGAGATCGGCGGGCGGCACCACCAACGCTGCGAGGGTGCTCGCTCCGGCCCGACCGGGCGCGAAGACCGGGCCCACGCGGCTGACCACCCCTTGCTCACGCAACTGGGCAAGCGCCTTCAGCACCTCGTCTTCGCTGCCGCCCAGGCTCTCGCCGAGCGTCGCGAAAGGGCGCGGCACCAAGGGGAAGTCGCGCTGGTGATGATTGAGCAGCAGCGCGACGGCGGCTTCGGGCAGCGGGCAGGACACTAGAACCCCATGCGCTGCGCGCGACTGGTGAAGAAGATGCCGCTGGGCCGATCCGCGGCCAAGACCGCCAAAGTCTTGCGCGTCGCCGGGTCGATCACCACCACGCGGTTGTCGTCGCGCGAGGAAATCCAGACCGCATCGGCGCGCGGCGTGAACTCGAGGTGCAGCACCGCCCGCCCGGGCTGCAGGGTGTCGATGACTTGGCGCGTTTCAGTGTCGATAACCTGAACTTTGCCATTGTCCGGCAAGGCGAAGTTGACCCACACCTGACGCCCGTCCGGGCGCGCCACCGCGAACACCGGCTGTCCGGCCACCGGCACCCGGCCCACCTCTGTCCAACTGGCGGTATCCACGATCAGCACTTCGTGGCGCCCGATCGCGGGCAGATAAGCTTGCCGTCCGGCCACCGCCCAGCCGCGCAAATGCGGCATCTTGAATACCGGAAGCTTTTCTTCGCCGCGGCCGTAGCCCGGCAATATGCGCTTGACGCCTAGCTCGGGGTGCCAAAGATCGAGCAGCGCCAGACCATCCTCGCCGAACAGTCCCGCCACGTAGTAGCGGCCATCAGGGGTGATGAACCCATCGTAGGGCTCACGGCCGACCGCGGGAAAACGTGTGACCCGGCGTTCCTTGGATTGGCTCGGGTCGAGTACCCAGATTTCGCCTCCGTCAAACAGCGCATAGACGAATCGATTGCCCGGTGCATCAACCAGACCCACCACCTTGGAGAGCTTGCCGGGCGCATACTCCGCGGGAACGTCGGCGACCAGTTGCAGAGTCTGGGCATCGAAGACCTTCACTCCGCCCGGGGTGTAGTTCTGGGCCGCCACCCAGCGGCCGTCCTGCGAGACCGCTCCGCCGATGCTGTTGCCGGCCTGCATCACCCGCGCTACCAGGCTCCGAGTCAACAAATCGATCTTGCTTAAGCCGCCGTCGCGTCCGAAAACGTAGCCATAGCGGCCGTCGCGCGAGTACACCACCGAGGCGTGCGAGAGGTCGCCAAGACCAGCGATTTCACCCAGGCTGCGCCGCGCGCTGGTGTCGATGACTTGCACCGCGCCGCGGGTACGCTCGATCACCACGCCAAGGTCGCCGGTGCCGCGCAGCTCCACGCTGGCGCACCCGCCCAGGAGCAGCGCGCCAGCGAGCAGGACCGCCATTGAGATTCGCATCGATGGCTCACTTGACATCGGGAAACTCACTTTGCAGCTTCTCCACGATCCAGTTCGCATCCGCCTCACTGAGAAATTGTTGCCAAGGCGGCATGGCCGTGCCCTGGCGACCCTTGAGAATGGTTTCGCGCAGCGCCTCGGAGGGCAAGTCGCGCAAATCCTCGGGCAGCAGCGACGGCCCCAACCCACCTTTGAGGCTGCGGCCATGGCAAGAACCGCAATCCTCACGCACCAGCTTCACCAACTCCAATTGACGCGCCGCCTCGGGCATGGAGGGAGTCTGCGCCCAAAGCATGGCCGGGACTTTGATCAAGGCCAAACCAAGCAGCAGGCTGAATCCGCGATGAGGATGGAGCGTTCGATGCTTCATGGCAATAGTTTGCTCTGACCGGCGTCGCCGCCAAGCGTTCGGACTTGGCCGATCGGCGCCGGGCCCGAGCGCAAGAAAAAAGCCGGCGATCGGCGGGAAGCTCACTCCCGCCCATCCGCCGGCTGGTGTCGGGTCCCGAGACGCAGGCGCCCCGGGGCCAACCTGTTTCGGATCAGTAAACGTCCTTTTGGGTGTTGTACACGTTGAACTTTCCGGTCGGGGTGATCAGCACAGGATCCTTGATCACGGCCTTGAGTTTGCGTGTCTTGTCGTCCACCACGACGATCGCGGACTGGTGATTCTTGGCGCTCCACACCGAGAACCAAACCTCGTCACCAGCTTTGTTGTACTCCGGCTGCACCACGCGCTTGGCGCCTTCACCCAGGTCCGCCCATTGGGCGATCGGCAGGGAGACGAAGCCCTTTTCGAGGTTGTTGACATCGAACACGGCGATCGACTGACTCACCGCGGTGTCGGGGTTCAGCGTGGTGTCCACCCACAGGTTCTTCGACTTCGGATGGGTCTTGATGAACAGCGAACCACCGCCCTGGCCCTTGATCGTCTGCACCACTTTCCAGGCGTTTTGCTTGTGCCGCTTGGGATCGGTACCGATCAGGCTGATGGTCTCGTCGCCCAGGTGGCTGGTCGCCCAGACCGGGCCGAACTTGGGATGCACGAAGTTGGCGCCGCGGCCGGGGTGCGGAATCTTGCCGACGTTGACAATGGCTTCGCGCTTGCCCTCTTTGGTGTCCACCACCACGATCTTGTCGGACTGGTTGGCGGCCATCATGACGTAGCGCTGCGAGGACTCCCATCCGCCATCATGCAGGAAGCGAGCGGTGGCGATCTCGGTAACCTTGAGGTTTTCGAGGTCGGAGTAGTTCACCATCATCACCTTGCCGGTTTCCTTGACGTTGACCACGAACTCGGGCTTGTGATGGTTGGCCACGATCGCGGCGACGCGAGGCTCGGGGTGGTATTCCTGGGTATCCACGGTCATGCCGCGGGTGGCCACGATCTTCAGCGGCTCCAGGGTATCGCCCCTCATGATCACGAATTGCGGCGGCCAGTAGCTGCCGGCGACCGCGTACTTGTCTTCGTACCCTTTGTACTTGGAGGTCTCGACCGACCGCGCTTCCAGACCGACCTTGATCTCGGCGACTACGGCGGGCTTTTCCATCCACAGATCGATCATGTCCACCTTGGCGTCGCGGCCGATCACGAAGAGGTAGCGACCCGAAGCCGACATACGCGAAATATGCACGGCATAGCCGGTGTCGATGGTGGACACAATTTTCTTGGAATCGCCATCAATGAGAGCGATCTTGCCGGCATCGCGCAAGGTGACCGAGAACAGGTTCTCAAGGTTGAGATTGTTCATCTTCTTGGAAGGGCGCTTCTCGGGCGCGACGTGCACCTTCCACGCGGCCTTCATTTCCTTGAGGCCGTATTCCGGCGGCTGCGGCGGTTCGTGTTGCAGAAAACGCGCCATCAGATCGACGTCCTTCTCGGTCAGTTCGCCGGAAGTGCCCCAGTTGGGCATGCCCTGCGGCGTGCCGTAGGCGATGAACACCTTGAGGTAGTCGGTGCCCTTGGGCACGGTGATGTCGGGGGTCAGCGGCTTGCCGGTGGCACCCTTGCGCAGCACGCCGTGACAGCCGGCGCAGCGCTCGAAATAGATCTGCTTGGCGCGGGCGAATTCCTCGGCGGTGACCGGGGGGGCCTTGGGCGAGATCGTCTCCTTGACGTCCTCGGGCTTGATGGGTACCGGTGCGCCCTTGTAGCGGATATCTTCCTCGGGCGTGCCGGGGTGGGTCGGTTTGGCCTGGGCGAAGGCCAGTGCGGGCAGCACCGCCATCACCGACAGGCTCGCCGCCACGATCAGTTTACGGGTGAACATCGACTTCTCCTCAGAGGTCTTGCAGCAATGAAACCTAAAGGTCATATCAGACCAAAAAACCCATAATCGCGGCCTTGATGCCCGTCAAAAGGGGTACCGGATTTTCCGGCGAGACGCTTAATCCGAGTCGATCCGCAGGTCATGTGGCTTCGCTCTTGGTTGCCGCTTCGATCGCGCCAGAGGCCCCGGCCGCCTCGATTTCGGTCTTCACGCGCTGGATCTGCGCTTCGCGCCGCTTGCGCCGATCGATCAAGGGCAAGCAGACCTTGTCGTTGTAATAGATCACTTGGCAGTCCAGGCAGTAATGACACTCGTTGGCGTTGATTTCGCCGGTCGCGCGAATGGCGCGCACGGAGCAGCGATTGGCGCAAACCTGGCATGGCTTGCCGCATTCCTTGCGCCGTCTGAGCCACCATTCGAAGAGACGAAAGCGCCCCGGAATCGCCAAGGCCGCGCCCAGGGGGCACAGATACTTGCAGTAGAACTTGCGATTCACCGCTGCCAATCCCAGCAGGATCAGCGCATAAAGCACGTACTGCCACTCGCGCTGAAAGCGCATGGTGATCACGGTCTTGAAGGGCTCGACTTCGGCGTACCAGGCGGCCTGCGAGATCGATTGCAGCGAAAGTCCGAAAAGCAGGATGAGAATGATGTACTTGAGCGCGACCAGACGCTCGTGCACGGCATCGCTGAATTCCCACTCGGGCAAATGGAGCTTGCGCGCCCCGGCAAGAATCAGCTCCTGCAAGGCGCCGAAGGGACAGAGCCAGCCGCAGTACACCCCACGCCCCCAAAGCAGCAAGGTGACCGCGACAAATCCCCAAAGAACGAAGAGCAGCGGGTCAATCAGGAAATGTTCCCAGTTGAAGCCGCTCATCACCGAGCCCACGAAGGTCAGGACGTTGACCACCGACAACTGCGCCAATCCCCACCATCCGATAAAAAAGAGGGTATAGACATGAAAACCATAGCGCACATAGGTGAGCAGCGTCGCCCTCCGGGCAAGCCAATCCTGAAATACCAGGATCACCGACAAGGCCGCCAGGCCGATCGCCAGGATCACGATTTCGAAAGCCCGGTTCTGCCAAATCGCCACCCAGGCGGGTTCCTCCTTGGGCGGCGCCCAGGTACCGGGGCGTTCGGGCAGGGGGCCGATCACCCGGGGCGGCACTTCCGGCGACCGTGGTACAACCGCATGAACCATCCGCGGCGCCGCGGGCGGCTTGGCAGGCGCGGTCGAGAATGGAGTCGATCGCGGCGGCGGACTTTGGGCTGTGTGCCCAATGACCGCCGGCGAGCGCTGTGGCACGGGGGGCGGCGCCGCGGCACCGGGGGCAGCCGATGGCTCGGCGCGGGCAGTCGCACTCGTCGGAGTGCTCACCACGGCCGGCGCCGCCGGCATGGTGGTTGCGGTCACCGCGCGGTTGGTCCGCGCCGTGGCGGTCGTTCCTGCGGTGCTCGCTGCGGCCGGGCTGGGTGGTCCGAAGCTCTCCGGGCCGGCGGTCGCTGCGCCCATGCTCGGGGCGGGTAGGGTCGCCGCACCGCTGCTCGCCAGCGCGGTGTTCGATGCCGTTGGATCCGCTGCGCCGATGCCCGCTGCGGGTGCTGTCGCCGCGGGCGTGGTCGCGGGCGGAATTGCCGCCGGCGCAGCCGCCAGCGGAGTCGCGTTGGGCGGGGTAGCTGGCGGGGAACTTGCTGCGGCGGGTGTGGTGGTGGCAGGCGCCCGCGCCACGCCGGTCGCCTCGGCACGCGCAGCGCCCGCACCCAATCCGGGAGCGCGGATGCCGCGGGATTCCGCCACTGCTTTGGCGGCACGCATCACCGTGGCATTTTGCACCATGACCGTAATGGTCGCGCCGGAAATGCCATCGATCGCCAAATGACCTTCGCGCTTGGCGCCGATCACCACGCGGTCGAATGCCGATTTGCCGACGTATTGATCGGTGTACCGATGGAGGCGATCTTGGGTGATGCCGACGGCGAGGATCGGTTCGTCGTGGTTGACGATGGCCAGGCCGACGATGCGTCCCTGCAAATCCAGTCCGACCATGGTGTTGATCGGCTTACCCGAATAGGCAGGTATGCGAATGACGTCTTCGGTCAGAAACAGGTAGCCGATGATCTTGCCGGCTTGGTACACCCCCACCGACTGCGGTACACCCTCGAAGCCGCCAAACCCTTCGGCCTCGGGAAAGATGGCGCGGGCTTGGGGATACACGTAAGGCAGATCGGCCGCGAGTGCCACCCCCACGCACCAGAACACCAGCAAGAACCGGATTACCTGCCGCATCACCGTCAATCTGGAAGACCTCGCGGCCCAGCGCCGCCCGGCGAGTGTATCGGGATTGCGACAAAATGACAAAGCCGCTGCACTTAACGCGCGATCACAATGTGGTTTGTATCACTCGGGGCCACGGGCGAACCCCTGGCGGTCATTCAATAACGTCGATGCGACCGCGCATTTCCGGATGAGGTCCGCAGGTGTAGCGGTATTCGCCGGGCGTGTCAAAGGTACGCTGCCAAGTTTCGCCGGGGAAGATGCGCTCTGATTCGAAGCCACCGGCGCCGAGGAAGAGAATTGAGTGGCTCGCCCGCTTTTCCAGATTGGTCCACTTCACGGTCGTGCCGCTCTTGATCCGTAGTTCCACCGGATCGTACTTGTACTCCCAGATCGTGATTTCGACTGTCTCCGCGGCAAGCACCGGTCCGCCGAGAACGAGCCCGAGGCCCAAGCCGAGAATCGATTTGATGTATCGCGCCTTCAACATTCCTGCCCGCACTCGGCTGCTTCCGCTCGAATCAGGATTCATGGTTCCGGCATCCGTCGGAATCCGGGGAATTCAAAGAACTGGGTGCCGGCCTTGGTCGGTGTGAACGCTTGAATCAGCGCCTCTCGAAACGGCGGGGGAGCGACGCCCCCCGCCTGCCGCGGACGGACTCGAGCGGCTATTGCTTGGTCGCGGTCAGATCAGCCTTGGCATCCAGCCCCAGGGTATAGCCGAGCGACACATGATGGTAGCGGCCACTGGTATGGTCATCGTGAATGGCGAAGCCCAGGTTATAGGTCTTGCCCGCGGCCATACTGATATCTCCTTCGCCGCCCCCGAGCTTGCGGGTGAAGGTGACCACCCACTCGTCGCCCTTTTTCTCGCCTTTGGCTTCGAGCAGCGCCTTGCCGCCTTCCATGACGCGCTTGTCGGCAACATAGCCGTCGTGCTTGACCCCCTTGCTGGTCCACTGGATCAGATCATAGAACTTGCCGCTCTTGAGATCGCCGCCGGCAACGTATTTGGTCTTCTTGTCGTCCTTGCCCTCGGGCATGGTACGGGCGTCTTGATGGCAGGTCTCCCAGCATCCCGACAGGTTGGCGCGCTCAATCTTGTTGTCCTCGAGCATTACCGCGAGCTTCACGGCGTTGTCCTTGTCCATCTTTTCCGCGCCGCCAGCGGGCTGCTTCCAGGTGAAGCGCAAATAGAGATTGGCACCATCATGCGCCGCCTGCACTTTGACCGGAATGGCACCGACCTTGCCCTTGATCGGCTTGGGCTCGATTTTCTGCCCGCTTACCATCTTCTTGCCCATGTCGGCGGCTTCCTCGTCATGACAACTCGCGCAGGTTTCGCCTTTCTTCATGGCCCGCGCCCCGCCGTGCTCGGTACCCTTGGTGATCCACTCGATGGGCGACACGCCGGGATAGAAGACGGTGATGGTTCTGCCCGGGGCCTTGGCCCAATCGGGCGCGGCCATGGCCGGTGCGACGCTCAGCGCGCACAAGGCGCCAAGGGCAAGGCTCGATTTGGTGTAGAACATGGTCAGCTCCTGTACGGATTCATTGTGGAGAAATCGGGCGACGCCACCAGCGCCACGCTATTCGTCATCTTCCTTCATGCCTTTGGGCTTGTGATGGGCGATACCCTTGTGGCAGTCGATGCAGGTCTCGCTATTCTTGAGCGCCAGTTCGTGCGATTTCCTGGCGCGCGGTTTTTGCTTCTCTGGATCCATGCTCACCAAGGTATGGCAGTTGCGACATTCCAAGGAGTTGTTGCCCTTCATGCGCGCCCATTCGCGCTCGGCGAGTTGCAAGCGCTTGGCCTCGAACTTCTCCCGGGTGTCGATACTGCCGGTGACCTTGCCGTAAAGCTCGCGCGAAGCCTGAATCTTACGTAGCATTTTCGGCCCCCATTCCTTGGGGACATGGCAGTCCGAACATACCGCCCGCACGCCGGTGCGGTTGGTGTAGTGAATGGTCTTCTGGTATTCCTGGTAAACGTTGTCGCGCATTTCGTGACAACCAATACAAAACGCCTCGGTGTTGGTCGCTTCGATCACAGTGTTGAAGCCACCCCAGAAAATCACCCCGAGGACGAATCCGCCCACCAGCAGGGTCAGCAGCGAAAACTTGGCGCTGGGCGTTCTGAGCGTGCGCCACAAACCCGTTCCGGGCTCGGAATTCTGATCAGACATTGCGGTTTCCTGTTGCCGTCGGCGGACGCGTGCCGCCGCCCATCATCTGCACCTCCCGCGCCACCGCAGCGGAGCCGATGCTCCCGTGAGCGGCGGCGCAGGTCGGACCAAGTTTCAATAGATATCGTGTTGGGTGTTGTAGACGTTGAACTTGCCGGTCGGAGTGATCATCTTCGGGTCGGTGATCACCTTCTTGACCTTCATGGTCTTGTCCTCATACACGACAATCGCCGACTGATTGGTCTTGCCGCCCCAGAGCGAGATCCAGACCTCGCTGCCGTCCTCGCTGTACTCGGGATGCACGGCACGACGCAGTGCCTTGGTCACGGGCAGGCCGGAGTCTTTGGCGACATCAATCTTGAGCGGCGGCTTCGACAGATCGGTCATAGTGAAGACATAAACCGATTCCGCGTTTTCGCGCTCAGGGTTCATCGGCAGGTCGGCCCAGAGGTTCTTCGACTTCGGGTGGGTCTTGACGAACAGATTGCCCGCACCCGGCATCTTTAGCTCTTGCACCACCTTCCAGTTGTTCGCCTTGTACTTGGCATGCTCTTTCTTGTCCGAGGCCGTCGAAATCAGCGAAACCACCGCGTCACCCAGGTGACCGGTGGCCCAGACCGGACCGAACTGCGGGTGCACGAAATTCGCCCCCCGGCCAGGGTGGGGAATTTTCTTGGTGTCCACCAGCGCGGCGAGCTTGCCGGTTTTGGTGTCCACCGCGGCCACTTTGTGCGAGGCATTGGCGGCCACCAGGAAGTACCGCTTCGACGCATCCCAGCCGCCATCATGCAGGAACTTGGCCGACTCAATGGTGGTGGTCTTGAGGTTCTTGATGTCGCTATAGTCGACCAGCAGAATCTGACCGGTTTCCTTGATGTTCACCACCCACTCGGGCTTGATGTGCGAAGCGACAATCGAGGCCACGCGCGGCTCGGGGTGGTACTCGCCATCGACGGTCATGCCCCGGGTCGAGACCACTTTCAGGGGCTTGAGGGTTTCGCCTTCCATGATCGAATACTGGGGCGGCCAGTAGCCGCCGCCGATCAAGTACTTGTCCTCGAAGCCCTTGAACTTGGAGGTGTCCACCGATCGTGCATCGGCGCCGAGCTTGATGCTGGCCACGGTGGTGGGCTTTTCGTACCACAGATCGATCAAGGTCACCAAGCCGTCGCGACCGACGGTGTACACGTAGCGACCCGATGCCGACAGGCGCGAGATATGCACGGCATAGCCGGTCTTGAGAATTTGCCAGATCTGCTTGGTGTCGCCGTCGATCAGCGCGAGCTCACCGGTGTCGCGCAGAGTGACCGCGAAAATGTTCTTGAGGTTGACCTTGTGCTGCGGCTTCTTGGGTCGCTGATCGACCGGCACCAAGAGCTTCCAGGACGCCTCCATGTCCTTGAGGCTGAACTCGGGCGGGACATCAGGTACCTGCTGAATGTAGCGGGCCATGATGTCGATTTCTTCCTTGGTCAGGATGTCATCGTAATTCACCATGCCGCCCTCGGTGCCGAGTCCAATGATTTTGTCGAGGCGCGCGGTGCCGAGTTTGAGCGTACCACCCTCCTGGGTCGATCCATCCGGCAGCTTTTTGGTCCAGTGCGGTTCCAGATTCTTGCCAGTGGCACCCTTTCTGAGCACGCCATGACAGCCGGCACAGCGCTCGAAATAGACCTTCTTGCCGATTTCCTTCTCCTGCGCCGTCATCGGCGGTGGCGACGCCGCGGCCGCTTGCTGCGCCTGCGCGATCGGGACGACTCCCGCCAGCGCCAAGGACGCCACCAAGGCGCCTGATGTCCGGGTCACACGAATGCGTTTCATGGCCAACTCCCTTTTCGAGATAAGACAGTGATGAAAACCAAGAAGGTCTCTCGCGCCGACAGTCTCGTCGAGCGGCTGCCAGTAGGTGTTGACGGTGGTCAAAAGGGGCTCGAAAATGCCGCCCGGTAGAAGGCGGGTGCTACAATCGCCGGCGTCCCCTGGTGCGCACCTCCGGCCCGGGAGAACGTCATGGAGCACCATGCCCGAACCTCTTTCCCATTTGCAGATCGCGCTGACCAGCCTCCCGCTATGCCGGCAGCTCGACGCCCTCGAGATTCAGGCGCTGCTGCGGGGAACGCGCGAACTAGCCTTGCGGCGCGGTGAAATCCTGTTTTCCAAAGGCGATCCGAGCACCGGCTTCTTCAGCATCATCCGCGGCCAGATCAAGCTGGCCCTGCCCTCGCAGCAAGGTGGTGAAAAGGTGCTCGAGATCATGGGACCAGGGCAGAGCTTCGGCGAGGCGGTGATGTTCATGGACGCGCCCTATCCGGTCTTCGCCCAGGCATTGACCGAAGGGGCTGCCTTGCACATCTCCAAGTCGGTGCTCTTCGCGGCGATGGCGCGCGACCCACGACTCGCGCGCAAGATGCTGGCCGGCATGAGCATGCGTCTGCACAATCTGATTCAGGATGTCGAGGCCTACACTTTGCAAAGCGCGCGCCAGCGGCTGGTGGCCTATCTTTTGCAGCGAGCAGGCGGCGCGGCGCAAGCGAGCGCGGAAGTCCAGTTGCCCACCAGCAAAACGGTGATCGCCTCGCGCCTTAATCTCACTCCCGAAACACTTTCGCGCGTACTGCACAGCCTCTCCGAAGCCGGATTGATCGTGGTGCGGGGGCGTCACATCCGGGTTCCCGATCTCCCCAAACTCGCCGCCGCCGATGCCTAATTCCCGACACCCCTCGCCGCTCGGTCCGCGGGGCTACCAGATCGCCCTTTCCGCCACCGCTCTGGCGCTCTTGGTGGGCGGGTGCTTCCTGGTACTGCAGCCCTTTCTGATCGCCACCCTGTGGGCGATGATTCTGGTCTATACCACTTGGCCCATACGCAACCGCGTACGCGCCTGGGCACGTGGCTCGACGAGCGCCGCCGCGCTCTTGATGACCCTGGCGATTACCCTCGTGCTGCTGGCGCCGCTGGTGGTCGCGGTGATCACTATGGCCGACGATATCGTGGTGTTCACCGAGTTGATGCAGGCAAAGCTCAAGGACGGCTTGCCCGGCGCCCCAGCCTGGCTCGCCGGGCTGCCCTGGATGGGCGAACGCATGGCCGCCTACTGGAACGATCTCGCGCAGGACAGCAGCCACCTCCTGGCCGAAATCAAGAAGACTCTGCCCGCCCTGAGGGGGTTCCTGGTGGCCAGCGGCGCGACTCTGGGCCATGGCGTGGTGCAGATCAGTTTGTCCATCCTGATCGCCTTTTTCGTCTATCGCGACGGCGAGCAGGCGGCACGGCGTCTCGACGCCGCCGTGGCGCAACTCGGTGGCGAGAAAGCGCGCCACCTGCTGCAAGTTGCCGCCAGCACGGTACGCAGCGTGGTCTACGGCATCCTCGGCGCAGCTCTGGGCCAGGGGGTACTCGCCGGTATAGGCTTCTGGCTGGCCGGTGTGCCGGCCGCCACGCTGCTGGGTGTGGCGACCTTCTTCCTGTCCCCCATTCCCATGGGCCCGGTGATCCTTTGGCTGCCGGCCGCGGGCTGGCTGTTCTTCCAGGGCCAAACCGGCTGGGCGATCTTTCTGGTACTTTGGGGAGCGCTGGTGGTTTCCAGCGTGGACAATTTCCTCAAACCGATTCTGATGAGTCGCGGCAGTGATCTGCCGATCTTGTTCGTCTTTCTGGGGGTGCTGGGCGGCGCAGCGGCTTTCGGCTTCATCGGCGTATTCCTCGGCCCGACCTTGCTGGCCGTTGGCCAGCGGCTGGTTCAGGAATGGATTGCTGCCGGCGAAAAGAGCCTGGCTTCCACCCGGGATTTGCAGGGACCCCTGTAACCGATCGCCGAGGACCTTGCCTGGTGCGCTCGATCGGGATTCTGTGGTGCGCCATGGTGCAGACGGCGCCCGCAATGCCTTTGAGGTGGCACCTGATACCCTTGCCGGCGGTGCGGTCCGTAATCCGGAGACCACCGCGCCGGGCGGGCGCTCGGGAGGCGTCGATCCAATCAGGATTTGTCCATGCGCGGGCAGGGGGTGAGGGCGGTTCGCCGGCTGCGCGGCCACCCGGGCGAGCGATTTCTACCGTGGCAGCCCACGCGCGATTTCCGAATTGCCGAATCTGCCCATACCAAAGCGCCCCCGGTTCTGCTAAATTGCATCATTGAGCATGGGGACCGGGCTCGTTGAGATTGCCAAAGCACAATCAGGCCGAAGCCCCGGTCATCGCGAATTCAATCGGCACCAGGGGATCAAGCTCGTGGCAAAAAAAATCATTCACCGCGGCATCGCCGCCTCGTTGATCGTCGCCCAGGTGGCGGCCTGCACGCACATGCCTTCGGGGGAAAAGGCCTTCAAGTCCTTTGACGAGTGCGTCGGCGCCAATCTCGGCCTGGCCGCGGTAGGCGGCATCGCGATCGGCGCGCTGGCCGCGGCGATCACCCGCCAGGGTACGGACCATCGCGGCACGTCCAACGCGGTCGGGGTCGCCGCCGGCATCGCCGCCACCGTGATGATCGGCATGGTCGCATGGCGCAAGTGCGCCGCCGTGTATTCCACTTCGGAAGTCGTCGCTCCGCCGCCACCGCAGCCCGCCCCAGCGATCGGCGCGCCGGCTCAGCCGCAGCGCCGGCGTGGGCTTTCGCTCGATCGCATGGACGTAAAGGTCGAAGGAAACGACGAGACGCCGCCAGTGCCCGAGTTCTCCTTCACCTACGGCGACGACAACCCCGCCGCCAAAGACATCAAGGCCAAGTTCCGGCACAAGGTGGAAATCGTGCGCTTCAAGGCTCTGGACGACGACCGGTTGGTCCTCGCCGATGCCAATGACAAACCGGTCCTCGACGCTTCCGGAAAGCCGATCGGCCTGGAGCAAGCGATCAACATGCCGCGCGACCGCTTGCACTGGGTCACCATCGCCGAGGAGGGCAAGGAGGACTATGTCGAAGACGTGGTCATTCAACAGGGAACCAGCGCCACCTATCGCCACAAGCTGCAAATTCCGCCACGCAAGCAGTTGCCGCTGCCCTTGCCCGTGCCCATGCGCTATCGCCTGACGGTGCAAGTCGGCGAACTGAAAGCGACCCGGAATGTGGACTTCGCCTTGCTCAAAGGGCAGGACCGGCCCAAACGGTTCAGCGCGGCGGGAGGTCAGGGTGCCTCGGCGAATGGCCAGGCCGCGGCGGTCAGCACGCGCAATGTCCCCGGTGACGCGGCCAAGGCAGTGGCGGACAAGGATTTTGTTGGAACACACGTCACCTTGAGGGCGACCGCGGTCTACAACCAGGCCAACGCACCGCGTAGGGCGGTTGGGAATCTGGCGGTTAAGGCCGAGGTACGCGTTGAAGAAGAAGCAGAGGTAAAGGTCGGCGGCAAACCAGTCAAATGGGTTAAAGTCGCGAGCAAGTCCGGAGTCAGCGGCTGGCTCGCTGCCAGAGCACTCAAGGAGTTGAAGTAAGGTGTCGCGTTTTTGGTCGATCGCTGGCCTTGCCCTATTCGCGGCGCTGCTGTGCCCACCCGTGTCCGCGCAGGGCCGAGATATCTACGAAGTCAGCACCTCGGACCTGGCGGAGATTCGCCGCGCCTTTCACTCCATGGGGCTCAAAGGCGCGGACATCGCCAGGGCCGCGGATGGTCGCGCCACTCTGGTGGGCGAGTTCGAGGACCGCGACGAGGTCGAGACCGCCTTTTCCGCGGCACGGGCCGTCCTGGGGCTGCGGCGGGTCGCCCCAACCACGCCCACTAACATCAAGTACCGGCTCAAGGGCTTCGACAGCGCCTTCGCCTCCACCGTCGGCAAGATGATGCGCAAGTCGCCCGGGGCCGAAAAGCCCGCGCCCAAACCAGCGGTGAGCGAGCCAACCCACCTACCCCCTCCGCGCACGGAAGCTCGGCACGGCCCACGCACCTACGGCTTGGTTGTGGGTTCAAGCAAGTTCAAGAATCTGCCGGAAAAGCACCAGCTCGAATTCGCCTCCAAGGACGCTCAGGACTTCTACAACACCCTGGTCGCCGGCAACAAGGTGAAGCTCGATCACCTGCAATTACTGCGCAATGAGGAAGCCAATTCCAATGCCGTACATGCGGCGTTGCGCCGCCTGCTGGAGACCACCGAGGCCGGCGACACGGTGGTGATCTTTATCGCCAGCCACGGTTTGCCCAATGCCTTGGGCAAATTCGATGTGGTGCTTTATGACACGGAATTTCCAAAAAAGAAGGCCGGCAGCAAGGGCGATTCCCTGGATATGGCGGTCACCAACCGCGCCAGCACCCTCACCGACGAGGATATGGGGCAGTTCATCGTGCAAATGGTGCTGAAGGACGTGCGCACGGTGCTGGTGCTGGATACCTGCTACAGTGGCAAGACTTTCACCGAGGTTCCCGGATTCCTGCCTTCGCGCACCCGCTCGCTCACCCGTTACAAGCAGGAGGTCGCCTACAAGACGGCGCCAAGCTCCGAATCCATCGCCGAGCTCGCGGTGGCCAAGGACAAGGCCAAGGAAGCAAAGGCGACGCGCATTGTCATAGTCTCCGCTTCGGAGAATGAGGAATCCCTGGAGATGCCCGATATCGGCGGGGGCATGTTTACTCAGCTCTACGTCGCGCAGCTCAAGCAAGTGAACGACTACGCCGATGCATTCGACCAGACCAAGCCGCAAGTGATCAAGAAGGCCCGCACTGTCGGGTTTTCGCAGACGCCCAGGTTGCTGGTCGTACCCGAGGATGCGCAAACCAAGATGTAGCGGTAGTTTTTTGTGCAAACAACTGAACCGCCAGGCCTAGAGGAGCAACTTAGCTGTGTGGTTTAGCCAGTCCATCCGATTAGGAGAGTCCCATGAGAACAACCTTTATCCCGCGCCATGCCGGCCTTGTGGCCGCCTTGGCGGCGGCGCTTTGCCTGCCCTCGCTGGCCATCGGTCAAGTCGCTTTGCAGGGCAAGCCCAGCGCCAGCCAGATCATTCAGGCACTCCAGGCGCCGCAAGGCGCAAAGCCCAAGACCCGAGGCTTGTCCTTGGGCAATAGCGAAGGCCCCGCACCCGAGCCGGTGGAAAAAACCACCATGCGTGCAGTCGATCTCGAAATTCCCTTCGAGTTCAACTCCGCCAGATTGTCCGAGGATGGCAAGGAAATTCTCGTGCAATTGGGACAGGCGCTCACTTCCGATTCGCTCTCTGGAGTCAAGAGCATCGTCCTCGAAGGCCACACCGACGCCAAAGGCAACGCCGGCTATAACCGGGTGTTGTCGCTGCGCCGCGCGCAGACCGTCAAGGATTTTCTGGCGCAAAAGCAGAGTGTTCCGGCCAGCAAGCTCAAGGCGGTAGGCAAAGGTTCGACCGAACTGGCCGATCCGAAAAACCCTGAGGACGGCGTCAATCGCCGCGTGCGGGTCATCGTCGACGGTTGATCAGTGATTCACCCCCAACGCAGCGGGAAAGCCTCAATCCGATCCGCAGGTTGCGCCGCGCCGGTCGCCCACCCAGGTGGACGACCGGCGCACTTGTATCTCGCGTTGCTTGCCGCGTTGCTGGTTCAGGCGCCGCTCCACGCTGAGGAGCGCACGCCGAAGGTGGTCACGCCGCCTTCCCCGGCGGGAATCACCCTGCCCAAGGCTCCCGAACTGCCGGAGCCCGCCAAGCCTGCGGCAACGCCCGCCACTGCGCCGCTACCCATCAACACCACGCGCAGCCTGCCGGCCCCCCGCACGGTGGGGCCGGAGGCGGTGCCCTTGCCGGCGGAATTGCCCAAGGGCCTGCGCGGACCCACGCGGTCGATCACCGGCGAAGCGGCGGCGGGTGGCACAACCGAAAAACCCGCCAGCACTGATGGCACTCCGCCAACATTCACTACAGGCGAGGCGGAAGCCAAGGCGGCCGGCAAAGATAGCCCTGTTCCGGCCGATCCCAAGTCGGCGGGCACCCACAAAGCGGCGCCGAGCGCGCCGCCAGAGGCCGCGCCGTTTGATCTCCAGCCCGCCCCGGTAGCGGGAAAGCCCGCCACGACTCTCGATCTTAAGCCTGGCACTGCGCCAGCGTTGAAGCCGGCAACGGTCGCCGAAATCCTGGCCACCGCGAGCAAGACCAGAACCGCCTATCGCCTCGCCGACAACCCCCGGGTCATTGTGCTCGATATGCCCGATGTTCGCGACCAAGGCGGAATGTTCGGGCGTTTGGTCCTGTTCATAGAGCGCGGTAATGCCCCCAAGACGCGCCTCATGCTTATTCCCGAGGTCCAGGGCTGGCTCAAACAAAACAAGTCGACCATGGAGTCCCTGACCGTCGGCAACAACCTGCGTGCCAGCGAACTGGCGCGGTTCTTCAATACCGCCCGGTATCAGGCCGAGGCGCTTACTGCCGATGAGCGTCAGCTCTACGATTGGTTGCTCGCCTGGAACGTTTTGCGCGAAGAGGCGAATGGCGTCAGCGTGGTAGCGCCCGAGCACATTCTCATTTCCTTTCCCCAAGCTTCCAGTGTGGCGGGGTGCAACGGCTGTTCGGTCACTCAGGCACAGCGCGAAACCATTGCCAAGCATGAATTCGCCCATGCCAAGCTGGCCACCGATCTTGCCTACCAGCATTATTGCGAGTGGTTTTGGTCGCAGGCTCTGCCCCCCGCGATGCGTGAGCGTTTCACCAGATTCCTCCACACCCGCGGCTACGACCCCAACAACCGCGAGCTGCTTGCCAACGAGGCTCAGGCCTTCCTGCTCTACACGCCCGATCCGTCCATGTTCAGCGCCCAGCTTCTCGGCGTAACCGAAGCCGAGTTGCAAGCCATGCGCAACCTCTTCGAGAGCGGCTTGCCGCCGCGTGCCTTGGCCACCGCGAGCGCGGGTTACAAGTTCTGATTCACAGAAAACGCGGTTGCGCGGTTCCCTAACCGCAGGTTCCGTCCGGACGGGTCTGGAAACAGAACTCGCCCATCAGACTGCTGGTCTCCCAAGGCACCTGCTTCTGGCGGGTCTCCAGCGCCACGGCGATGCGAACATTCTTGAACATTCGCTCCACCGTAATGCCGGGGACATTCATCCACTGTAAGAAATGCTTGGTATAGACGCTGTGCCGCCGGTCAGGGCTGTCCGCGGCGACCGCGCCGGGAGCGGTGGAATAGGCGATGAGCGCGCCGCTGGGCGCGCTGACCGGCGCCAGCCCCTCCGACACTGTGGCTAGGGATCGAGTGCGTGTGGCGCGTGCATCCGCCAATTGCATGGTGGCGTTGCCGAAGGGATTGTTCCGACAGGCATCGAGCACGACCAAGCTCAGGCCATTTCGGGCACCACCCAAACGCTCGACGAAGTCGGTCAGGTCAGCGGCTTGACTGGGAAGATCTTCTTCCCCGACCATACTCGCGTCGATTGGGACGAGGTAGTTGCGGCCACGCAACTGCACGCCGTGACCGGCGTAATAGAACAACCGCACCGCATGCTGTGGCGCACTGTTCGCAAACTCGCGCAGAGCCTCCAGCAGCTCCCTGCGACCGGTGTTTTCCTTGAAGGTGACCTGAAAGCCCAGACGCTTGAGCCCGGCGGCGACCGCATGGGCGTCCCCCACCGGATTGGCCAGAGGGCTGGCACGATAGGCGCCATTGCCGATCACCAGCGCGGCACGCGTACCTTCGCCGCTGACGTTGCTGGAATTGCCGGCGTACGCCGGCGCCATGATCCAGACGAGCAGCAGTCCGACCAGGACGCTCAGCCTGCCGCGCTGCCGCGGCTCAGAGTTTGCCCGGCAGCCCATCGACCCGCTCCACGGCGGCAACACGTTGGTCGGACTGGAGCGTCGCCGCGACGCGATCAATGTCATCCGGATCCACCAGCAGGTAGTAGTCGCCCAGTTGACTAGGCCCGGCGACGATTTCCGCCCCCACGCCGTGCAAGA
Organism: Betaproteobacteria bacterium; assembly: GCA_016192065.1. Taxonomy (GTDB): domain Bacteria; phylum Pseudomonadota; class Gammaproteobacteria; order Burkholderiales; family Casimicrobiaceae; genus JACPUX01. The sequence continues at coordinate 23,309 of JACPUX010000051.1, forward strand.
TTTCGCGCATGCCGCGCTCGGTCAGATCGGCCTGGAACCCCACGCGCAGGAAACTCGTCGGCAGGGCCACTTCGGTCTGGGTAGTGCGGTAATCGGCAAAAGTGTCGGGCTCGCTATGCGCCGACCAAAGATAGCCGATGACCCCGAACTGCACGACCACCAAACCGCAGGCCATTGCCAATTGGGGAGTCCATCGCGACCCCCCAAGGAATCTGCTGAGCCAGGATTCATTCTTGGGCTGGCGGGTCGGCCGCGACTCCTTTCCGATGCGCGCCATCACCTTGGCGAGCATCTGCGGCGGCGCGACCCAGGTGCTCGCTTCAGCCTGCACGGATTCGCGCAAGGCCGTCTCCCAATCGAGACCGCGGCGCAGTTGCTCGCGGCTTTCGATTTCGCCCCGCAGACGACTCCTCTCCGCTTCGTCGAGCCGCCCACTGGCGACCCAGGGCAGAACTTTCCAGATTTCCTGATCCATAGTCATGATACCGCTCCCGCTCCTAGGCGCCGCCGTGCGCTGCTTGCTCGTCCGGGGGTCTTGACATGACCCTCGCGGGGCAGGCAACCGGCGCCACCGCATCCCCCGCCGCTACTGTTCATCCTTGCGCCGTCGCATGACGGCGCTTACACATTCCGCGAGCTGCGTCCGGGCATGTGATAGCCGGCTCTTCACCGTGCCCTCGGGCACGCCAAGCAAGCTGGCGATCTCGGCCATGGAACAATCCTCGAAATGGGTCAGGTGGATACATTCCCGGTGCTTCTCCGACAGCCTTTGCATGCACCGCGCGATAATTTCCCGCAGTTCCTTGCGCGCGTATTGCTCGTAACCATCAGGCACTCCAGAATCGATGAATTCACCATGCTCATCAATGTCCTCGTGAATCACCGTCCCCGCGGCCCGAATCGCCATAAGCGCCTTGTTTCGGGCAATGCCCAAAGCCCAGGTCATGACTTTCGAGTCGCCCCGGAACTGCCCGGCAATACGCCAGACCTCGTAGAGCGTGTCACTGAACACCTCGTCCGCGGTAGCCGGATTGCTTAACATGCGACGCAGGAAAGCATACGTCCGGCTCGCCAGAACTCCGTACAACGCCTGGAACGCCACCTGATCGCCTGCGGCCACTTGCCGCAAAAGCGCTCGCGCTCGTTCTTCGTCGTACGCCGCCAGCTTACTCATGGGTTGCCTCCCACCCCCTTGTGGTTCATTCGCCCGTCATTTTAGGGGGAAAAACGCTTCTCGGGCGGCATCGCCGCAATTTCCTGCAAATTGTCCGCGGTTCCGATCGGAGCCGCCCAAATGAAAATGGCGCCCCCAAAACGGAGGCGCCAAATCGAATTCGCGATGCCGCGGCGGCCCAGCTGCTTGCCTGCCGCCCCGACCTCACTCAGTTATTGCCGATATTGACTTTCTGGGTGTTAAGCATGCCCGCCTGGCCCTGCACGACCGTGCCAACCGCGACATTGGAGCTGCCCCCAGAGGAATTCCCGATATTGACCTGCTGGTTGTTCAAGAGCCCTGCCTGGCCCTGAATCACCGCACCCACGGCAACATTCGAAGTGCCGCCGGAAGCGTTGCCGATCTTGGCCTGCTGGTTGTTGAGGAGGCCGGCCTGACCTTGCACCACGGTGCCCACCATGACGTTGGTACGTCCGCCACCGGAAGCGTTGCCGACCTGCATTTGCTGGTTGTTCAGCAACCCCGCCTGGCCTTGAACAGCAGCGCCGATGGCCACGTTGGACTTGCTCCCACTGCCCGAGGCATTGCCGATCTTCATGTCCTGGTTGTTGAGCAAACCCGCCTGGCCCTGTACTGCGGTGCCAACCCGCACATTGCTCTGGCCGCCACCGCTGCTCTTGCCGAGCTCCATGTTCTGCCGGTTGAGGAGGCCCGCCTGGCCTTGAATGATGGCCCCGGCCTGAACATTGCTTTTGCCGCTGCCGCTCACCCCGCCCACGTTCATGTTCTGCGAGTTGAGCAAGCCCGCCTGACCCTGCATTACCGTGCCGGTACGAACTTTGGACTGGCCCGTGCCACTCACCGCGCCGAGATTCATTTCCTGGTTGTTCAGCAGGCCAAGCTGGCCTTGCTTGACCGGCCCAACGGTCACGTCGGACTTGCCGCGGTCAGCGTCGCCGATCGCCATTTTCTGACGATTGAGCAGACCCGCCTGCCCCTGACTGACGCCGCTCGTGACATTAACCTTGGACTGGCCGCCCTGGCCGGCGTTGCCGACGGTCATTTCCTGACTATTGAGCAGTCCTGCCTGGCTCTGATTGATGTTGGCCGCCTTGACATTGGTCTTGCCGCCCTGCGAATTGCCGATCGCCATCTTCTGGCTATTGAGCAAGCCCGACTGGTTCTGCTTGATGTTCTTCGCGTCGACCTTGCCGCTGGCGTTGCCCTTGGTATTGCCCAAGTCCATACCCTGCTTGTTGAGCAGACCACTTTGGCTCTGGTCGATGTTCTGGGCGTTCGTGGTCGCCTGGGCCAGGGCGCCGGGCGCCGCAAATACGGCCAGCAGCACACTGGCGATTCCGGACAAAACAAAAGTCTTTTTCATGACGCCACCTCTTCAAGGCTCAGATGCGATCGATACTACCCGCGCCGCTGATGGATTGCGTGAGCTTCGGGTTGCCCTTGTATTCGATGCTGCCTGCACCGCTCAGCGTCGCTTTGAGGGTTTCCTCAGCATGGACCCGGATCGATCCCGAGCCCTCCAGCCGCGCTTCCACCGACTTCGCCGGCACACCCGCGGCGTCGAGGGTGCCTGCTCCATCAATCCTTGCGTTCAGCGTCTTGGCCCGCCCTTTGGCATTGATGTCGCCGGAATTGGCGATGGTCAAGCTCATGCGCTCGGCAACCAGGCCCTTGAGGTCGATGTTGCCGCTGCCCGCCGCTGTCGCATCCATTTCCTTGCCTTCGAAGCCTTCGACCTTGCTGTTGCCACTGCCGGTGGTTTTGAGACTTCGGAAGGCCCTTACCGTCAAGGTGTATTTCAATCCCTTGTCGGTCTTGAAACTGCCCTTGCTCTTCAGCTCGAGCGTGCCACCTTTGACCACCGGATCAAGCTGCGCGAGCACTTTGGGTTCGGCCTCGATGACCAACGCTTCCTCAGCCCCCGACTTGATCAGCAAGTCCCCTGGGGTGGCGAACTCGATGCGGGTGACCCCCGCCGCGGGCACGGTCTTCTTTTCCACCGCGGCCGCCTGACCTGTCGCCTGCACCATCGCGAGTCCCGCTCCGATAACCATTAACAAACAAGCCCGACCTACTCTCATAAGTTGCAAGCTCCTTGCGCCAGGTTCAATCCGTTCAATTCGAAGACAGGATGCACATGCCCTGCTTGAGGTCGAGAACCGTGACCGCAGGGTTATCGCCCGAACGCTGCACGCTGATCGCCGCACCGTTCTTATCGCTGGTCCCGCGGAAGCCGCCACCTTCGTAGACCAGGCGACCCTCTTGCCAGCAGCGCAAGACCTGCCCCGGAAGCCGGCGCTGGTCGCGCACCGTTTGGCCGGTCTCGGCGATCAAAGTGTTGGGCGTGGCCACTTCGACCGTCGCCTTGCCTTGCACATCGGCACCCGCCAGCGCCAGGGGGGCGGCGAGGCATAGCGGCAAGGCCGCGGCCAGAATTCGTTTCAGCATGATGACCTCATCGGACTCTTACAGTGAAATTCGCCGCCGCCACCGCTTGGCCGGTTGCCTTGTCAAAGGCGGCCTTGACCTCGGTCAGGCTCTTGACGGAGAGCGTCTCGAAATCCCCCGCGCCCACGGAAGGCGGCAACTCAGCGAACACGTCGCGGGCAGCCGCATAACAGGCGATGTGTTCCTGCAGGCCCTTGGTGTTGGCGTTGATCTTGAATTTCTGGGTCCCGGGAAGATCCAGGCCCTTGGCTCCGGCCACCAGCGAATCCTTGTGGAAGCGGTTCGGGAAGAAGCGCTGAATCGCCTTGGTCTCATCCTGCATGAAGCAATACACGTAGGCATCTTTGTTGGGGAGAACACTGAGCTTGATTTCCTCGCCCTTGACGAAGAGATTATTGCCCTTCGAAGAGGCGATCTTAAGGCTCATCGGCGCTTTGTCCGCCGCCGACTTGGCCGCGGCGGCGGCCGCCGCAGCCGGAGCACGCGCCAGCGCTTCCTGCGCTTTGGGCGCGGTTTCGTAATGATTGGCGTTGAGGTAGGCAGTAAAGAAGGAGAGGTCGAGCTTGGCGTTCTTTTCCATGCCCAGGCCTTCCCGGTAGGCCATGATCGCCTTGGTCAGGTTTTCATCGGGAACGCCGTTGACCTCGCCTTGATACAGGCCGCGTAGCCGCATCTGCATTTGCCAGTAGCCCACGAACTCGCCTGCCTCGGCGAACATGCCCGTGTACCAGTCGCCGATTTCGACTTTGACCGCTTCGTCATTGGTGCTGCCGTTGAGGCACAGCCAGTAAGGGACCTTGGTCAGGCGTCCGAAGAGCTCCACCGCCGCGAGTTCCACCAGGGTGCGCAGCGCTTGGGCGGTACCTTCGTTCTTGGAAAGGTTTTGCTGATAGTTGATGCCGAACTTCTTGTAGCCCGCTTCGGCCTCCAGGCCTGCGCCAGAGCGGAAGATTGAGACGGAATTGCTCGAAGTGACGCCGGGCATGATCGATAGGTCCTCGGTGCGCAAGATCTCCATGTCGATGCCCAGAATGGTGGTGCTCGCCACCGCGGCGCGGCCGATGCCGATGAAAGGTTCGATGGCAATACCGCCACCTTCGACTTTCTTAGCCACGTTTTCGTCGAGCTGGGAGACCGAGCCGCGAATACCGAACTGCGGCATGACGGTGACCTTGCGCTCCATTTCCTTGATGATACCGATCACATTGCCCGAATCTGAGCCGTAAGCGATCACACGAATGGCGCGGCTTCTGCGGCTCATGTTCGAAATGGCGGCGATCATCATATCCTTGGTGCCGGCGCTGACCTTCTTGGTCTTGTCTTCAAGGTCCTCGGAAATCACGACCACATCGCGGATGCCGTACATCATGTACAGATTGTCCATGCAGCGCAGCGAGTCGGTGAAATTCGTAATCGTTCGCAGCGGCGCCTGTTCCGGACCCTTGCGAATCTTTTCGGTGACATCGGCGGCTTCCTTCTTCACCGAGTCTTCCGTGGTTACACAGGCGCTTGCCATCAGCATTAGGGGCAGGGCAAGAATCATCCTCACTTTGCGCAGCATTTTGTCCTCATCGAATCCGGTTTTTGGTCCCCACCGGCCTAGGCGCCGGCACTTCGTTACGCAAACGCGCCTTACTTGCAGTTCGCCATGTTGATGACCGGGCCGGTCACAATCGTGGTGCTCTGCTTGCCGAACATCTCCTTGATCCCGCTACTACTCTTCCGATCCTGGCTGCCACTGCTATTGATGTTCACGTTGCCGCATTCCGAGCCGCCCTGCTTCTTGCGGTCAGTGCTGGCGGCGACGCCTTCGGCAATCGTGCTCTTCTTGGACTTTTCTTTGGTAATGGTGGCGATGGTTTCGGCTTCCAGGTTCGGGCCTTCCGGATTGACCGAGGGCGGCGAGGCCTGCGCGGTCGAGATGAGCAGAGCCGCACCGGCGATCAAAACACATTTCACGTTCATCTTGTGCTCCTGAAGGGTTCTCGATCCCGCTGACCGAAAGCGGCACGGGGCATTTTCGCCCCGTGCCGTATTGCCATTGCCGCGATTACTCGGCGTTGCCGACGTTCATCTTCTGCTGGTTCAGCAGACCGGACTGGTTTTGCTTGATGTTGCTGGCAGTCACGTTCGACTTGCCGCCGCCGGCCGCATTGCCAATCCGCATTTCCTGCTTGTTCAACAGGCCGGATTGGTTTTGCTGGATGTTGGTGGCGGTCACTTTCGACTGACTGCCAGAACCCTTGGCGTTACCCAGCTCCATCTTCTGCTGGTTCAGGAGGCCGGACTGGTTCTGCTTGATGTTGCTGGCGGTCACGTTCGACTTACCGCCGCCCGAGGCGTTGCCAATCGCCATTTCCTGCTTGTTCAGCAGGCCGGACTGGTTTTGCTGAATGTTGCTGGCGGTTACTTTCGACTGGCTGCCGGCACCGGTGGCGTTGCCGATTTGCATCTTTTGCTGGTTCAAGAGACCCGACTGGTTCTGCTTGATGTTGGTGGCGGTTACGTTGGTCTTGCCGCCCGCCTTGGCATTGCCCAGATCCATTTCCTGCTTGTTCAACAGGCCGGACTGGTTCTGGTTGATGTTGCTGGCGGAAACTTTGGACTGGCTTTGCGCCGCGGCGACGCCAGCGAAAGCGGCCACCACTGCGAAGGACACGATCTTCATCGTAAGTTTCATGGTTTTCTCCTAACAAAGTGTATGAAAAAGACCTCTCCTGAGGGCAGGCATCACGCTTGATCGCGCTTGACCGTAAGTTGCAGGCGATCGCGGGAAGGTTCAAACATTCTTCTGACGCCCAAAACGACCAGCAGGTGGCTATTCATTACAATCCAAAATGGCCCATTTGTCACGCGCTCCGGGAATATTACACATGCGGTTGCGCCCAATGACCGTGGCGCGCGGCCGGCAGAGCCTCTTCCCCAACTCCTCCAAGTACCAATTTATATTCACCAATCAATGGCTTGTTGACTTTCAACGGGAGCCTCGGCGACGCTCCCGGTCCTTCTTCACCACGCCTCTATCAGCCTATCCCCTTGGCCCACTCCCGGCCCCGAAATCGCGGCGTGACCCAGAAGCCGCAGGCCAAAGCCACGGGCGCGGCCGGCTTCCTCCAAAGGAGACACGGACGCGGAATAGATAATTGGATTTTCCCAAAGGGCCGTGCTCCATTCCGCAGCCTGTTCCGTGCCGCCAAAGATGGAGCGGTACCCCATGCGTCACCAAGTGCAAGCGCACGGCCGCCACGTGGCGCGGTTTACTCGATGGGCATGATCATCACTGCGGCGCGCGCGCCAATCGCCACTTCGGCGTTGGGGAAGACGATGCATTCTCCAGCGCCCCGCGCGTAGTGGCGGAACTCGCCATCCTCGGCAATGATCTCCCCGCGGGGGATTGCCGTAAAGTTGGGTGCCCCGAGGTCGAGATTCAACCGAAAATCCGGGCTGCGGCGAATAATCTCCCGCGCCACCGCAAAACGGCGTAGCGTGTTCAACCCGACGGGGGGATCGAGCCCCCCGGCGAGCATTTCCATGAGCATCGTGGCGGCTTCACCCAGGGCACTGAGGTCATGACTGCCCAAGGCGCCGCGCACCCCCAGTTCCACGGTCGCCGCGGTCGCGCCCAACGCGCGCGCGGAATAGCCGCTGAACGTACTGGTCGGCAAGCTGCTGAAGAGCACCGCTTGCAGTCCGCCCCGGGCCAGCCAGCGGCAAAGGAACTCGGCCTCCGCGCTGTCGGCGGCGTGGGGTACAACGGCAAAACAAGGGTAGATCGAGGGCTTGATGGTACTGTGCAAATCGAGATGAACCCGCCGTCCCGGTGCTTTGCCAAAGAAGGCTTCGCTCAGGTTCCTCAACGCCGCGGCGCGTGCGCCCTCGGGGGTATCCATCGGTGCATCGTCGCGGAACAGCCGGTTGAGGTCCCGGTCCAGAAAGCGCTGGTTTGCCGCCACCGCATGCGGACTGGCCAGCACCACCATCAGATCGACCGCCAGCACTTCGGCGCGGCCAGCCAGGTCTTCGAGGATCCGAGCCAGGAGCTCAATCGGCGCGGTCTCGTCGCCATGAACCCCCACGGAAAGCAGTAGTCGATCCGCCTTGGGCGGCCCGCCCACAATCCGCAGCACGCCGGCGGCGGGCTCGTCCGCTTGCCGTCCGGCGGCTTGAAAGCGCGCGCGCAGGGCCGAGAAATCACCCCTGGCCAGAAAACAAGCAGCGGTCGGGTCCATCGTGCTCTGCTCAGGTATAGAGCCCGGGCAGGCCCAGGATGACTTCCAGGGCGGCGAGCGCTTCGCGCACTTCCTGCATCAGGCCGGGATCGGTGAAATCCGCCGTTTCCAGACGGTCGCGGTAATGGCGCTCGACCCAGGCTGTCAGCTCCGCATAGAGCGCGTCTGTCAGCTTCACTCCTTGATGCATGGCCAGTTCCTCTTGCTCGTTCAGCACCACACGCAAACGCAGACAAGCAGGCCCACCCCCATTATTCATGCTTTGCCGCAGATCGAAACTGATCACTTCGGCAATCGGACCGTCCGCCGCCACCAGTCGCTCGAGGTAGCGGGCGACGCGCGGGTGTTCCCGGCATTCCTGGGGAGCCACCAGCAAGGCCTTGCCATCCTCGCGCAGCAACAACTGGCTATTGAACAGGTAACTCGCCACCGCATCGGCGACGCTCACCTCACCCCTGGCGACCCGCAGGGTGCGCACGCGGGCTTCGCAGCACGCCGCGGCCTCGGTCAGTTCCGTCAGGACCCGCGCTTCGTCGCGGAAGGCATCCTGGTGATAGAAGAGCAGTTCTCCCGAGCCCACGGCGATGACATCGTTATGGAACACGCCCTGATCAATGACTTCGGGGTTCTGTTGGGCAAACACCGTTCGCGCCGGGCTGAGCCCGTGCCGGCGCGCGACGGCGCGGCTGGCTTCCAGCGTCTGCCGCGCCGGATAGCGGCGCGGCGCGGGCATTCCGGCATCGAATTCACTGCGTCCGAAAACGAAGAATTCCACCCCTTGGGCGCCGTGCGCGGCGCACAGACGGGTGTGATTGGCGGCGCCTTCATCCCCCAGGGCCGGCGTACCGGGCAGAGCCTCATGCACGGCGAAGCGGGTTTGATCGGCAAAGATCAGGCGTAGCACGCGGCTGGTGGCGGGATGTTCCAGGGCACGGTGCAGCTTGTTGTTGAGGTTCGCGGCGCTCAGGTGCAAACGCCCGTCGGCGCAGTCGGCCGAGGGGCTGACCGTGGCCGCGTTGGCGGTCCACATCGGCGAAGCGGAATAGGCCGCGGCCAGCAATTGCGGCTCCTCGCGGGCGGCCCCGGCCAGCACCGCGGCGTCGCTGCCGGTGAAGCCCGCGGACCGCAACAAATCGAGCCGAGGACGCGCCTGCGGCGGCAGAATCGCCTGGGCAAATCCCCGGTCGGCCAGCGCCTTGGCTTTGGCCAGGCCTTGCAGGGCCGCCGCGCGGGGGTTGGATGCTTGATGGAGGTTTTTGGTCGAGGCGACATTGCCGAAAGACAGCCCGGCGTAGTTGTGGGTGGGGCCGACCAGACCGTCAAAATTGTATTCGCGGGCCATGAAATCTCGCTTCTTGTTCAAAGCGACAAGCCGGGCGAGAGCTTGGCCGGCAGCTCCGGCCTGGGCGCGGTCATCGAGGCCACCGGGTAGGCGCAATAATCCGCCGCGTAATAGGCGCTGGGGCGGAAGTTGCCGGAATGCCCGATGCCGCCGAAGGGCGCGCTGCTCGCGGCGCCTGTGGTCGGCCGGTTCCAGTTGATAATGCCGGCGCGCACTTCGCGCTCGAACCGTTCCCAGTGCGCCACCTCACCACCGATCAGACCCGCCGCCAGACCGTATTGGGTCGCGTTGGCGAGGCTCAGGGCATGTTCAAAATCGCGCGCCCGATGCACCTGCAAGAGTGGTCCGAAAATCTCCTCGTCCGGAAGCCCGGGAATGCCACTGACTTCAAGCAGCCCAGCGCTGAGGAAAGCCCCGTCCTCCTCGATCATCCGCAGGGGCAGCAGCCGCTTCGCGCCACGCGCCACCAACTCTGCCTCGGCTTGGCGGATGCCGCGCGCCACGTCGGCCGCGACCACCGGGCCCATGAACGGCTGTGGCTCGGCATCCCACCGGCCGATGTGAAGTCCGCCAGCCACCCGCAACAATTCCGCGAGGAACTGGTCCCCCCAGGCGCCCTCCTCGAGAATCAGGCGCCGCGCGCAGGTGCAGCGCTGACCCGCGCTGACAAACGCGGAAAAAACCGTGTGATGCACCGCCGCGGCGACCGCTTCGGTGCGCCAGACCACCAGTGGATTGTTGCCGCCCATCTCCAGCGCCAGGAGCTTGCCCGGCTGACCGGCGAACTGCCGGTGGAGCGCCACGCCGGTGCGGTAGCTGCCAGTGAACAAGATGCCGGCGATGGCATCTTGCGTAGCCAGCGCGGCGCCAGTGGCGCGCCCGCCGTTGACCACGTTGAGCACGCCGTTGGGCAGGCCCGCGCGCTGCCACAGCGCGGCCATCTTGAGCGCGGTGAGCGGCGCGTGCTCACTGGGCTTGAAGACCACGGTGTTGCCCGCCAACAGCGCGGGAACGATATGCCCATTGGGCAGGTGCCCAGGGAAATTGTAGGGCCCGTATACCGCGAACACGCCATGCGGCACGTGACGCAGGAGCGATGCGCCTTCCGCGGTGGCGGCCTGGTGTTCCCCAGTCCGGTGCTGGTAGGCGGTGATCGAAATGTCGACCTTGGCGGCCATGGTGGCGACCTCGCCGCGGGCTTCCCACAGCGGCTTGCCGATTTCGCGCCCGATGGTGCAGGCAAGGTCTTCGCCCTCGGCCCTGAGTAAATCGCGGAACGCCGACAGGACTCCGATGCGCCGCGCCAGAGGCGTGCCAGACCAGGAGCGGAAGACCGCCGCCGCGGCGGCTACCGCGGCGGCGGTATCCTCGGTACTGGCTTCGTGCCCCGACCAGACAACGCTGCCATCGGCCGGATTGATCGAAGTAAAGGCCGCTCCGGCGCCGGCGTGTGGCGCACCTTTAATCCAGTGACTCATCCGCTACCCCCTGCGTGGCAGGAGCCGCATCACTCGCAAGGCATCGCCCTCTTTGCCGCCCAGGGCGCGTAGCGCCGCCGGCGGCAGTTCGAGATGCCCGTGCGCCATGCGTCCGGGGGTGGCCAGCACGCGAAAATCGGTGAGCCGTGTATTGGCCACCAGCAGCGCGTCCCCCTCAGCGTCGCCCAGCCCAGCGCTGACCGTGAGCAGCCGGCTTTCCCGCAGCGCGCGCAGTTCGCTGACGCGGGCCTGCAACACCGGGCCGCTATCAAAAATGTCGATGTAGCCTTCGTAGTGCATTCCTTCTTGCTCCAGCAGCCGCTGCGCGGGGGCCGTTTGCACGTGTACCTTGCCGATTACCTCCTGGGCTTCGGGAGTGAGGTAAGCCACGTAGAGCGGATGTCGCGGCATCAACTCGGCGATGAAGGACTTCTTGCCCACGGCGGTGAGGTCGTCGGCGCGCGCGAAATCCATTTTAAAGAAATGCCGGCCCAGGCTTTCCCAGAACGGCGAAGTACCATCCGGCCGCTGATAACCGCGCAGTTCGGCGATCAGGCGTTCGGGAAAGAAGCGCGCGAATTGGGCCATGAACAGGAAGCGGCTTTTCGACAAGAGCTTGCCGTTGTTGCCCTGGCGGTACTCCGGATGCAGGAACAGCGAACAGAGCTCGGCGCAGCCGGTGAGGTCATTCGACAGATAGAGCGTGTCCATGCGCGAGAACACCTTGAGTTCCCGACTGGAATGCACCAGCGTGCCGATGCGGTAATTGTAGAAAGGCTCTTCCAGACCCACCGCCGCCTTGATCGCGCATACTCCGGCCAGCCGCCCCGCCTCAAGATCCTCGAGCACGAACACATAATCGCGCTGGGTCTGGGCGATACGTTCGCCGAAGGAGGCGCAGGCAGTCTCGATCCGCCGCGTTAGCGCTTCGCGATCGGCCTTGAAGGTGGTCATGCCGCCATCGACCTCAGTGGCCAGAGCAAACAGCGCCTCGAGATCGCCTTCAGTGACGGTGCGAATGATGATCACGGCCGCCTCACAGGGCCACGCAGCGCACGGCGTCGCCGGCACCGACTTCCAGGGCCCGGCGCGCGGCTTCGCTGAGGAGCACGGTTTCGGCGTCTTCCAGCGGCGCCACTTCGGTGAGCACGCAACGAAAACGCTCCTCGCGCGCCGTGGCGACCAGACACGGCATGCCCGCGGCCGGCGGCACGCCGGCGCCGAGATCGCGCAGCACCGCGGCGGTAAAGCTCTTGAGGCTCGCACGCAGTGCCCTCAGAATCGGCCCGCCATCGAAAATATCGATGTATTCGTCGGGTTCAAAACCTTCCCGCGACAAGATGTTGAAGGGCAGAGCTGCCTCAGGATGGACTTGCCCCAGCGCCGCCTGCGCGTCGCCGGGCAGCAAAGGCACATAGACCGGGTAGTGGGGCATCAGCTCCACGATCAGGGTGCGATTGCGCGCGCCTTCGACCAGACGCTCGGCGGCGAGAAAGTCCATGCGAAAGAACTTGCGCCCCAGGGCATCCCAGAACGGCGACTGGCTGTCGAGGTCGGTGATGCCCGCGAGGCTGGAAAAGAAGCGGTCGGAAAAACGTCGCGGCGCCGTCGCCGCGAACAAGAGGCGGGAACGCGAGAGCAACTCCGCCTCGGGTCCGGGCTTGCTCCAGTCTTGGACAAAGAATCCGGAGAGCTGCGAGTGCCCGGTCAGGTCGGAAGACAGGCTCAGCGCATGCACGTTGTTGCTGATGCCCAGGTCGCGCGACACCTGGTGCAGAACGTCGTTGCGGAAGGCAAAGAAAGTGCCGTCGGCACCGGCGGTCGCGGAGATCGCCGCGGTCCCGCGCATCCCGCCTTCGGCGTCTTCGAGGACGAACAAATAAGACTCGTCGCTGGGGACATCGACCGACTCGGCGAAAGAGGCGAGCGAGCGCTCGATCGCCCGTTCCACCGCGGCTGGCGACTTGGGCAGGGTATGCACCCAGGGCGAGGCTTCGCCCACCAGGGCAAGCAGCCCTGCCGCATCGCCGGCCTCAACCGGACGTACGCGCAGCATCAGGTCTGCCCGACCCAGGACGTCAGCGCGCGGCGCAGGCGCAGCATGGCTTCGTCCATTTCGTCGTCGCTGACAATCAAGGGCGGCACCACCCGCACCACATCCGGCCCGGCGATCAAGAGCAACAGCGCCTCGGCCTCGCACAAGCGGGTGAGTTCCTTGGCGCGTCCTTGGTACGCTTCGGCCAGCACCAGCCCCAGCATCAGACCCAAGCCACGAACGCCGGCGAACACCTGCGGATAATCCGTTACCAAGGCTTTAAGCAAGCCTTGCAGGCGGGCGCCCGCCGCCCGCACGCGGGCCAGGAAGGCGGGCTGGTTGATGGTCTCGAAAACCTTGAGCGCCACCGCCGTGGCCAAAGGGTTGCCCCCGTAGGTCGAACCGTGGGCTCCGACCGAAAACGCGCTGGCGAGGTCCTCCGTGGTCAGCATCGCCCCTATGGGAAAGCCGTTGCCCAGGGCCTTGGCGCTGGTAAGGATGTCGGGAACCACGCCATAGCCCATGTAGGCATAGAGTTCCCCGGTGCGCCCCAGGCCGCATTGAACCTCATCGAAGATCAGCAGTGCCTGATGGCGATGGCACAGGGCACGCAGCCCCAGCAGGTACTCACGGGTAGCCGGGGTGACTCCGCCCTCCCCCTGCACCGGCTCGACCACCACGGCACAGACCTCGTCGCCCATGGCCGCCTCCGCCGCGGCCAAGTCATTGAACGGCACATGGCTGATCGCCGGCGGCAGCGGCTCGTATCCCTCGGTGTATTTGGGCTGGCCGCCGACAGTTACTGTGAACAGTGTGCGGCCATGAAAAGCGTTGGCGCAGGCCACCAGGCGCGACTTACCCGCGCCATGCCGTCGGTGTGCCCACTTGCGCGCCAACTTGAACGCCGCTTCGTTGGCCTCGGCACCGGAATTGGCAAAAAAAACCCGATCCGCGAAGGTCGCCTCGGTGAGCGCCGTGGCCAGGCGCAGTACCGGTTCGTTGGTATAGCCATTGCCTACATGCCAGAGCCGCTGGGCCTGCTCGTGCAGCGCCGCGACCACCGCGTCGGGCGCGTGACCCAGGCCGGACACGGCGATGCCGGCGGTGAAATCAAGGTACTGGCGGCCATCCTGATCCCAGAGCCACAGGCCCTTGCCACGCACTGGAACCCAAGCCGCGGGAGCATAGGTGGGCACCATCACTTGGTCGTAGGTGGCGCGATCGACCACCCGCTGACTGGCGGGTGCGTGGGGATTCGGTGGTGTGGATTCGCTCATGCTGGGCTCGGCGGGCAAACTAGGTGATGCCGGGCATCATAAGGACCGCCGAGCCCGAGGGTCTTTCATCGGCGCGACGCGGTTTTCGTTATTCCCAAGCGTGGCGTCGCGGCGGCAAAAGATGCTGGCGCGGTTCTAGGAGATCGCCGCCAACAACTTGCGCTGCCGCTCCTCGCGCGGGGTGACACCAAACAGCGCGCCGTAGGCGGTGGAAAAGTGCGAGCCCGAGGAAAAACCGCACATCAGGCCCACCTGCACGATGGAGTGACTGGTTTCGATCAGCAGTTTTCGCGCGCGCTGCAAGCGCAGTTCCAGGTAGTAGCGCGAGGGCACGCTGTTGAGGTATTGCTTAAAGAGGCGTTCGAGCTGGCGGCGAGAGATGCCCACGACCCCGGCGATGTCATCGGCGGTCAAAGGTTCTTCGAGGTTTGCCTCCATCAGCGCCACGGCTTGGGTGAGCTTGGGTTGCAAGCCTCCGAAGCGCGCTTGCAGCGCCACCCGCTGGCGCTCGCCCGGCTCGCGGACCCGGTCGATGAACAGCGCCTCCTTCACTTGTGCCTCGATTTCGGGGCCGAACAAGCGCGCAATCAGATGCAGCGAAAAGTCGAGCGTCGCAGCCCCGCCGCAGCAACTCAGGCGCTCGGAATCGACTTCGTAGAGGTTGGGGGCGAGGATGGCCCGGTCGGCCAACTGGTCGGCCTCCCAATGCGCCTCCCAGGGCAGGGCCACGCGCCGGCCGTCAAAAAGCCCGCCCCGCACCAGCCAGGCCGCGGCCGTCCCCACCGCGGCGAGGAGCGGGGCCGGCGCCAGGCGGGCGCAAACTTGTTCGAGCAGCGCCGCTTCGGGCTCCCCACTATGGGCACCGCCGAGCACCACCAGAAATAGCGCCGGATCCTTGCAACAACCCGGCGGCTCGCGGAGCAGTGCGGCGAAGTCGGTGCAACTGATCGTCAAGTCGGGACGCGCCAAGCGCGCCGCATGGCGGAAGGGTTCGAGAAAGGAGGCGCTCACCAGCGCCTGCGGGCCGGCCAGATCCACGACGCATAGCCGCGGCGCGGGCGTAGCCCACCAACGGCTGAGCGCGTCGCCGGTCACACCCGATCTCCTCGGTCCTCGCCCGTGGACGAAGCCGTCTGAGCACTGCCGAACGGCAACTTCCACCGGAGCCGGGAAACAAAGCTACCACTTGGGTTCATCACCCGCCGATGATACCAGCGCCGCCGCTGCCGGCGCAGTACGAGGCGTGCTAATGGCTGGAAGTAGACGAGCGCCCATTCAAGATTCGTCATCCGACGAAAGGCCGGAAACCGGAAATCTCAGCCAGCTGGACCGCGGCGTTCGCCGTTGTGGCGGACCGAATCAGTGCTTCTTCTCAGCCGCGCGAGCGGCGGCGCAGGTAGTCCCAGCCGGATGCAAAGAACCCCGACAGGGCGTAAACGACGAAGCCGGCGAACAACACCGTGGGCGGATCCCAGGACAGCAGCGCAAACCCCAGGGCGATCGCAGCGATCATCATGAACGGCACGCTCTTGCGGAGGTTGATGTTCTTGCCGCTGTAGTAGCGCAGGTTGGAGACCATGATCAGCCCGGCGAGTAGCGTTACGCTGAAGGCAAACCACTTGATGTCCGCCACCTGGAGGCCATAATCGTGGCCGATCCAGACAAAACCCGCCACCAGTGCCGCCGCCGAGGGGCTGGGCAACCCCTGGAAGAAGCGTTTGTCGGCGACTTCGAGCTGGGTGTTGAAACGCGCCAGGCGCAAGGCCGCGCCGGCGACATAAACGAAAGCGGCCAGCCAGCCCATCTTGCCCATACCTTTCAGGGCCCACTCGTAGACCACCAGCGCCGGCGCCGCGCCGAAGGACACCATGTCGGAGAGGCTGTCGTACTCGGCCCCGAAGGCGCTCTGAGTCTTGGTCATGCGCGCCACCCGCCCGTCGAGACCGTCGAGCACCATGGCGATGAAGATCGCCACCGCGGCATGCTCGAAGCGCTGGTTCATGGCCTGCACGATGGCGTAGAAGCCGGCAAACAGCGCTGCGGTCGTGAAGAGATTGGGCAAAAGATAGATGCCGCGCCGCCGGATGCGGACCTTGAGGGCAACTCGCTGTTGCTGGAATTCGTCCATCACCTGAGGTGCGCCAGAATGGTCTCGGTGGCGCGCACCTTGTCCCCCACGGCGACTGCCGGCTGCGCGTCGAGTGGCAAATACAGGTCCACTCGAGAGCCGAAACGGATGAACCCGTAGCGCTGACCACGCGCGAGCGCGACGCCTTTGTCGACGTAGCACAAGATCCGCCGGGCGATCAGGCCCGCCACTTGCACGCAGGTAACATCGACACCATCGGTGGTGCGCAGCCATAGCGCGTTGCGCTCGTTCTCGGTGGAAGCCTTGTCCAGCGCGGCGTTGACAAAGGCGCCAGGGTTGTACCAGCGCCCTTTGACCTCGCCATCGACCGGGCTGCGGTTGGAATGCACATTGAAGACATTCATGAAGACGCTGATCTTTAGCGCCTCGCGCTCGAGGTAGGGGTCGCGCGTCTTGCCCACGACCACGATGCGCCCGTCGGCAGGCGCCAACACCGCCTTCGGATCATCGGGCACGCGGCGCGGCGGATCGCGAAAGAACTGCACGATGAAGGCCAACACCAGCCAGAACGGCAGGCTCCAAAGCAGCCCGCCCAAGGCGGTGACCCCCAAGGCCGCCAGCGTGCTGACCCCCAGAAAGGGCCAGCCCTCGCGCGCGATGATCGGATGCGGGTAGTTCATACCTCTTAGTTCTTGGCCTGATCTACGAGCTTGTTCTTGCGGATCCAGGGCATCATCTCACGCAGCTTGGCGCCGACCTGCTCGATCGGATGCTCGGCCAGATTGCGCCTCTGGGACAGAAGTGTGGGCGCGCCGGCGCGGTTTTCGAGGATGAATTCCTTGGCGTATTGGCCGCTCTGAATCTCCTTCAGAATGCGGCGCATCTCGGCCTTGGTTTCGTCGGTGACGATGCGCGGTCCGCGGGTGATGTCGCCATACTCGGCATTGTTCGAAATCGAATAATGCATGTTGGCGAGACCGCCTTCGTAAATGAGATCGACGATCAGTTTCAGCTCGTGCAGGCATTCGAAGTAAGCCATTTCCGGCGCGTAACCCGCTTCGGTGAGGGTTTCGAAGCCGGCTTTAATGAGTTCCACGGTGCCGCCGCAAAGCACGACCTGTTCGCCAAAGAGGTCGGTTTCGGTTTCTTCGCGGAAGGTGGTTTCGATCACCCCGCCGCGGGTGCCGCCATTGGCTGCGGCATACGACAACGCGATGTCGCGCGCCTTGCCGGAACGATCCTGATACACCGCGATGAGCGAGGGCACGCCGCCCCCTTGGGTGTAGGTGGAGCGCACCAGGTGGCCGGGGCCTTTGGGCGCGATCATGATCACGTCGAGGTCCTCGCGCGGCATGACTTGGCCGTAATGGATGTTGAAGCCGTGCGCGAACGCCAGCGCCGCGCCCTTCTTGATGTTGGGCTCGATGTCGTCCTTATAGACCTTGGCGATGTTCTCGTCGGGCAGCAGAATCATCACCACATCGGCGCCTTTGATGGCCTTGTCGACTTCCTCGACTTTAAGACCTGCGCCTTCGGCTTTTTTCCAGGAAGCGCCGCCTTTTCTCAAACCCACGGTCACTTTGACTCCAGAATCCTTGAGATTCTGCGCGTGCGCATGACCCTGCGAGCCGTAGCCCACGATGGTGACCTTTTTGCCCTTGATGAGCGAGAGATCGGCGTCTTTGTCGTAATAAACTTTCATGGACATCCCCTCTTGAAGCAATGATAACGGAATAAACGAATGAAGGTCGGCGCCCCGGCCCGCAAGGCGAAGAGGCGCCACCTTAGATTTTCAGAATGCGGTCGCCTCGCCCGATGCCGGAAGCCCCGGTGCGCACGGTCTCCAGGATGACACCCGGCTCGATGGCGCACAGAAAGGCGTCCAGTTTCTCGCCCGTGCCGGTGAGCTCGATGGTGTAGGATTTGTCGGTGACATCGAGTATGCGGCCTCGAAAGATGTCGGCGAGGCGCTTCATTTCCTCGCGTTCCTTGCCCGCCGCGCGCACCTTGACCAGCATCAGCTCGCGTTCGATGTGGTTGCCCTCGGTGAGATCCACCACCTTTACCACGTCCACCAGCTTGTTCAACTGCTTGGTGATCTGCTCGATGATGTCGTCGGACCCGGTGGTGATGATGGTCATGCGCGACATGGTCGGGTCTTCGGTCGGGGCGACCGTGAGCGATTCGATGTTGTAGCCGCGGGCGGAAAAGAGCCCGGCGATGCGGGAGAGCGCCCCCGCTTCGTTCTCGACCAGGATGGAAAGAATGTGACGCATCGTGGTCTCCCCCTCAGATTTGTTCGGACAGGATCATTTCCGACAGCCCCTTGCCGGCGGCGACCATCGGAAAGACGTTTTCCGTCTGGTCGGTGATCACATCGATGAAAACCAGCCGATCCTTGAGCGAAAGCGCCTCCTTCAGCGCGCCTTCCACATCCTGGGGCCGGTCCACCCGCAGCCCTACGTGGCCGTAGGCTTCGGCGAGGCGCACGAAGTCGGGCAGCGATTCCATATAGGATTCGGCGTAGCGGTTGCCGTAGAAGAACTCCTGCCACTGCCGCACCATTCCGAGGTAGCGGTTGTTGAGGTTCACGATCTTGATCGGCAGATGGTATTGCTTGCAGGTGGCAAGCTCCTGGATGCACATCTGGATCGAGGCCTCGCCGGTGATGCAGCACACGGTCTGCCCCGGATTGGCGGTCTGCACGCCCATGGCGGCGGGCAGGCCGAAGCCCATGGTCCCCAGGCCGCCGGAATTGATCCAGCGCCGCGGCTGATCGAACTTGTAATACTGCGCCGCCCACATCTGGTGTTGACCCACGTCCGAGGTGACGAAGGCCTTGCCTTGGGTGAGTTCGCACAGTTTCTCCACCACCGACTGGGGCTTGATCTTGTCGGACTTGCGGTCATAGCGCAGGCAGTCCTTGGCGCGCCATTCCTCGATCTGCTTCCACCACTCGGCGAGCGCCGCCAGATCCGGGCGCTCCTTGATGGTCTCGATCTGCTTGAGCATTTCCTCGACCACGTCCTTGACGTAGCCGACGATGGGGATGTCCACCTTCACCCGCTTGGAAATCGACGACGGATCGATGTCCACATGAATGATGCGGCGCGATTCGCGGTTGAAATGGTTGGGATTGCCGATCACCCGGTCGTCGAAGCGCGCCCCGACGGCCAGCAGCACGTCGCACTGCTGCATTGCCATGTTGGCCTCGTAGGTGCCATGCATGCCCGGCATGCCTACCGAGAGCGGGTCGGTGCCGGGATAGCCGCCCAGGCCCATGAGCGTGGTGGTGCAGGGAAAGCCCAGGAGACGCACCAGCTTGGTGAGTTCGCCGGCGGCGTCGTTCAACACCACCCCGCCACCGGCATAGACCATCGGCCGCTTGGCTTCCAGAAGCAGTTGCACCGCTTTGCGAATCTGCCCCTGGTGGCCCTTGGTCACCGGATTGTAGGACCGTAGTTGAACGGTCTGGGGATAAGCGTATTCGGTACGCGCCTGGGTGATGTCCTTGGGAATGTCCACCAGCACCGGGCCAGGGCGCCCGGTGGCGGCGAGATAGAACGCCTTCTTGATGGTGGAAGCCAACTGCCGCACATCCTTCACCAGAAAATTATGCTTCACGCAGGGGCGGGTGATGCCCACGGTGTCGCATTCCTGGAAGGCGTCCTGCCCGATGGCGTGGGTGGGTACCTGGCCGGTAAGAATCACCAGGGGAACCGAGTCCATATAAGCCGTGGCAATGCCGGTAACCGCGTTGGTGACGCCGGGACCCGAGGTCACCAGGGCGACGCCGATCCTCTTGCTCGATCGCGAATAGCCGTCGGCGGCATGCACCGCGCCCTGTTCATGCCGGACCAGGAAGTGCTTGACCTTGTCCTGCTTGAAGAATTCGTCGTAGATGTTGAGAACTGAGCCGCCCGGGTAGCCGAAGACGTGTTCCACGCCTTCTTCCTGCAGGCAGCGCAGAACGATTTCCGCGCCAGTAAGTTCCATGATGGATGCCTTGCAAAATTGCCGAAGAAAACACTGCAAGACCTACTGGCACGTCGGGTGAGAAACGCGCCCAGGGCGGGGACAGGGGTACACCACGCCGGAAGCAAGGCCTATTTAGCCGGACTCGGCGCACTCCATCAGTTTGCAAGCCAGTTTTGCCGGCTTCGTACCGAGCGCGCGCGACCGCTTTTGCAGTACTCACTAAATACCGCCCCGATTGGGGAAGGCTAACAGTAACGGCTGGCGCGGGGTTTGGTCAAGCAGATTTTGTGCGCCACAACAAAGCCGCTCCGTCGCGCCAAGGCAACGGCTTTCCGCCTATAATCGCCGGCAGCCTCCCAAGGACCAAGAGTTGGCCTTTTTTGTGGGGGAGTGCCGGTTCCCTGCTTCGAGGCGCCATCTGGCTACCTATCAAGAACTCTCAAGCTTCCTGGCCGAAGTCGAACGACGCGCATACAAGCACGCCATGTTCGCGCTGCGTGACGAACACACCGCCCTCGACGTCGTGCAAGAAGCCATGTTGAAGCTCACCGAGAAGTACTCCGGCAAGCCTCCTTTCGAACTGCCCATGCTGTTCCAACGCATCCTGCAAAACGCCATTCACGACCATTTCCGGCGCCAGAAAGTGCGCAACACCTGGACCACGCTGTTTTCCTCACTTGGACCAAAGGGCGAGGACCAGGGCGAGGATCACGATCCCCTGGAAACTCTTGACCTGGGAGCGGACTCGAATGCCGCAAGCAACCCGCTGGCGCGGCTCACCCAAACCAGGACCATGGCGACCATCGAATGGGCGCTGACGAGGCTGCCGGCGCGTCAACGAGAGGCGTTCCTGCTGCGTTACTGGGAAGAGTTTGATGTGGCGGAGACCGCCGCGGCCATGGGTTGTTCGGAAGGAAGCGTCAAGACGCATTGCTCCCGGGCGACCCACGCGCTGGCGGAGATGTTGAAAGAGAAGGGGGTTTCACTATGACCGACTTGCGTGAAGAGGAATTCGCCAAGCGTGTCACGCAGCACCTGGACGCGGGCACCGCTGACCTGCGCCAGGGTACCGCGTATCGCTTGCAGCTTGCCCGTCAGGCCGCTTTGGCGCGCCTAGCCGAAACCGAAACCGCGACCGCTGGCGACCACGGCGGCGGTGGCCTGCTGCGTCTGGGCGGCCCGCGCTCGCGCGTCGGCGACTGGCGCTTCTGGGTTTCGGTCGGCGTACTCATGGCGGCGCTGGTTTCCTATTACCAGTGGACCGAGTACCAGAACCTGCGCGAACTCGAGGAAATGGACGCCGCGCTCCTCGCCAGCGACCTGCCCATCGAAGCCTATCTGGACAAGGGATTCCACAATTGGCTCAAGCACTCCGAGTAGCCCTGCTGGCGCTGGCGCTGGCGGTGGCCGCCGGAGTCTCGAACGCGCAGACGCTTGGCCGGGGGCCGGCCTGGAATGAGCTGAGCCCCGAGGAGCAACGTGTCCTCGCCCCGCTGGCCAAGGATTGGAACCAGCTCGAGCCCCGGCGGCGGCAGAAGTGGCAGGGGATCGCCCAGCGTTATCCAAGAATGGCGCCGACGGAGCAGGAGCGCATGCGCAATCAGATGCAGGGTTGGGCTCGGCTCAGTCCGGACGAGCGCAAGGTGGCACGGGAGCAGTTTCAAACCCTGCGGCAACTCCCCCCGGAGAAGCGCGAGGTCGCGCCCAAGCGCTGGGAGGAATACCGCGCCCTGCCACCCGAGAAAAAGCGCGAGCTGGCGGTTCACCAAACACCGGCCAAACCGGCACCCCGGCGCGAATCCGGCCCATCACCGTTCCCGGGGCAACGTCCCTGACCGGCGCTGGAGCGGGCAAAGCCGGCGAACCGCATGCCCTCCCGACCGCCGGGCTGACCCGGCGACTCCTTTCCCTCGCCTATGAAGCCTTGCTTCTCCTGGCGGTGCTGTACTTCGCCGCTTCTGCATTTTCGGCCCTGCTGCCCCATGCCGGCGCCGGCTGGGAGAGAACGATGTTCCAGCTCGCTTTGTTCAGTGTGGGCGGTCTGTACTTTGGCTGGTCCTGGAGCGAAGGCCGCCGCAGCTTGCCGATGAGCACCTGGCAGCTGCGCCTGCAGACCCGCGCGGGGCAGGCACTAAATTGGCACCGCGCGCTCAAGCGCTATTTCTTCGCTTGGTGCGCGCCGCTTCTGGCCTTGGGTGGATACCTAGCGGCGGGGCCCTGGGGGCTATCCGCCGCCACCCTGCCCTACCTCTGGGCGCTGCTGGATCAGGACCGCCAGTTTCTGCACGATCGTCTGGCCGGCACGCGCCTGGTGCGCGACCCGCCGACCCAGCTCAGGAAGGACGCCGCCGCATGACCGCAAATCGGCGCCCGAGCACCACCACTGCGACCACCGCCAGCGCAAAGCCCAGGGTCAAGGGATCGAGCGCTTCCCCCAACAAGGCCCAAGCAGCGGCAATGGTCAAAAAGGGCTGGAGCAACTGAATCTGCCCCACCCGGGCGATTCCCCCCAAGGCCAGCGCCCGATACCAGGGCAAGAAGCCCAGAAACTGACTGATCACGCACACATACACCAGCCCCGCCCAGCCGCCAGAGGGTGGCGGCAGTGGGGTAGGCAGCAGTAGCCAGGCTGGCAGCAACAGAAAAGGTGCTGCCAGGACCAGTGCCCAGGAAATCACCGCCAACCCGCCCAGGGCCGGAGCGAGCATGGCGCCCAAGGCATAACCCACCGCGGAGACCACCACCGCGGCAAAAAGCACCAGGTCCGCGGCATGCAGCGCCCCGCCGCCCCGGATCAGGGAATAGCCGACCACCAAAGCGCTGCCCAAGGCGGCCATGCGCCAGAAGCCCAGCGATGGTCGTTCGTGGGCCAAGAGCGTCGCCGCCACGGCAGTCGCCAGAGGCAGCAGGCCGAGGGTAACACTGCCCTGGCTGGCGCCCACCTGCACCATGGCCAGCGCCGAAAGCAAGGGGAATCCGACCGCGACACAAACCGAGATGGCCAGCAGCCTCCGGAACTCCGCCGCGGTGGGCAGACGGTTCCGGCCGAGCAGCAAGTAGAGTGCGCCGAGGCCCCCGGCGACTACGCCCCGGGCCACCCCGACGAACCACGGATCAAAAACCGCCACCGCCGCCCGCGTAGCGGGCAGGGTCAGGCTGAACGCCACGACGCCAAGCAAGCCCAAAAACATGCCGCGGGTTTCCGCATCGACCGAAGTCGGCCTCAGCAATGTGGCCACGCCAGCAGGCCGGTCTGCGCGCGAAGACGGGGTTGTGCCGCTCACTGGTGTACCTTCCCCCCAACCCCCTTCCCGGGGAAGGGGGTGAGTGCGGTTCGCGGGCTGCGCCCGCTCCGACAATTGGCTTGCGCGCCCTTCGGGCGGCCGTGCGGGCGCGTACAAACCTTCCCCCCAGCCCCCTTCCCGGGGAAGGGGATGAGTGCGGTTCGCGGGCTGCGCCCGCTCCGACAATGGGCTTGCGCGCCCTTCGGGCGGCCGTGCGGGCGCGCACAAACCTTCCCCCCAACCCCCTTCCCGGGGAAGGGGGTGAGTGCGGTTCGCGGGCTGCGCCCGCTCCGAGTATGCGTATGCGCCCCCATTTGCACGGTCGGGCAACGGGTACTCATGCGCTTCTCCCGGCTTTGGCCAAGGGCGCGCCAGCGACTGGCACGGGAGCCGCTGGCCGGGCCAGTACCACACCAGCGGCGATCGCCAGCATGCCAAGGATCGCCGGCACGCCAAGTTGTTCGCCGAACATCAGGAAGGCGAGGATGGCCGTGACCGCCGGCACCAAGTAGAAGAACCGCGCCACGTCCGACGCTGCCCCGGCTCGGAGCAGAAAATAGAGCAAACCGATCGCGCCCAGCGATAACACCACTACCAGCCAGAACAAAGCCCCAATGAACGCCGGGGTCCACTGCGCTGCCATGCTGCCGACGAGCGGTGCGGTGATGGTGAACAACAAGGCGCAGGTCGAATATTGCACGAAGGTGCTCACCGGCAAATCGACGCCGCCACAGTGCTTCTTCTGATACAGCGTACCCAGGCTGATGCCCAAGAGCGCCAGGATCGCCCAGGGGAGTCCGGCTTGGGTTCCCAGCCCCAGCGCCACGCGATCGGCCAGGACCCCGTAAACGCCGATCAGCCCGACCACCAGGCCCAACCACTGGCGCAGGACCACGGTCTCGCGCAGCCACCAACGCGCCAGCAGCACGGTGAGCAGGGGCTGGCCGCCGACGATCAGCGCCACCACGCCCGCGCCCAATCCTTCGCGGATCGACGCAAAGACGCCGCCTAGATAGACACCGTGCAGCAGCAAGCCGGAGACCATCAGGTGACCGTAAATCCTCGCCTGGCGCGGCCAGGCCGAGCGCAGAGCAAGACAAAATGCCGCCGTTAGCGGCACCAGGATCAAGAAACGGTAGGCGAGAAAGGTCAGAGGCTCGGCATGTGGCAGGCCAAATTTGGCGGCGATGAAACCCGTGCTCCAGAGCAGAACGAAGAGGTAGGGGGCGACGGCGGCCAAGGCGGGGGAATTGAAGGGCATGTGCGGCGTTGGTTCTGAACCAGGGTGGCGCGAGCGAGCCGACCTTACGCAGACTGCCGCGCCTACGGGGCGCCACTTGCAGCCGGATCGGCAGAGCGTTTTCAAGGGTTGACTGAGCCCAGACAGTAGCTGACAATTTGCCACTCAGTCAGTGACAATCCCCACCCGGATGCGCGTACTGTACAGGCCAATCAACCCTTACAGTTCCATACCATGACGACCCTGCCGCCCTTCGACCTCAACGGCGCCCAGCCGCTGGTGGACCAGATCGTCGCCGCTTTGCGTGGCGCCATCGAAACCCGAGGATTACGGCCGGAAACGCGCCTGCCTTCGATTCGCCAGTTCGCCACACGCCAGGGTGTCAGCCGCTTCACCGTGGTGGAGGCCTACGATCGCTTGGTCGCCCAGGGCTACTTGCATTCGCGCCGCGGCTCGGGCTTTTACGTTGCCGCGCGCAGCGCCCCCGCCGCCGGGGCAGCGCAGCCGTGCAGCATCGAGCGCGCGGTGGACACCGCCATGCTGATGCGCAACGTGCTGGCCGCGGAAGCGAGCAGCACCGGCTACGGCAGCGGCGTGCTGCCGACCGACTGGCTCGACGACGAAGCGCTGCGGCGCCAGTTACGCGCCTTGTCCAAGGAAGGCGGCCCTCACCTCACCACCTACGGGCAGGGCCTGGGTTTGGCGCCACTGCGCGAACAGTTGCGCGTCCAACTGACGGAAATCGGCATCGAGACCAGCGCCGACCAGATTCTGCTCACGCACGGGGGCGCGCAGGCCCTGGACCTGGTGATCCGCTACCTCCTGAAGCCGGGCGACAGCGTACTGGTGGACGACCCTGGCTACTACAACCTCTTCGGCAACCTCAAGCTCCATGGCGTGCGGCTACTGGGCGTGCCGCGCGGCAAAGACGGGCCCGATCTGGCCCTGGCCGAAAAGCTCGCCCTCGAGGCGCGGCCCAAGGCCTTCTTCACCCAGTCGGTGCTGCACAACCCGACCGGCACCTGCCTCTCGCCCGCGAGCGCCTTCCGCATCCTGCAATTGGCCGAGCGGCACGGCTTCATCGTAGTGGAAGACGATGTTGCCGCCGATTTCGACCCTGGCCGCGCTGCGCGCCTGGCCACGCTCGACCAGCTCGACCGGGTGCTGTATCTGGGAAGCTTCAGCAAGACCCTGTCGGCTTCGCTGCGGGTGGGGTTTCTGGTGGGCAAGCGCGAGTGGATCGAGGAACTCACCGACATCAAGCTGCTGTCAGACATCACCACTTCCGAATTCGCCGAACGGGTGGTGCATCGCATGTTGACCGAGGGTCACTATCGACGCCACATGCAGCGCATGCGCGAGCGGCTGGCGCGAGCGCGCGACCGTGTTCTGCGGCGCATGGAACACGCGGGCATGGAAGTGCTGTGTGAACCCCTGGGCGGGTTGTTCATCTGGGCCAAGCACCCGGCCTGGGACAACGCCGTGGCACTAGCCAATCGCGCGGCGCGCGAGGGCGTGTTCCTCGCGCCAGGCAGTTCGTTCCGCCCCTACCTCGAGTCCTCACCCTGGCTGCGCTTCAACATCGCACGCAGCGATACACCCAAACTCTTCGAGTCGCTGGCGCGTTATTCCGAGGAATTGAGCAGCGCCGCCATCCTGACTTGAGCGCCCAAGAGATTAGGGCCAAATCGACCTTCGCGGCCAAGGCCGCTCCTGCCAAGAGCGGTCGTGGTGGCCATGGTAGGCGCGATCTTGCCCAGGAAATGGGCATTCCCAGCGAAGAACCGGTTGGCACCAAGCGCACTCCGACTGGGACCAGGCGATGATGGCGACACCGGGTACGCCTTACCCGCCAGCGCCGAATCAGAACGTCCGCTTCGGTCAGGCGTCGCGATAACGGTCGACGCCGGCGAGTATTTCGGCCTTGGCTTCTTCGGTGCCAACCCAGCCCAGGAGCCGCACCCACTTGCCGGCTTCAAGGTCTTTGTAGTGTTCGAAGAAGTGTGCAATCTGGGCCAGCGTCTGCTCCGGCAGGTCGCGCGGCGTCTCGAAGGCCCGGTAGAGGTTGCACAGCTTGTCGATGGGCACGGCGAGGAGCTTGGCATCAACGCCGGCCTCGTCTTCCATTTTCAGCATGCCCAAGGGCCGGCAGCGCACCACCACGCCGGTGATCAGCGGCACCGGCGAGAGCACCAGCACATCCACGGGGTCGCCGTCCTCGGAAAGGGTCTGCGGAATGTAGCCGTAGTTGCAGGGGTAGTGCATGGCGGTGGACATGAAGCGGTCGACGAAAACCGCGCCGGTCTCCTTATCCACTTCGTACTTGATCGGGTCGCCATGCATGGGGATTTCAATCACGACATTGAAGTCATTGGGCAGGTCGCGCCCAGCGGGAACTCGGGTGAGGCTCATGGTGTGGGTTTCCGAAAAGAGGGGTTGCGGCCCTATTCTACCGCGCGGCATCCCCTGCCATCGCCCCTCGCCCGCCCTTCCCCGCGCTGGCGGCGAGGGCTAATATGGGCTCTTTGTGATCTCGGCGATTCGGATGCTCTATACCCTCGAAAACCACCAGGCGGACTTTCACGGCACCCGCCATTTCATCGCCCCCAATGCCACGATCATCGGCTCGGTGATCCTCGCCGAAGATGCCAGCGTGTGGTTCGGCGCCATCCTTCGCGGCGACAACGAGCCCATCACAATTGGTCGCGGCAGTAACATCCAGGATGCCTGTGTGCTGCACACCGACCCCGGCGCACCGCTGACGGTGGGCGCCCACTGCACCGTCGGCCACATGGTGATGTTGCATGGCTGTAGTATCGGCGAACAGAGCCTGATCGGCATCGGCTCGGTGATTCTCAACCACGCGGTGATCGGCCGCCATAGTATCGTCGGCGCCAAGACCCTCATCCCCGAGGGCAAGGTGTTTCCCGAGGGCAGCTTGATCCTGGGCTCGCCGGGCAAGGTGGTGCGCAGCCTCAGGGTCGAGGAAATCGCCGCCATCGAAGGCGCGGCGCGCAACTATGTCGCCAACGCCCAGCGCTACCTGCAAGAGCTGAAACTCGACGCGCGTACGCCGGGGTGAGCTGGACGGCACATCCAAATCCGCCTGGCCGTGCATCCAAGTGAAGTCGAACGACCCCAAGGAGCCCGAACATGACTTTCCGAAACTTCGCCGCCGGCCTGGCACTGATTGCTGTCGCCCTCGCCCTGCCCGCCGACTCCGCGCGCGCCGCCGGAGAAGCCGGTGACCGCATTGAACGCAGCCTGCCCCCGATCACCTCGGTGAGCCTGCAAGGCGCCGGTGAACTGATCATCACTCAGGGAGACCGCGATTTCCTGGTGATCGAGGGCGCCGGGGAAATCACCAAGGAGATCAAGGCTGAAGTCAAGAACGGCCGACTGGTACTCGCCAACGAGCGCGAGTGGGGTTCTGTGAGCTGGGATGGCTTGATGATGCGCTTTTCCACCAAGAAACCCGGCCGCCACAACTTGCGTTTTCACCTGACGATTCGCGATCTCAAGGTGATCGAAATTTCCGGCGCAGGCCAGGTCAGGATGAACGGTTTTCATGGCGACACCCTGGGGGTCGATGCCGCCGGCGCCACCAAGATCCAATTGCTGGGCCTGAAGCTCAAGGAGTTCAAGTACGACGCCGCGGGGGCGAGCAAGGCCGTGGTCGCGGGTGAGACCGACACCCAGAGCGTGGATCTTGCTGGCGCGAGCAACTATGAAGCGGCCAAGCTCGATTCGCGCCTTGCCCGGATCGACATCGCCGGTTCCGGCAAAGCGGAGTTGCGGGCAAGAGAGAAGATCGACGCCAGCATCGCCGGAGTCGGCAAAATCGATTACTACGGCGATCCCAAGGTCAATCCCAGCATCGCGGGTTTGGGTCGTATTCGCAAAGTCGGCCCCTGAGGTGGCCGCGTTCACGAGGAGATCAAAATGAAACGGATCACACTGCTACTCGCCACTTTGCTGATTTCCGCCGGTTGCGACAGCCAAAGCCAGCAGTCCATGCAAGTCCAGAGCGGCCAGGGAACCCAAGTGCAAACCCAGAATGAGCGCAACAACAGCCAGTCGATGCGGGTCGAAAAAGGCCTCGGCGTCCAGTCCCAGGCGGGCCGCGACAACAAGCAGTCGATAGTGGTGGAAGATGGCCAGGGCGTGCAAACCCAGTCCGGCCGCCACAACACCCAGAACATGCGCATCGGCAGCGGCAGCGGCTCGCAATCGCAATCGGGCTGGTTCAATTCGCAGAGCATGTCGATCGGCAATAGCGACGAGGCGGAGGAAAAACCCAAGGCGCCGACCAAGCGCAAGAACGCGAAGGAACCGCCAGCGGAGTAGGGCGGTGGGCGGATTAAGCCTGCGCAAAGCGCGGGCCTAATCCACCATCCCCCGGGCTCTCGCGAAGCCCCGGGCCTGGCCTGCGGTGGGTTCGGCCCTCCGGACCTCAATCCACCCCACAGAACTATGCCGGTCGCAAGCCACTCCCACCCCGCCCTCCCCCGCAAGCGGGAAAGGGAGAACCCCGTGGACCCAGCATAGGGGGCAGCACCTGAACCCTTGAACCCTACGCCCGTTTGCTCCGCACGATCTGATAAGCACGAACGACGTACGGCAAAGGCGCACTCCAGATATGCACCAGGCGGGTGAAGGGAAACACCAGGAACACCGTCATCCCGAAGAACATATGGGCCTTAAAAATGGGATCGACGTTGGCGAGTAGCGCCGGGTTGGGGTGAAGGTAAACGATGCTTTGCACCCAATCGGCCAGGGCCACCATGACGCTGGCGTCTTGCTTGGCGGCATGCCCGAGCGAGAAGGGGATGGTGGTCAGCCCCAAGAGCAGCGTGAGCAAGAGCCAGGTGAGCACGAACTTGTCGGAACCGCGGCTCACCGCCGAAACGCGCTGGTTGAAAAAGCGCCGCACCCACAGAATGGCGCCGCCGATCAGGCACATCAGCCCGAACACCGAGCCGGCGACGATGGCGGTGTACTGGTGCGCCAGGTCGGAAACTCCGAGTGCCAGGAACCAAGCGTGCGGCATCAAGAGACCCACGGCATGACCCAGGAAAATCGCCAGAATGCCCACGTGAAAGAGGTTGCTCGCCCAGCGCATGCCGGTCTTGGACAAGAGCTGCGAAGAATCGGCTTTCCAAGAATATTGCTCGCGCTCGAAACGCACCAGGCTGCCCAGCAGGAACACCGTCAAGGCGATATAGGGATAGACACCGAAAACGAAATTGTGAAGGCTCATGATGGGGCTCCTCAGGCGGCGAGTTTCAGAAGACCGCCGCGCTTTTCGATGAGGCGCAGCACCGGCGCATAGACACTGCCCGCGGTTTCGAGATTGCCGGCGAGCACCGCGGTGACCTTGGCAGCGTCGCCCAAAAAGGTGCGCGCCTCGGCGTCGTCGAGGCCGGAGGCGAACTCCAGCACCAGCGGCAAAAAGTCCGGCAGCTCATTGCTCGCCACCGCCAGGCCGTATTCCTTGTACATCTCGGTGAGGTCGATCAGCGCCGGGCCGCGGTTCTTGTCGTCACCGAACAAGTGGTGAGTGAGGTGCAGACTGTGCTCGGCGCTGAGGTCGAAAGTCCTGACGTAGTCGGCCTGCACTTCAGTAAGCGGCGTCGCCGCCAGGTGGCTGATCAGCTTGCCCACCACCAGACTCTCTTCCTGCGTCCAGCCCTCGCTGTGGACGATGCGTTCGGCCAGTACACCCAAATGCTCGACGAGTTCGCCGCTGGGGTAATCCAGCAGGAGCGACAGGGCTTTGTAGAAGTTGACGTTCATGATGTTCTCCTAGTCGCGGTTCGGCTCGGCCAGCGGGGCGAGCTTCTTGGCATCGGCGTGGGTGTCCTTGCGCCGGCTGGGGAAGAGCGTGATCTTGGAAACGCCGCGCGAGGAATCATTGCCGAAGGTGAAGCCATTCTGACCCTGGAAACCGTAGGCATCGTCGAGCCGCAGCTCTTCGTGCCCGGTGGGAATGACGAAGCGGTCTTCGTAATTGGCGATGGCGAGATAGCGGTACATCTCCTTGGCGAGGTCCTCGGTGAGCCCCGCCGCTTCCAGGGCGCGGGTGTCCGTTTTGCCATCCACATGCTGCGAGCGCATGTAGGCGCGCATGGCGATCATGCGGTTGAGGGCGCTGCGTATGGGCTTTTCATCGCCCGCGGTCAAGAGATTGGCCAGGTATTGCAAGGGCATGCGCAAGGTGTCGGCGCGCGGGATGCAGCCGTCGGCATCGAGCGGGAGATTGCCCTGGTCGAGCTGCGACTGCACCGGCGAGAGTGGCGGCACGTACCACACCATGGGCAAGGTGCGGAACTCGGGGTGCAGGGGGAAAGCGATCTTCCAGTCCATGGCCATCTTCCAGATCGGCGACTTGCGGGCCGCGTCCAGCCAATCCTCGGGCACGCCGTCGCGGCGCGCCGCTTCGATCACCTCCGGGTCGTTCGGGTCGAGGAAAATGCGGCACTGCGCTTCGTAAAGATCCTGCTCTTTCTGGGTGCTCGCCAATTCCTCGATGCGGTCGGCGTCGTAGAGCATGATGCCGTTGTAACGGATACGCCCGACGCAGGATTCCGAGCACACCGTGGGCAGGCCCGATTCCACGCGCGGGAAGCAGCCAATGCATTTTTCCGCTTTGCCCGATTCCCAGTTGTAGTACATCTTCTTGTACGGGCAGGCGGAAACACACATGCGCCAGCCGCGGCATTTATCCTGGTCCACCAGTACGATGCCGTCTTCTTCGCGCTTGTAGAGCGAACCCGAGGGGCAGGAGGCCACGCAGGCCGGGTTGATGCAATGGTTGCAAATCCGCGGCAGGTAAAGATGGAAAGTGTGCTCAAACTGTTTATAGATTTCCTTTTCGATCTGGCGGAAGTTGGTGTCCTGTGAGCGCTTCTCGAACTCACCGGCGAGATCATCTTCCCAGTTCGGGCCCCAGTGAATCTTCTCCATGCGGCTGCCGTCGATCAGCGAGCGCGGCCGCGCCGTGGGTGTGGCTTCGGAAAGCGGGGCGTTTTGCAGATGGGCATAGTCGTAGGTGAAAGGCTCGTAGTAGTCGTCGATCTGCGGCATGTCGGGGTTGGCAAAGATGTTCGCCAGCTTCGAGAGCCGGCCGCCGGCCTTCAATTCGAGCTTCCCGTTCTTGAGCGTCCAGCCGCCCTGCCACTTCTCCTGGTCTTCCCAGTTCTTCGGGTAGCCGATGCCGGGTTTGGATTCGACGTTGTTGAACCAGGCGTATTCCACGCCTTTCCGGTTGCTCCACACGTTCTTGCAGGTCACCGAGCAGGTGTGGCAGCCGATGCATTTGTCCAGATTAAAAACGAAGGCGAATTGCGCGCGTACTTTCATGATGATCTCCTGGTCGCCTCTTCAGCGCTTGCCAATGCCCGCGGGGTTTTTCTGCGCTTCCCGCTCGGGGGTGAGCGGCCGCTCCAGCCAATCGACATCCTTATCGGCGATCTTGTGCACCGCCACCATGGTGTCGCGCTGGCAACCCACCGTGCCGTAGTAGTTGAAACCGTAGGCCAGTTGCGCGTAGCCGCCCACCATGTTGGTGGGCTTGACGATCACTCGCGTCACCGAGTTCAGGATGCCGCCACGTTTGCCGGTGGTATTGGAGCCGGGCACGTTCACGTTCTTCTCCTGGGCGTGGTACATCAGCGCCATGCCGCGGGGCACGCGCTGGCTGACCACGACCCGGGCCACGGTGGCGCCGTTGCCGTTGACCGCTTCGACCCAATCGTTGTCTTCGAGGCCAATGGTCTTGGCGTCGTCCTCGGCGATCCAGACGTAGGGTCCGCCGCGGAAGAGCGTCAGCATCCGCAGATTGTCCTGATAGCTCGAATGGATGCCCCACTTCGAGTGCGGGGTGATCCAGTTGAGTTCGAGGTGAGGCTTGGCTTTCACCGCCGCAGGCACGCTGTCCAATTCCTTCAGATCGACCGGCGGCTTGTAGGTGCATAAGCCCTCGCCGAAGTCGAGAAACCACTCGTGATCTTGATAGAAATGCGCCCTGCCGGTGAGGGTGCGGAAGGGGATATGTTCGTGGATGTTGGTGTACCCCGAAGTGTAGGACACTTTCTCCGATTCGATCCCCGACCAAGTCGGCGCGGTGATGATCTTTCTCGGCTGCGCCTGGATATCGCGAAAGGTGATTTTGTCCTCGTGCCGGCCTTCATAGAGATGGCTGTGGTCGATGCCCGTTTTCCGCGACAGCGAGGACCAGGACTTGTGCGCGACCTCGCCGTTGGTTTCCGGCGCCATGCGCATCACCGCGTCGCAAACAGCGATGTCTTCTTCCAGCGAGGGCATGCCGAAGGACACGCCCGGCTCCTTGACGGTGTAAATCAACTTCTTGAGTTCTTCGTACTCCGCTTCGGTGTTCCAGTCGATTCCTTTGATGTTGTTGCCCAGTTTCACCATTAGCGGTCCCAGGCCGATGAACTTGTGATAGATGCTCGCGTAGTCGCGTTCCACGAGTTTCAGGAGCGGCAGGGTTTTCCCCGGCACCGGCTCGCATTCGCCCTTCTTCCAGTCCTTGACCTGTCCCATGGGCTGCGCCAGCTCGAATGGCGAGTCGTGCTGCATGGGCAAGGCGACGAGGTCTTTCTTCGTGCCCAGGTGTTTGCCGGCCAACGCGGTGAAGGCTTTGGCGATATGTTTGAAAATTTGCCAATCCGACTTCGACTCCCAGCCCGGGCTAACCGCTTCGGCTAGGGGGTGGATGAAAGGATGCATGTCGGTGGTGTTGAGGTCGTGCTTTTCGTACCAAGTGGCGGTGGGCAGGACGATGTCGGAATAGGCCCCGGTGGAGTTCAGGCGAAAGTTGATGTCCACCATGAGGTCGAGCTTGCCCACCGGCGCTTCTTCATGCCACTTCACTTCCGCATTGTGGGCGCCATCCCCCCCCTCTTGCAGCACGCCGTTCTGCGCGCCCAGAAGGTGCTTGAGAAAGTATTCATGCCCTTTGGCCGACGAGCCGATGAGGTTGGCGCGCCAGACGAAGAGGTTACGCGGCCAGTTCACGGGGTTGTCGACATCGGCGAAGGCCATGTCGAGCTGGCCGGATTTGAGCTGTTCGACCACGTGTTTGGCCACGCTCGCTTCATCGCTCGCGCCAGCCTTTTCGGCCTCGGCGACCAGATCGATGGGGTTCTTGTTGAAGTGCGGCGTCGAGGGCAAAAAGCCCAGGCGCGTAGCCACCACGTTGTAGTCGGCGAGACTGTAGCCTTTGTATTTGGCCTTGGCGGTCGGCGCGTGCAGGGCGTCGACATCGATGGTTTCGTAGCGCCATTGATCGGTGTGGAAATACCAGTACGAGGTGGCGTTCTGGTGCCGCGGCGGCCGCTGCCAGTCGAGGGCGAAGGCGATCGGCGCCCAGCCCGCTTGCGGCCGCAGCTTCTCCTGGCCGACGTAATGCGCCCAGCCGCCGCCCGATTGACCCACGCAGCCGCAAAGGTGCAAGAGGTTCATCACCGCGCGGTAGCCCATGTCGTTGTGGTACCAGTGATTGATGGCCGCGCCCATGATCACCATGGATTTGCCCTGGGTCTTGGCGGCGTTGTCGGCGAACTCACGGCCGGTGCGTTCCAGGTCGGCCGCTTTTACGCCGGTGACCCTGGCCGCCCAGGCCGGGGTGTAGGGCACCTGTGCATCTTCATAGGAACTGGCGACATTGGCGCCGCCCAAGCCGCGATCGATGCTGTGCTGCGCCAGCATCAGGTCGAAGACCGAGGTGATGAACACCTCTTCGCCGCTGGCCAGTCTGAGTTTGCGCACCGGCACATTGCGGTACAGGACTCTGGCCTCGTCGAGCGCGAAATGCGGGAAAGCCACCGACACCACTGCGTCGCGCGCGGTGAGGCAGGAGAGCTCGGCGGAGATTTCCTGCTGATTGGCGGCGTTTCTGGGCAGCAGGTTCCATTTGCCCTCCTCGCCCCAGCGAAAACCGATGGAGCCATTGGGCGCCACGAAGGACTTGCTAGTCTGATCGAAGACGATGGTCTTCCACTCGGCGTTGTTCTTTTCGCCCAGACCATCGGCGAAGTCCGAGGCGCGCAGGTTGCGGTCCGGCACATAGTTCTCGCCGTCCTGGCGCAGCACGATTTGCATCGGCAGATCGGTGTATTTCTTGGCGTATTGCTGAAAATAGGCGTCCTGGCGATCGACGTAGAACTCCTTCAAGGCCACGTGCGCCATGGCCATGAAGGCCGCGGCGTCGGTGCCCTGGCGCACCGGCATCCAGAGGTCGGCGAACTTCACGTATTCGGCGTAATCGGGCGCCATGGACACCACCTTGGCGCCCTTGTAGCGCACCTCGATGGCGAAGTGCGCGTCGGGCGTGCGGGTCATGGGCAGATTGGCGCCGCAAATGATGAGGTAGGTGGAGTTGTACCAATCGGCGGCTTCCGGCACGTCGGTCTGCTCGCCCCAGGTCTGGGGGCTGGCGGCGGGCAGGTCGCAATACCAATCATAAAAGCTGCCGCAGGCGCCGCCGATGAGCGAGAGATAACGCGAACCCGCGGCGTAGGAAATCATCGACATCGCGGGTATCGGCGAAAATCCGAAAATGCGATCCGGCCCCCACTTCTGAATGGTGTGCACGTTGGCCGCGGCGATGATTTCGGTGACTTCCTCCCAGTTGGTGCGCACGAAACCGCCCAGGCCCCGCACGGCCACGTATTGCTCGCGTTTGGCGGGGTCGGCTTGGATGGCGGCCCAGGCTTCCACCGGGTCCTTGCCGCTCTTCTTCTCGGCGCGGTAGAGGTCCAGCAGGCGCCCGCGAATCAGCGGATGCTTCACCCGATGTGGGCTATAAAGATACCAGGAGAACGAGGCGCCGCGCTGGCAGCCGCGCGGTTCGTGATTGGGCAGGTCGTCGCGGGTGCGCGGGTAGTCGGTCTGCTGCATCTCGAAAGACACCAGCCCGTTCTTGACGAAAATTTTCCAGGAGCAGCCGCCGGTGCAGTTGACCCCGTGGGTCGAGCGCACCACTTTGTCGTGCTGCCACCGATGACGATAGACATCTTCCCACTGGCGGTCTTCCTTGGTAACCACGCCATGGCCGTTGGAGAAGGTCTCCTTGACCTTGTCGAAAAACTTCAGGCGGTCGATGAAGTGACTCATGTGAATCTCCTAGAAATCTCTTGTGGGCACGGCGAATCAGGGATTGCGGATTTCCGCGCCGCGGCGCAGGTAGAACCACCAGTTGACGAACAGGCACACGGTGTAGAAAGCAGCGAAACCATACATCGCCTGCTCGGGCGTGCCAAGCTTCATCTGGTCGCCGATCAGCACCGGGGCGATGAAGGCGCCATAAGCGCCCACCGCCGAAGTCCAGCCCAGCACAGGGCCAGCCTGTTCGCGGTTGAAAATGAAACCGATGCTGCGGAAGGTGGAGCCGTTGCCGATGCCACTAAACAGGAAGAGCGCGATGAATAGCAGCATGAAGGACAGGAAGTGCTCTTCCGGCGAGGGCGAATGGTAGGCCAGCATCATCACGTAGCCGACCGCGACCGAAGCCACGACCATGGCGCCACAGATCCACTGGGTGACAATGGCACCGCCCCATTTGTCGGAGATCCAGCCGCCGATGGGCCTCGCCGCGGCGCCGACAAAGGGACCGATCCAGGCGTAAGTCAGGGCCGAGGGTGCATTGGGGTTCTTCAGCGTGTGGGTGAGCACACCGTTGGCGTCAGGCACATGCTGAAAGCCGAAGATCACCGTGATCGCCAGCGGCAGCGCCATGGCGAAGCCGATGAAGGACCCGAAGGTGACGATGTAGAGCGCCGTCAGCGACCAGGTGTGCTTGTTCTTGAAGATTTCGAACTGCTTGGCGATGTTGTCCTTCATCGTGCCGAAGGCCGCCAGGCGCATCACCACGAGGGCGGAAAGGATGTCCAGCGGAATCGCCACCCACATGTTCAAGAGCCCCAGACCGGTAGGCGCTGGCAGGTACAGGTACAACATGAAGATCGAGGGTACGAAGGCCAGGGTGTAGAGGTAGGTGATCTTCAGGAAGGCGACCATGGGGTTGCCGGTATGCGGTGACACCGTCTTCAGGTTGTTCATGCCCCACCAGCACAAGGCGCCCAAGGGCACCAGCGACAAGACCCAGGCGAAGCCTGCGTTCTGAATCCAGGTTGGCGTACCGGCGGCGATCTTGCCGAAAATCCAGCCGCTATCTTTCACCAAGGTCATCGGTTCGCCACCCACGGCACCGAAAATGCCCAGAGTCATGACCAGAGGTACGACGATTTGCATGGTAGTCACGCCGAAGTTGCCCAGGCCGGCGTTGAGTCCCAGCACCGTGCCTTGCAAGCGCTTCGGGAAGAAGGTGCTGATGTTACTCATGGAGCTGGCAAAATTGCCCCCGCCCACCCCTGACCACAGCGCCATCAACTGAAACACCCACAGTGGCCACTCGGGGTGCTGCAAGGCAATGCCGGTGCCGAAAGCCGGCGCCAGCAGCATCGAAGTCGTGAGAAAAATGGTATTGCGCCCACCCGCCAAGCGAATCAGGAACGAGGCGGGAATGCGCATGGTGGCACCGGAGATGCCGGCGATGGCGGTGAGCGTGAACAGCTCCGCCTGGCTGAACGGAAAGCCCAGGTTGAGCATCTGCACCGTGATGATGCCCCACATGCCCCAGACTGCGAAGCCGCACAGCAGCGCGGGAATGGAGATCAAGAGGTTGCGGTAGGCGATTTTCTTGCCGGTCGCCTCCCAGAAGGTCTCGTCTTCCGGGCGCCAGTCTTCGAGGGTCTTGGCAATCAACGGCGGCGCGGCGGCGGGTAGCGTGGTGGCATGGCTGGTCATGGTCATAGTCCTCGGGAAGTCTATTTGCTGTGCATGGGTTCAGGCGCATGCGGATGCATCGCATCGGAGCGGCGCATTTCGGTGAAGTAGGCGAGCGACAGGGAAACCCAGACCACGCCGTAGAGCAGCATGAACGCCGACGAGCGCACGCCGGTCAGATCCACCAGTGCGCCGAACATGATCGGCAGCACAAAGCCGCCCAGCCCTCCGACCATGCCCACCACCCCCGAGACCACACCGAGGTTCTTGGGATACTCGTCGGCGATGTACTTGAACACCGAGGCCTTGCCGAACGCCCAGGCCACCCCGATGATGAACAAGAGCAAGGTGAACACCCAGGGATTCAGCCCGATGTTAAAGGTCTTGGGGCCGGCGACGG
Organism: Betaproteobacteria bacterium; assembly: GCA_016192065.1. Taxonomy (GTDB): domain Bacteria; phylum Pseudomonadota; class Gammaproteobacteria; order Burkholderiales; family Casimicrobiaceae; genus JACPUX01. Next base: position 61,114 of record JACPUX010000051.1, read on the forward strand.
TCTTCACGGTGAACTCGGTTTGCGGGTAGGAGAGAATGAACAGGCAGATCCACGATACCCACAGCACCCACCAAGTGACCTTCTGCGCCCCGTAGCGGTCGGAGAGCCAGCCGCCGATCGCCCGCAGAACCCCACCGGGCAAGGAGAAGCAGGCCGCCAACAAAGCCGCGAGCTTTAGATCGAAGCCGTATTCATCGACGTAATATTTGGTCATCCACAGGGCCAGGCCGACGTAGCCGCCGAAGACGATGGAATAGTACTGACAGAACTTCCACACCTGCGGATCGCGCAGCACTTTGAGCTGCTCGCGGAAATCGATTTTGCCGCCGCCACTGTGCGCGGGGTCGGAATAGGTGAAGATCCAAAAACTCAGCGCCATGACCAACATCGCCAAGGCGAAAGACTTGGGCACCATCGCCCAGCCCAAGGCGACCACAATCGCTGGCGCGACGAACTTGGTCACCGCCGCGCCGGCGTTTCCGGCACCGAATATCCCCATGGCAAAGCCTTGCTGATTGCGCGGGAACCAGTGCGCGACATAGGCAATGCCCACCGAGAACGAGCCTCCGGCCAAGCCCACGAACAAGCCGCCGACCAGGAACTGCCAATAGGTGGTGGCTTCGCCGATCATGTAGATGGGCAGGACGGTGGCAAGCATCAAGGCGAAGAACACGATGCGCCCGCCAAATCGGTCGGTCAGCATCCCCAGCGGCAGGCGCACCAGAGAGCCCGTGAGCACCGGCATGGCCACCAGCAGGCCGAACTGGGTCTCGTTGAGCTTCAGCGCATCCTTGATCGGGATACCGATCACCGCGAACATCATCCAGACCGCGAAGCACAAGGTGAAAGCAAGTGTGCTCATGGTCACCACCAACAATTGCTTCGTCTGCTTAGAGGCCATAATGCGTACTCCGGCTGGCAACGATGAGCAGTCTAGTTCTTCCGTGCTGCGCCGCAATGGGGCAAACGGCGGTGGCGCGGCGTCGATCTACCTCGAAAGAGGTAGGGACGATCGGCGCGCACCCCGACCGAAAGGCGCTTCCACAAGCGCTTCCGCTTCAATCCTGAGGGCGGGCGCGTGATCCTCCGGGCGGCGCCCGCTCTTTGGAGGTATTCCGCATTTTTTGGTCCACTGCGCGAGCGTGCTCTCGCCGGGTGGAGATGGGGTTCGCAGCAAGCGCCGCGCCAATCGGGACGCCAGCGATTAGTTTCGAATAATCATGCCCCTGCACTTGCCTGGACGGTTCAGACAGGACCCGCGGCGCAAGGCCGGTGCCGATATCGCGCAATTGATCCACCGACGGTACCTGCCCGTCGCCGCATGACCGAGCAGAACCCGGGGGCAACCCAAAAACGGCTATCATCCTGCCCAATTCCTGCGCGCCGCGATGGCCGGACCGTTGGGGCTTGGTGTCCGAACAAGCTATCGCCAAAGCGGCCGCAAGCCAATAGCGGAGCACGCCATGCCCTTGCCGAATTTCCTTACCACCAAATCCATACTCGGCCGCCTGGGATTACTGATGGGAGCAATCGTCATTCTGGCGATCGTCTCGATCATGGTGTCCACCATCTTCACCGAGTTGGCCGCCGGCAAAGCGCGTGCGATCAATCTCGCCGGAAGCCTGCGCATGCAGGCCTATGCCATCGAAGCCGGCCTGGGGCGGCCAGCTGTCGATGCCGAAAGCGGTGTTGCGGCCACGGCCAAGAGCATCGCCGCGTTTGCCGCGCGGCTCGACAACCCGGCCTTGCAAGCGGGTCTCAACCCGGAACTCGCCCGTCCGCTGCATGAGCGCTATCTGCGCGTGCGCGACCGCTGGAGCCAGGAGATCCGGCCCGGAGCCGAAGCCGCCGCGGTCAACCCGCAGGCGCGCGGATCATTCGCCCTGGCCCTCGACAGCTTCGTCGCCGACATCGACACCCTGGTCCAGTTGATGGAGCAGGATCTCGAAGGCAAGATTCAGTGGCTGCGCCTGGTGCAAGGCGTGTCGCTGTTCGCCATCGTGGTGGTGGTGCTGGTCACCATGTACATCATGCACATGCAAGTGCTCGTCCCCCTGCTGAACTTGCTCGCCTGCGCCCGCGCCGCGCGCGAGGGCGAGTTCCGCACCCGCGCCGAACATACCGGCGACGATGAACTCGGGCAGCTCGGCGAGGCTTTCAATGTCATGATGCAAGATCTCGCGCACATGTATGCCAACCTCGAAGCGCGGGTGCAGGAAAAGACTGATGCTTTGGCCCGCAGTACTCAGTCTCTGGAATTGCTCTACCGCATCACCCGCGACTTCTCCACCCACGAAATCGGTCCGGAGTTGCTCAAACAGGTTCTCGCCGAAGTCGAAGGCTTGGTGCATGCCCGTGCCGGAGCGGTTTGCGTCGGCGCCAGCACTCCCGCTCTCCCCCTGGCCAGCATGCCCCCAGTAGCGGCCGGCGCCGCCAGCATGTGCGGTCTGTCCGATTGCGCACGCTGTCTCGGCGACGGCAGTCTGCGCCTTGAAGCGGCGCTGAGCGATGGCGCGCGGTTGCTCTCCATCCCCCTCACCGACCAGGGTCGCCAATATGGGGTAATGCCACTCGCCTTGCCTCCCGATCTGGCGCTGCAAGACTGGCAAGAAGAGTTGTTGGAAGCCGTCGGCCGCCACCTCGGCGCGGCACTGGCGCTCGCCCAGCGCAGTGAGGAACGCCATCGCCTGGCGCTTTTTGAAGAACGCTCGGTGATCGCCCGCGAGCTGCACGATTCACTGGCGCAGTCGCTGTCTTATCTGAAAATCCAGGTCGCCCGGCTGCAAATGAACATGAAGAGCGGGAGTTTCCCGCAATCCGCGCAGGAGGTCGTGATCGAGCTCAAAACCGGTCTGGCCAGCGCCTACCGACAATTGCGCGAGCTACTCACCACCTTCCGGCTGCGCATCGACGGCCGTGGCTTGCCCGCCGCCATCGAAGACACGGTGCTGGAATTCCAGCGTCGCGGCCAGTTCGCGGTGGCCCTGGACAATCGGCTCACCGGCCTGGAGCTCGCATCCAATGAGGAAATCCACGTTCTGCAAGTAATTCGCGAGGCATTGTCCAACGTCGAGCATCATGCCCAGGCGGCATCGGCTTGGATTCGACTGGAGCGCTTGCCCGACCAGCGCGTACGCGTGCAAGTGGACGACGACGGCAAGGGAATCCGGGCGCCGGAGTCGCCGACGCATCACTATGGCCTGGTGATCATGCGCGACCGCGCCGCGAGCCTCGGCGGCCAATGCCGCGTGTTTGCCCGCCCCGAAGGCGGCACGCGGGTGGAGCTTGAATTTGCGCCAGCCACACCGTATCGAGAACCGCTGCCGAGCCACTGAACATGGAAATCAACGAAAACAAAATCATCGTCATCGACGACCACCCCTTGTTTCGCCGGGGCGTGGCGCAGCTGATTGCCATGGACCCGGCAATGCAGTTTGCCGGGGAAGCATCGAGCGGCGAAGAAGGTCTGGAACTCGCCCGCCGCATCGACCCCGATCTAGTCTTGCTGGACCTGCACATGAAGGGCATGGACGGCATCGCGACATTGCTGGCGTTGCGCAACGCCGGCATCGACGCTCGCATCGTGCTGCTCACCGTGTCCGACGCACCCGAGGACTTGATCGCCGCCATAAGAGCCGGAGCCGACGGTTACTTGCTCAAAGACATGGAGCCTGAGGAGTTGCTGAGCCGCATTCGGGAGGCGCTGTTCGGGCGCATGGTGATCAGCCACAGCTTGAACAGCTTGCTGGCGCAGGCCCTACGCCAGGAGGCCCAGGCCGCGACCCGCAGCCTTGCGGCCCTCACCCCGCGCGAGCAAGCGATACTGCGTTGCCTCGCGCAAGGGCTGCCGAACAAGATGATCGGACGGGAACTCGACATCACCGAAGGTACCGTCAAGGTCCATGTCAAAAACCTACTGAAGAAGCTCGGCTTTCGCTCGCGTGTGGAAGCCGCGGTGTGGGCGCACGAGCAAGGGATGAAGCGCTGAAACGCGCACCTGCAGGGCCGGATGGTCCCTTTTCGCCACGGCGGTGGTCGCCGAAACGAGCAGCGGTTTCCTCAATCCGAGCGATAGGCCACCACTTCGTTGGGACCGATGTTTTCGGGCTTGAAAAGTAGCGGCCCGCCGGTCAGTGTATCGCGATCCGGCTGCACCTGCGTGAGCAAGCGCACATCGTTCACACGGCAATCTCGCAATAGATCGACGACACTTTGCGCCACGTCGGCAACGCGATCCAGAGGCTCCAAGGGAATGCGGAAACCCTCCGCCGAGCGCGGATCGAAAGGGCTGGAAAGTGAAACACGGAGTTCGCCTCCGGTTTCCCCCACGCGATGCATCGAGAGCACCGCGGTGGGCTCCCCCACGCCCGAGCGCATCTTGCGAATGGCGTTGCTGGCAAATAGTTGCAGCGCCACTTCGCGCTGCGCTTGCCGCCCCTGGTGCGCGGCGGACAAAAGCCCGGCCGGCGGACGCGGCAGAACCAGAACCGTTACGCCCGGCGCGGCGAGCTGGCGCGCCAACTCTTGCGCCAAGGCCATTCCCCAGGCGCCGACGTCCGGTGCGCCGAGAAGGTCGGCACTCGGCGCAGCCACCGCGGCGCCGATGAGAAAGCGAAGGTAAACGCTCTCTTGCTTGGGCTGGATATCCATCGGTGCCAGCGGCAAGGTCAGCGGGTCCGCCCCATGTTGCAACAACGCGCCCAATTCGCCGATCGCCAGTTTTTCGGGCGGAACCAAGGCATTGCCCAGCGCGAAGTTGCGATTGCCGCGCAAAGCGCCGTGCTCCTGCAGCAGCGAAACAACTCTGGGAACTTCCGGCAGGACGCCCGAGAGCTTGCCCGCGACGCCGGCGCCGACCACGATCACCAAGGGCAGGGCAAACACCTGCGTGCCCACACCATCGGTCTGCACGGCGCTCAGATGCAATGCCTCGTCGAGGCGCCGCCACCAATGCCGCGTCACTGCGACCGAGGGCGATTGCTGAAAGATCTCGGCAACCTGCGCAAAAGCACCTTGTCGCGCGAGCTGACTCCAAGTTTTTCGGATTTGTTCATCGAGCGCATCTTTGAGCTGCATAGTGGGCGCAGCCAGGCTTTGTTCCGCCGCACTCGCCAGATCGATGGCAAGTTGAATTGCGGGGGCGGGAAAGATGCGGGGGTCGGGCAAGGCGGACATGGGGGCAAGCTCGGCCAGTTGCGGGAGCGGTAAGTCTAGTGAGGGAGACGCGGCTTGGCAACCGGGAATCGTTGGCTGAGACCGATGACCCGGAGCATGAGCCGCTAGCCCGACATCTGCTGCGCCCGCCTTGTCCGGCGGATTTCGGCAAACTTGAGCGCCACATAGGTCCCCCACCCCAGAAGGATCATCCCTGCCGCCAAGGCGCCATAAGCCACCGGCCAGGCGACGCCGCGCGTCATCATGGAGAACTCCGACATGCCGCCGATTCCAGCCAGAATGTTGATGGGCATGAAGACCACGCCAAAAACGGTGAGCTGACTGACGCGTCGGTTCTGATTGATATTGATGAAGCCGATGGTGGCGTCCATCAGGAAATTGATCTTGTCGAACAAAAAAGCGGTGTGGCTGTTGAGCGATTCGATATTGCGCAGAATCTGCTTGGCGTCGTTGACATGCGCTTTGCCGAGAACTTTGCATTGCATCAGAAAGGCGAGCGCGCGCTGCGTGTCGAGGATGTTGGCGCGAATTCGTCCGTTGAGGTCTTCCTCCTCCGCGATCTCGGCCAGCACGGCGGAGGCATCGCGGTCGCTCATCGTCTGGCTCAACACATGCTTTCCAATCCGGCCCAAGGTGGCGTAGATGTCTTCCAGGGAATCGGCTGAATACTCGACATCGGCGCCATACAGATCGACGAGCAAGTCGCAGGCGTCTTCGACGTAACCGGGTCGAGACTGAGCTCGGCGAGGCAAGAGGCGAAAAACCGGCAGATCCTCGTTGCGCAGGGAAAAAAGCACGCCCTCGTGAAGCACGAAGGCCACCGGAACGCTGCGTGAACTGCCGGCGCGATCCAGCAGAAAGTTGGAGTGCAAACGGATGGCGTCGTTGTCTTCGACATGGAACCGCGAGCTGACTTCCAAATCGATCGACTCCCCGGGGTCCGGTAGCGTTACGGCGAAGTGCTCGCTGATCGCGAGGCGTTCGGTCGCGCTGGCATTGACGAGATCGATCCAGACCGGTTTTCGGTTGGCAAAGTCCTTGCATGTTGCGCGGTCCATCGCCTGCATGCGTCCGTCGATCAACTCGTACGCAAAAACTTGCGTCGCCAGAAACTCGGGCTCTCGATGACCGGTCAAGGCTTCGCGCAGATCATCCGGGATTTCCCACAGCACCTCGGGCACCCGCGTTTCCGGCACGCGCGCCCATAGGAACCTTGCCTCCTCCGCCGTAAGGGACTGCAGGATGCCGCCAATTTCCGCCGCGGGCAATTGCGCCATCAAGCCTTCGAGTTCGGCGACATGCTGCCGATGCACCAGGGTTTCGACGATGTCGCGGCGCGCCATGTTCTGGTTGTGCACCATCCCTTCGATCAGCTTTTGCTTGCGCAGCAAAGCCTGTACGGCCTCCAGCGACATGCTGCCCTCCCCTGTCCCGACGAAAGTTTGTGAAATGACACTGCCCAAGGCAAGCATACCGCAGGCAGCACCAATCGCCCCAAAAGCGCCGAGCGAGCGCGGTTCCTTTGCCAGCCCAAGCAGTCACACACACGTCAAGTACTCTAAAGCATGGGAAGGAAAACCGGCGCCATCCGATGGCAAGAACCGACCGGGCAAACACGGTACAATCGCGCCCGTGCGCCATGTCGGCCCGGATGGTGAAATAGGTAGACACAGCGGACTTAAAATCCGCAGGCCCCGAAACGGGCCGTGCCGGTTCGACCCCGGCTCCGGGCACCATTTGTCCTCAGAATAGGCCTGCTGACTCGTCAGGGTCCGGCGCAACTGCGGCTGCGGTCCTCGAAACTACAGGAATCGCGACGAATGTGCCCGGGGTAATGCTGCTCGAAAGCGCGGCAGAGTTCTTCCCGGCTCAGCCACTTGCCTTCGGCATTGGTAAGAAGGCTCGCCGCAAGCTGGGTTTCGTTGTCGTGGTAGATCTCGAAGAGTTCCGACTCCTCCGGGCCAATGCCATCTTTTTGCAAGGCCGCAATCAACCCGCAGATGGTGTCGGAAAAGTAGGTTTTGAACTCGTCGCTGTCCTCGAACACCCGCACCCTTGCCTCGTAGGTGTAAGGCAGGGTTTCATCGTACTTCGACTGCGGGCCCAGCAGCTTTTGCAGCAATCCCATCGCAAATCTCCCTTTGGGCGTGGCGGGATCGGCGCAATGTATGCCAAAAGTCAGGAACTTGCAACGCAGCCCGATCGGCCCGCGCGCTAGCGTCCGGCCTGCAACATCGCCCCCATCTTTTGATGAATCAGATTCACCGCCTTGAGCGGGCGCAGCATGACCTTGAACTCGGTGATCTGGCCCGCGTCGTTCCATTTGATCATGTCCACCCCATTGACGCTGACGCCCTCGATTTCCAGCTCGAATTCCAGCACCGCATCGCGCGGCCCGCGCAGCTCGCGGACGTAGCGAAAACTCTCGTTGCCAAACACCGCGAATGCCGCGGCCAGGTACATCTTGGTGACCGCCCGCCCCACCTGGGGTGTATGCACCACCGGCGAGTGAAACACCGCTTCGGGTGCGAGCAGCGCATCCAGGCCGGCGATGTTGCGGGTTTCGAGGAGTTGGTGCCAGGTGGCGAGGGGGTCGATGGACATGGTGGTCTTTCCGGTTCAGTTCAGTGGTCGGCGCGGATCGCACGTCCCGCGCCAGCCATATTCACGCGGCCCGATGAGCCGGACCGCTCGTCTCGCGTCTTCCTGGCCTCCTGCCGGCTGCTGGGCAGGTAAGCAAGGCGCTGTGTAACGCCATCCTAACTGCGAGCACGAAGCCCGGCCAGCAGTCTGGCCAGCCCCCCCGACTGCCTAACTCTTTGGTCGCTGCGGCTGGCCGAAATTGTACGGCGAACCAGCACCACAATCGTCATCAACCGCGACCCGGACGTCCTTGCCTTCCCATTCAAATTCGAGCGCCAGAGCCGCGGAGGGTTTTCCTTCGGCGCTGCAGGCGGCCAGGGGTGGTCCTTCGTAGAGCAATTCCGATCCGAGCGACAACCGAATCCGCGTGACGTTTTCCGAGAACTTGAAGGAATAGGTCTGTCGACCATAAGGGTTGCTCAGCACAAAGGCAAGAGGCAGCTTGTGGGTGCGCAGCGAGCTCGTGACCAGATAGCCCCATTGCTTGGTCTGAATGTTGGTGAGAGTGAGATTTCTGGGGTCTCGCGGCATGGGGCCGGTGAGTTCGACTGACGCCCCGCAACTTGCGGCTTGTGCACCTTCGGCGACGAGCAGGAAGAGCATTGGGATGACACATGGCCGAACGAACATGCCTGATCTCCTTGTAAGGCGCCCCCCGCGGTAACACGGAAGGACCGACGGCAAACTCCACCGCCTATTGACGAAGCAATTGCCACGGCACCGGTTCGCGGACGTATTGAGGTGGTCGTTCCTCCCGGAGCACCAGAATGCCGTCGAAAAGCTCTCCCCAGCGCACGGAGTGCGGCCTGCGATAGTTCAGCGCCCGGGCTCTGGCGGCTCCGAAAGTGTCGAGCTGCGCGCGAGTGAGGTAGACGTCCGGCGCACTATTCTCAGCGCTGAACGCGCGCGCTTCGAGTGAATCGGCCTCGGCTTCTGGAAGCGCTTCCGGCGCTTGGCCCCGCTTGGCCGTCCAGGCTGCGGGGAACAACGCGGCAAGTGCGAGTACCGCCTTCAGCATCGGTCTGGAAAAGAACATCGAGGGACAAGGACGCCGTCGCTGGCAGCGCCTGGCAGGGCAAATCGCCTTTGCCGAAGAAAAAGCGGAAGCACTACGCATCTCCACTGGACCTCATCGAACGGGTGTGCCGGCACAGGCGCCGAGCGGCGCCCGAATCGAGGTGTTGCGCAGCGCTTGAGCGATCAGCGCAAGCTGCTCGGCAACCGGTCGCTCTCCCAGCAGCCTAACGACCGGACAGCCGAGCTTGCGCAACCAAGCCTCGTGCCTGGCCAAGCTGCGCCCCTCCGGCGGCCAATCGTCGTACTGCGCTGCCCACTCGATGAATGCCGGGTCGGCCACACCCAAGCGCGCCTGCTCGCGCAGTTTTAGCCGCTGAATACGCACGGCGGTTTCGACGTAGAGAAACACAACCAGATCGAAAAGGGCATCGGCTCCCCAACCCATGACCGAACCGGCGACCACCGCGTGTTCATGCGCATGCAGCTGCCGCTCCAACAAAGCCAGACGCTGGCTCGGATCGCGCTTGCTCTTGAATGGGGGATCCGTCGGCAGCCAATAGAACGCGTCCGCTTCGATCGCCACGGCGCCCCAGCACTTTGCCAACGCAGATGCCAGTGTTGTGGTTCCCGAGCCCGCGGCGCCGGTGATCAAGAGGTGCACTGCTCGACCCAAGCGGCGGCGCCCGGCCACCCACCGCGCCCACGATGGAGGGTCGTCTGCACCCACCGACTGCGCGAGGTTTTGCCCATCGGCATCGGGCCCGTTCGAATATTGCACTTCCCTATGCTGTGCCCATCCTCATTAGCGCGGTGTCCGCTCGCGCGACCGGTCAAATCCGCAAGATGGCCGCCCGGCCCTTCACCACAGACCATGAACTCCTGGACGATTCCGGATGTTCCCGGGCATAGCACTGCCCGGTCCCGCGCCCTTCAGCCTGGCTAGACCCCAAAGCGTAGCGCGGCGGCGAAGTCCACACTGAAGTTGGCAAGCGTTATGGGTCCGCCACTCCCCTACCCCTTCCCCCCCTTCCCCAACAGGCCCTTGAGTTTTCCCACGATCACCTTCGCTTCCTCGGCGGTGATGCGTTTGCTCAGGGCATCGACGAATTCCTTGGCGAGGACTTGCAGGTCGGGGAGGCTGTCGGCGGCTTGCAGTTTAACCATGAGGCCGTAGCCGCGGATGCTGCCGAGCTTGTCGAGCACCAGGTCGTTCATGAATTTCTGGGCGCGCAAAAATTGATCGGCATCTTCGGCGGCGCCGAGCGCGTGGGCTTCCTCGGCCTCGGGCAGTTCGGCGCTGCCGGCCTTCCTGAGGCTGATGTAGCCGTCGCGCAGCAGTTCTTCGAAAAATCCGGCGTCGAGACCCAGGCGGCGGGCGGCATCGATCAGTTCATGGGCGGGGCGCACGCCATCGACCATGATCAGCATGGTGCGCAGGCGATGGTTGAGGTTCTGGCGTCGATGCGAGACTTCCTCGCTGCCTTTGTCGGTCTTGACGTAAATGTCGTCGAGTGCCATGGCTTTGAATCGCCGCTCCAGGTAGTGCCGCCCTTTGCCGAGGGCATATGGTCGGTCAGCGCGGCAGTGGCGTCAAGCGACCGGCTCGTCCGCGGACCATTGGCCAAGAAACTCACGCCAGTGCGGTCCCGGCAGCTCCGCCAGGCGCTCGCGCACCAGGGTAGTTTCGGCGGCGTAGCCGGCCGGCGTCAGCTGCCCACGCATTTGCTGAAAGCGCAGGAAGACGAGGTAGGTGTTGACTACGTCGGTTTCGCAGTAGTCGCGGATGGCGCCAATTTCGCCGCGCTGCCAGGCCGGCCAAACTTGACTGCCGTCCATACCCAGCTTGCCGGGAAAGCCGCAGATCCGTGCCAACTGGTCGAGCGGGGCATAAGCGCGCGGCTGGTAGAGCGCCAGGAGGTCCATGAGGTCGAGGTGACGCTGGTGATAGCGGCTGATGTAATTGTTGTAGCGAAAATCGCGGTCCTCGTCGCCGGTTTCCCAATAGCGTCCGGCGCTGATGCCGTGCTTCATGGCGCGGTAGTGCAGCACCGGCAGATCGAAACCGCCACCGTTCCAGGACACCAGCTGGGGGGTGTAGCGTTCGACGCCTTCAAAAAACCGGCGTATGAGTTCGGGTTCGGGGTCTTCGGGTCTGCCCAGCGACCATACGCGAAAGCTCTCGCCCTCGCGCAGCACGCAGGAGATGGCGACCACGCGTTGCAGGTGTTGCGGCAGAAAGTCATGGCCCGTGGCTTGGCGGCGCAACTGCTGCGCCATCTCCACCACGGCGGCGTCATCGAGCGCGGGGTCCGCGCCAAAAATAGCGCGCAGCCCGGCGACGTCGGGGATGGTCTCGAGATCGAAAACCAGGGTCGCGGGCATCTTGGTTTCCTAGCCGGGAAAGACGCCGGTCGATAGATACCGGTCGCCGCGATCGCAGACAATGCACACGATCACCGCTCCGGGCGCGTGGCGCGCCAGCTCCAGGGCCACATGCGCGGCGCCGCCGGAGGAGATGCCGCCAAAGATGCCCTCTTCCGCGGCCAGGCGCCGGGCCATGCTCTCGGCCTCGGCCTGGCTGACTAGTTCGATGCGATCAACCCGGCCGGGCTCATAAATGCGCGGCAGATAGGCGTCGGGCCACTTGCGGATGCCGGGAATCTGCGCCCCCTCGCTGGGCTGCACGCCAATGATCTGCACCCCAGGTTTTTGCTCCTTGAGGTAACGCGACACTCCCATGATGGTGCCGGTGGTCCCCATGCTGCTGACGAAGTGAGTAACCTTGCCGGCGGTGTCGCGCCAGATTTCCGGGCCGGTGCCGCGGTAGTGCGCGAGCGGGTTGTCGGGGTTACCGAACTGATCGAGGATGACGCCGCGGCCTTCATCGCGCATGGCTTCGGCGGTATCGCGCGCCGCTTCCATGCCTCCGGCTTTGGAGGTGAGCACGATCTCGGCGCCAAAGGCGCGCATGGTCTGGCGCCGTTCCACCGACAGATGCTCGGGCATGATCAGTACCATGCGATAGCCGCGGATCGCCGCGGCCATCGCCAGCGCGATGCCGGTGTTGCCGCTGGTGGCCTCGATCAGGGTGTCACCCGGCTTGATCTGGCCGCGCTTTTCAGCTTCCACGATCATGCACAGGGCGGGGCGGTCTTTCACCGAACCGGCCGGGTTGTTGCCTTCGAGCTTGGCCAGCACCGTCCCGCCGCTGGGGGCCGGAAGCTTGCACAATTGCACCAGCGGAGTGTTGCCGACGAAGTCTTCGAGCTTGGCGGACATGGCGGTGAGGGGGCGTTGGGGTTGCCCCATTTTACCCCGTGGCGAACCAGGCGGTGTGGCGCACTTGATCGGCCATTCCGGCCAGGTCCGGAATCCAGGGGATTCAACACACTAGTGTCTCAACCCATAAGTTTCGCTATGTTCGACGCGTCCCGCATCGCCGATGGCTTGGTCGCTCATCCTCCCCATAGCTACGGCTATGGCTGCGGTTCGCTCCGCGCCCTCGGCGCGCGGATACGCGTCTCGGCAGGTACGCAAACTTATGGGTTGAGACACTAGGCCCCGGTCATCGTGGCTGCGACGGAACTGGTTGGTGCTTCCTTAAGGGGCAAAAAAAAAGCCCCGTGGAACCGGGGCTCTTAGAGCGGGAGGACCCGCTTACTTCTTTGCTTCTTCCTTCTTGGGCTCATCCTTCTTGGATTTCTTGGCGTCGTCCTTTTTGCCTTCCTTCTTCGCGTCAGCCTTTTTGTCTTCCTTGGCGGGCTTGGCGTCGGCTTTCTTTTCGTCCTTGGTGACGGCCTTCTTGTCTTTCTTGTCTTCCTTGGCCGACTTCTTGTCTTCCTTGGCCGCCGCTTTCTTCTCATCCTTCACAGCGGCTTTGGGTTCTTCCTTCTTGGTCTCGGCTTTGGGCTCGGGCTTCTTGTCTTCCTTGGCGGCAACCTTGGGTTCTTCCTTCTTCGCGGCGGCCTTGGGTTCGGCCTTCTTCTCTTCCTTGGTCGGCTTGGCGTCGGCCTTGGTGGTGGACGGGCCAGTATTGGCGCCGCTCACGGAAATGTCCGAGCGAATCGATTCCAGGGTCTTGTCGCCAATGCCCTTGACCTCTTTCAAATCGTCGACGCTCTTGAAGGGCCCATGCGCCTTGCGATAGTCAATGATGGCCTGGGCCTTCACCGGGCCGATGCCCTTGATCGCATCAAGTTCTTCCTTGGTGGCGGTGTTGATGTTCACCGCGGCAAGCGCGGCAACGGAAAAGAGCAGCGATACCAGCACCAGCAACAGCTTTTTCATTAGATTCTCCTCGTGGTTGAGTACTCACGCCGGCGGCGGCCTGGAAGGCTAGTCACCGACGCTGCCGATAACGCCGCCCCATCAGGGTGCGTTGACAGCCGCCAAATCACGCACATACTGCGCGACTCCGTCCGCCACCGGGGCAAAGCGTTCGCGGTAGCCCGCCGCACGCAAGCGGGCGATGTCCGCCTCGGTGAAACTCTGGTACTTGCCCACCAGGGCTTCGGGAAAGGGAATGTAGGCGATCTGCCCGGCGGTACACAACTCGGTCAGGGTTCCCGGCGCCTCGCCAGCGAGGGCGCGCAGGGTGTTGACCGTGGCCACGGCCACGTCGTTGAAGCTCGCCGCCTGCCCGGTGCCCACGTTAAAGATGCCACTAATTTCTGGATGGTCAAGGAAGAACAGGTTGACCCGCACCACGTCTTCGACCAGGACGAAGTCACGCCGCTGCTCGCCAGGGGCATAGCCGGCCGAGCCCTCGAACAGGCGCACCTGCCCATCCCTGCGATACTGGTGGAAGAAGTGCCAGGCCACCGAGGCCATGCGGGCTTTGTGGTCCTCGCCCGGACCATAGACATTGAAATAGCGAAAGCCGGCGATCTGTGCCGTGCGGTCACCTTCAAGGCGGCGCACATACTGGTCGAAAAGAAACTTGGAATAGCCATAGACATTGAGCGGGCGCTCGCAATCACGCTCTTCGCGAAAGACTCCGCCGCCGCCATACACGGCCGCCGACGAGGCGTAGATGAAGGGCAGGTCTTCGGCTTGGCAGTATTCGAGCAGGCGCACGGAATAGCGGTAGTTGTTCTGCATCATGTAGCGGCCGTCGGCTTCCATGGTGTCCGAGCAGGCGCCCTGATGCAGCACCGCGGTAATTTCGCCATCGAAATCGCCATTCTCCAGGCGCAGGAGGAATTCCTCTTTGTCCAGGTAGTCGGCGATTTCGAGATCGACCAGATTGCGAAATTTGTCGGCGTGCTTGAGGTCATCAACCGCCAGGACATTGTGTTCGCCCCGCGCGTTGAGGCCGCGCACTAGATTCGATCCGATAAAACCGGCGGCGCCGGTGACCACGGTGAACATATTCCATTCTCCTGTCAGAGTTGCTCGGGCACGACCGCGAAGGGCACGCGAGGCGCCACGGCGCACAACAATTCGTAAGCGATGGTGCCGGCGGCGGCAGCAACTTCATCGACCGGCAGCCGCCTCCCCCAGAGTTCAACCGGCGTGCCCACGCCAGCCTGGGGCAAAGAACAGAGATCGACGGCGATCATGTCCATCGACACTCGACCCAGAAGCCGGGTGCGCTCACCCGCCACCAGGACCGGCGTGCCGGTGGGCGCATGCCGCGGGTAGCCGTCGGCATAACCACAGGCCACCACGCCGATGCGCATGGAACCCTCGGCGCGAAAACTACCGCCGTACCCGACGCGGTCGCCGGCCACCAAGTGCTGCACGCCGATGATTGAAGCGCTGAGCTCCATCGCCGGAACCAAGCCCAGTTCGGCGGCTCTGCGGCTGCTGATCGGCGAGGAACCATAAATCATGATGCCCGGCCGCACCACCGCGCCGCCGACGACCTCGTCACCAAGGATGGCGGCGGAATTGGCCACCGAAACCGGGTAGTCGAGCCCCGCGCACAGCTCGCGAAACCGCCGCAACTGCGCGCGCGCCCCTTGCGGTTCGTCAGCGGCGGCGAAATGAGTCATCAAGCTGATGCGACCGACCTGCGGCGACGCCCGCAGCCGAGCTAAGGCCGAGGGCAGCGCGGCGGGCGCCAAGCCCAGCCGGTTCATACCAGTGTTGATCTTGAGATAAACCTCGATCGGCCGCTCGGTTGGCGTAATTTCGAGCATGCGCAACTGCTCTGAGTCATGCACGGCGGCGCAGAACCCGCGGGCGGCGAACTCAGGCAGCTCGTTCGGGGCGAAAAACCCTTCGAGCAGCAGCATCGGCTTGGTGTAGCCCTGGTCGCGCAAGGCGCAGGCGGCGTCCAGTTCGAGAATACCCAGACCATCGGCGGCAGCCAGCGCCGGGGCGATGCGGGCAATGCCATGGCCATAGGCATTGGCCTTGATCACCGCGAACACCTGCGCGCCGGGAGCGCGGGCACGCGCCAGCCGAATGTTGCTGGCGACCGCAGCGGGGAAAACGGTGGCAAGTATGGGCCGGCTCATGGCCTCGATCAGGCGCGAGATTTCGGGGTCGCCCGCCGGTTTGGTGGGGCGTCGGAAACATGGTATAAAGCGGCACATTATACCGTAGCCCCTGCCGCGCTTCGCGGTCCGAACAGGCAAGCGCGGAGGAGCCTCTGAACCCGCATCCCGCAAGCATCGACGCCGCACGCAAGCGCCCCGCGCGACGCGTGTCCGCCATCCGTGGGAGCCGTGCTTGAAGGCGGGTTTCTACACCATCATGGCGGCGCAGTTCTTTTCCTCGCTCGCCGACAACGCCCTCTTGATTGCCGCCATCGCCCTGCTCATGCAGTCGCATGAACCGGAATGGATGACGCCGCTCTTGAAGCTCTTCTTCATCGTCTCCTACGTAATGCTCGCCCCCTTGGTCGGCGCCTTCGCCGATTCCATGCCCAAGGGCCGGGTGATGTTCATCACCAACACCATCAAGATCGTCGGCTGCGCGATGATGTTCTTCAGCATCCACCCACTTCTTGCCTACGCCGTAGTGGGTCTGGGCGCGGCGGCGTATTCCCCGGCGAAATACGGCATCCTCACCGAGCTGCTGCCACCGCAGCAATTGGTCGTCGCCAACGGCTGGATCGAGGGCCTGACGGTCGCCTCCATCATCCTTGGCACGCTCGCGGGCGGGGCACTGATCAGCCCGACGGTGTCGGGCATGCTGCTGTCGATCGACGTGCCGATGCTCGATACCACTATCGACACCGCCGCCGAGGCGGCCATCGCCGTTACCATTAGCGGCTATGCCATCGCCGCCGCGTTCAACTTGTACATTCCCGACACCGGCGTCGATCACCGCATTCCGCACCGCAACCCGGTGTATTTGTTCGAGGAGTTCGCGCACTGTGTGAAGCTGCTCTGGAAAGATAAGCTGGGGCAGATTTCGCTCGCCACCACCACACTGTTCTGGGGCGCCGGGGCAACCCTGCAATTCATCGTGTTGAAGTGGGCCGAGACCGCGCTCAACCTGCCCCTGTCCCAGGCCTCCATGCTGCAAGGTGTGACCGCCGTGGGGATCGCCATGGGCGCCGTAGCGGCAGCCAAGTTCGTCGCCCTCAAGGACGCGCCGCGGGTCATTCCATTGGGCATGTTCATGGGCTTGGGCGTGATCGGCATGGTTTTCGTGCGCGACATCTACATCGCGATCGCAATGCTGATCGCCATCGGGGCGCTCGCCGGCTTTTTCGTGGTGCCCATGAACGCGCTCTTGCAGCATCGTGGGCACATCCTGATGGGTGCGGGACATTCGATCGCGGTGCAGAACTTCAACGAGAACATCAGCGTTCTGACCATGCTGGGCATCTACGCCCTGATGATCCGCTACGATCTGCCCATCTATACCGTGATCGTCTTGTTCGGCCTCTTCGTCGCTGGCGCCATGTTCATGGTCCGCAAGCGCCACCTCGGCAACGCCGCGCGCGAGGATCTGTCGCGGCTGATCGGGGCCGACGAGCAGCATTGAGCGCTGAGGCCAGCTCGCCCTGGCTCATAGCACCAAAGGTCGGTCGGGAAGTTCGTTCAGGCCACCTTGCGCGGGAAAATGCCGCTCCAGCAGTTCCGAAATGGCGTTGATGCCCTGTAGTGCGCCGGCGCGGAAGTCGCCCTGGCGGAAGGCGCGCTCCATGTGCCCGCAGATCACCTGCCAGGCGACTTCACCCACCCGGGCATGGATGCCCCGGTCGGCAAGGATTTCCACTTGCCGGTCGGCGAGCAGCAGGTAGATCAACACGCCATTGTTGGCCTCGGTGTCCCAGATTCCGAGTTCGCCGAAATGCTCCACCGCCCGCTGCCGGGCCTCGACGCCACGCCACACCCGCGCCAGCGGCAAGCTCGCCTCGACCACCAAGCGCAGTTGACCGCTGTGCCGCGCCTCGCCCGCGGTGGTGGCCTGCTCGATCGCCTGCAGCGCCTCGCGCGGAAAGGCGCGCCGCGCCGTGGCTTGGTCGCAGAAGAGGTGGCGAAGCCAGCGCGCGGCCATGTCAGTCTCCGCCTCCACCACCATCGCCACCACCACTGTCACCGCCGCCACCGCTGTCACCGCCATCGCCCCACGAGGCCGAGGCGCCACCACCCCCGAAGCTACCGCCGCCCCCGGACCAGGCGCTCTCGGAACCGCCGGAACTCCAGCCGCCACCGTGCCCGCCACCGCCATCTCCGAACCAGCCGCCGCGACCGCGCCCGCCGCCCGCGCCGAACAGCAGTATCAGGACCAGCACCAGCAGCGCCGCACCCCCGGCGATGATCAGCGAGCCGGTAATCAGCCAGCCGACCAACCCGGCCAGCACGCCCGTCGCGCCGGAACCGGCGACGCGCCCGAGCATGGCGCGCAGGACCCCGCCGATCAACACCATGGCAATCAGCCCGGGGACGGCGAAATGCATCCAGTCCCCAGAATGTTGCGCTGGCCGCGGCTTAGTGGAGTCCACGGGCGCCGGGTTGATCTTGTCGTCGCCAGCGGCGACGCGGTGGATCTTGTCGACCCCGGCGACGAGGCCTTCGAAGTAGTGGTTCTGGCGAAAGTGCGGCCCCATCACTTCGACCAGCAGGCGTCGCGCAGTCACGTCCGGCAGGTTGCCTTCGAGGCCATAGCCCACTTCAAGGCGCATTTTCTGGTCGTTCTTGGCGATGAGCAAGAGGGCGCCATTGTCCTGACCTTTCTTGCCCAGCTTCCAGGCCTCGGCGACGCGCATGGAATACTCTTCGATACTCTCCGGCTGCGTCGTGGGCACCAGCAGCACCGCGAGCTGGGTTCCGGTTTTCGCCTCCCAGGCGGCAAGTCGCGACTCCAGATCACCGACTTGGCCGCCGGACAAGGTGGCGGTGGTGTCCGTGACCCGCGCTTTGAGCGGCGGGATGGGCTGGGCGCCGACCGGAGTGGTCTGCTCCCAGGCGCCCGCCCCGCCCGCCAGGGCGAGCACCGCCGCTAGAACCAGGGCGCGCCACATCACCCGGTCAGGGCTTGGCCGGCGCGGGCTTGGTGAAGTCGACCTTGGGCGCGCTGCTGATCGCGGCTTCGCTCTCGACCGTGAAGTTGGCCTTGAGGCTCATGCCGAACATCTTGGCGGTGAGATTCTCGGGGAAGGAGCGCACCGTGGTGTTGTAATCGGCCACCGACTTGATGTACCGGTTGCGCGCCACGGCAATGCGGTTTTCGGTGCCTTCGAGCTGGGAGGTCAGGTCGCGGAAAAGCTCGTTGGACTTGAGCTGCGGATAGCGCTCGGCCACCAGCATGAGGCGCGAGAGCGCACCCTGCAACTGGTTCTGCGCATCGATGAATTTCTTGAACGCGGCCGGATCGTTGACCAGCTCGGGCGTGGCTCTGATCGATCCGACGCTGGCGCGAGCATCGGTGACGCCCAGCAGCACTTCTTTTTCCTGTTCGGCAAAACCCTTGACCACATTGACCAAATTGGGCACCAGATCGGCCCGGCGCTGATACTGGTTGAGCACTTCCGACCAAGCGGCCTTCACCTGCTCATCCTGCTGTTGCATGGTGTTGTAGCCGCAGCCGGAAAGCAGCAGCGTGACCAACACCGCCATGAGCGTCCAAAGCTTGCGCATCGATTTCTCCTGGTTGACAGACCCTGCGGGCCGAAGGCGTCACTTGACGTTCGGGCCGACTCGTAAATGAGGGCGCACCACCGGTTTCACAAGTTCCGAAAGGTGGCGCGCGCGAGGCACAGATCGTCCCACGCTTTGGCCTTGTCGGGCAAGTTGCGCAGCAGGTAGGCGGGATGGTAGGTAACCACTAGGGGCAGGCCTTGGTATCGATGCACACGCCCGCGCAGGCTGGCAATGCTTGCCTCGGTGTCGAGCAAGGTGAGTGCGGCGAAACGACCCAAAGCGACGATCACACCGGGGCGCAGCAAGGCGATTTGCCGCTCCAGATAGGGGCGGCAGGCAGCCACTTCGCTCGGCTCGGGATTGCGATTGCCCGGCGGGCGGCACTTAAGCACGTTGGCGATGAAGACGCTTTCGCCTCGCGTAAGGCCGATGGCGGCGAGCATGTTGTCGAGCAGCTTGCCCGCCGGCCCGACGAAGGGTTCACCTTGGCGGTCCTCCTCCGCGCCCGGAGCCTCACCCACGAAAAGCCAGCGTGCATCGCCCGGACCGATACCGGGCACCGCCCGCTGACGGGTTTCATGAAGTCCGCAGGCGGTGCAGGCGTTGATAGCCGTCGGCAGTTGCTCCCAGGAAAGCGCTTCGATCCGTGGCGCGCGCGCCTCCTGATCGGTTTCAGCAGCGCCCGGCGCGCTGGTCGAAGCGGTGCCTGAAGGGGCGGCTTGAAGCGGCCGATCACGCCAGCGCCACAAGGGCAGCAATTGCAGCTCGCGCAGAATTTCACGACGACGATCCATTCAGGCGACCGAGAGCCGCGCCACCGCAGACAGCGGCAGAGAAACCAGGAGCGCATCTTCCCGTCCGCTCGCGGCCGGGTAGTAGCCGCGTCGACGCCCGACCACGACGCAGCCGTGGCGCTCATAGAAGGCCAGCGCCGCGGCGTTGGACTCGCGCACTTCCAGGCCAAGGTGCAAAGCCCCCAGGGCCCTTCCCTGCTCTAGAAAGTGCTCCCACAAGACGCTGGCGATGCCTTGCCGGCGCAGCGCCGGCGCAACACTGATATTGAGCAATTGCGCCTCTTCCACCCCCATCATCAGCACGCCGTAGCCGACCACACCGCCGCCCACTTCGGCGACCGTGCAGCTGTAGCCGGCGGCGAGCGAATCGGAGAAGTTGCCGGCCGACCAGGGGTGGCTGTAGATCAACGCTTCCAGGGCGGCGACCACCGGCACGTCGGCCGGGCCCATGGGCCGCAGTTCCGCCACGGGCCTCATTAACGCCAGCCCTCGCGGGCGCGCTCGGCGGTGGTCAGCGCCACCTTGTTGCGCAGGTACATCGCTTGCGCGCGCTGTGCCGGGCCGGCCAGGGCTACCCAGTCGCGGGCGGCGAGCTGCGCCACCGCGCCCGCCAGCGCCGGCGTCGCCTCAGTCTGTTCCGATCGGGCCAAACCCAGGCGTGGCGCCAGTTCGGGATAGGCGGAAAAACCGCTGCCCACTGGCAGCCAGGCACCACCGTTGGGTACGAACACGTCCGCGGGTGCGCTCACCGTCGGCTCGCGAACGATGCGCCAGGCCGTGCCCTGTCGTTCATAGGCGGCCCAGTAGACTTCGTGCATGCGCGCGTCGAGACAGGCCAGAACCCGCTCGCCACCGCTCGCTTCAGCCAGCGCTTCAAGCGTGCCCACCGCTGCCACCGGCAAATCGGCACCGAAGCCGAGTCCTTGCGCCACTCCGCAGGCGATGCGCAAGCCGGTGAAGGAACCCGGTCCGCAGGCGACGGCAATACCGGTGCAATCACCGAGTTGCTGTCCGGCCTGATCGAGCAAATCGCGGACCATGGGAAGGATGATGTCACCGTGCGCCTGGGCTGCGGGAAAGGCGCGCGCCGAAATCGTGCCCTCGCGCCAAAGGGCGACCGAGCAGGTTTCCGTCGAGGTATCGAGCGCCAGGAGGAGCATGAGGCCGATTTTACCGCAGCGCGCCTGCTAAAATTGCCAGTTTTCTCCCAACCAAACGCTGATCAAATCAGGAATCGTCATTCCGGCGATCGCCGGAATCCAGGAAATCCAACCACTGGACATCGGCCCTCGCCGGTGTGGCAGCTTTGACCAGCGCTCCCCAAGCCCGGAACGACCTTGCCCAGCGCACGCATTGAATCCCTCGACCAGGAAGGCCGAGGCATCACCCACCTCGAGGGCAAGACCATCTTTGTCGACGGCGGCCTGCCGGGCGAAACCGTGGTGTTCTCGTCCTACCGCAAGAAGCCCAATTACGAATTGGCGCAACTCGAGCGAGTACTTTCATCCAGCAGCCAGAGAGTGGCCCCGCGCTGCCCGCATTTCGGCGTCTGTGGCGGCTGCTCCATGCAGCATTTGGAACCGCGGGCACAGGTGGCGGCCAAGCAAAGAGTGCTGGAAGACGCGCTCTGGCATTTGGCGCGGGTGCGCGCCGAACGTCTGCTGCCGGCGATCGAGGGGCCGATCTGGGGCTATCGGCAGCGCGCGCGGCTTTCCGTGCGACATGTCTTGAAAAAGGGCACCGTGCTGGTGGGTTTCCATGAGAAGCGCAGCAGCTATGTGGCCGACATGCAGAGCTGCGCCGTGCTGCCGCCCGCCGTCTCGGATCTCCTGCTGCCTCTGCGGGCACTGGTGATGGAGCTTTCGGTCCGCGACCGCCTGCCGCAGATCGAAGTCGCGGTGGGCCGCGCCAGCATCACGCTGGTGCTGCGCATCCTTGATCCCTTGGCGCCCGCTGATCACGAGCCCTTGCGCGTCTTCGCCGAACGCCACGGCGTGTGCATCGACTTGCAGCCCAAGGGGCCGGACAGCGCATTCCGCCTGTATCCGCAAGAGGGCACCCTGGATTACGCCTTGCCGGAGTTCGGGGTGCTACTTCCTTTCCGGCCCACTGACTTCACGCAGGTCAACGCCAGCATCAACCGCGTCCTGGTGCGCCGCGCCTTGAACCTCCTCGCCCCCGGAAATTCCGACCGCGTACTTGACTTGTTTTGCGGTCTGGGCAATTTCACCTTGCCCATCGCTTCCTGCGGGGCAAGGGTCACGGGCATCGAAGGCAGCGTCGCCTTGGTGAAACGAGCCCGCGAAAACGCCGCGCACAATGGCTTGGCGGAACGCTGTGAGTTCCTGGCGGCGGACCTCTTCGAACCCAGCGCGGTTTTGTCGCAAGCGCTTGACGACGCCGACAAACTGCTCATCGACCCGCCCCGGGAGGGGGCCATCACCGTTGTGAAAGCCCTGGAGCAGCAGGGGCCGCGGCGCATCGTCTACGTTTCCTGCAATCCCGCAACGCTGGCCCGCGACACCGCGGTGCTGGTCCACGAAAAGGACTATCGGCTCAAGGCGGCTGGGGTGGTGAACATGTTCCCGCATACCGCGCACGTAGAATCCGTGGCCTGGTTTGAGCGCAGCTAAGCCGCAAGGCCGGGGCCAGCGGCACTTGCCGAATCGAACGGGGCACATCTCCAAGTAAGTGCGCCCTGCCGGGCGCAAAAAAAAGGGGCAACTTTCGTTGCCCCACCAGCTGTTGATTCTACATAGTCACGCTGCCCAGAATGCACCATAGGCGCACTCAGCAGGCTGACCGGGCCATTATATCGACTCCATCACAAAGGCAAAGGTGCAAGGCGCGGAATCGACCCGGCGCACGCCGGGTTGTTGCTTACTTCATACACTGTTGACACGCAGCGTGCGCGGTGGGCGCGTTCAGGCTATATTATGCTAATGGCACACACTCCCTCCCCGGCGGTATCCGCGCCGCTCGGCCACAGCTCGGGGGCCTCGGGCGGCACTTCCGATCAGCGCCTGCGGCTCGAAGATGTACTGAAGCTCCTGCTGGCTGACGGCATGGTCTCGGTGGCCGATGCGGAGACTCTGTCGAGCAATCGCCGGGCGCGCTACGAACATCCCCTTGAAGCCATCGCCGAACAGAAGTTGCACAATCAACTGCCGCCGCACAAGCTGCTTCATCTCGAAGCTTTGGTGGAGTGGCTGGCGGGCAAACTCGATATTCCGTATGTGCACATCGATCCTTTGCGCATCGACTTCTCCGCGGTGACCGGCGTGGTCTCCAGCGCCTACGCCGAGCGCTACCGGATCTTGCCGGTGGCGGTGGACCCCAAGCAAATCACCATCGCCACCTCCGAGCCCTTCGTGCGCACCTGGGCCGGCGAGCTCGCGCAGATCCTGCGCCGCGAGATCAAGCTGGTTTTCGCCAATCCGCAGGACATTCGCCGCTATTTGGTGGAGTTCTATAACCTCGCCCGTTCGGTCAAGAAGGCCAGTGAGGCACAGCGCGGCGAGTTCAGCGTGGCGCGAGACTTCGAACAGCTGGTCGAGCTGGGCAAGGCCGGACCGCTCGACGCCAACGACCGCCATGTGGTGCATATCGTCGATTGGCTGTGGCAGTACGCTTTTGAACAGCGCGCCAGCGACATCCACATCGAACCCCGCCGGGAATTCGGCATCGTGCGCTTTCGCATCGATGGCCTGTTGCATCAGGTATACCAGATCCCCATGCCGGTGCTGGTGGCCATGACTAGCCGCATCAAGCTCTTGGGCCGGATGGAGATCGTTGAACGCCGCCGCCCGCAGGACGGACGGATCAAGACCCTCACACCCGAGGGCGAGGAAGTGGAACTGCGTATCTCCACCATGCCCACGGCTTTTGGCGAAAAGATCGTGATGCGTATATTCAGTCCCGACGTGCTGGTGCGCGACTTCCTGCAACTGGGTTTCTCCGAGGAAGACCAGAGCCGCTGGCAGAAGATGACGGCGCAGCCCAATGGCATCATTCTGGTCACCGGTCCCACCGGATCGGGCAAGACCACCACGCTCTATTCCACGCTGAAAATGCTCGCTGAGCCCGAGGTCAACGTCTGCTCGGTCGAGGATCCGATTGAAATGGTCGAGCCGGCCTTCAACCAGATGCAGGTGCAGCCGCAGATCGGCGTCGATTTTCCCAGCGGCGTGCGCACGCTACTGCGTCAGGATCCGGATATCATCATGGTCGGCGAGATTCGCGATCTCGAAACCGCCGACATGGCAATACAGGCCGCGCTGACCGGCCACCTCGTACTCTCCACCCTGCATACCAACGATGCGCCCAGCGCGATCACGCGGCTCCTGGACCTGGGAGTTCCCTCCTACCTAATCCGTGCCACGCTGCTGGGCGTGATGGCGCAGCGTTTGCTGCGCACATTGTGCCCGCACTGCAAGGTCGAGGCGCCGGCGATCGACGAAGCGCAGTGGCAGGTGCTCACGACGCCCTGGCGGGCCAATGTTCCGGGGACTACCTACGCAGCGCAAGGCTGCCTGGAGTGCCGCATGACCGGGTACCTCGGGCGCATGGGCATTTATGAAATCATGACCATGTCGCCGGCACTGGCCGCGCTGATCACGGGCGACTCCGACCAGGCCCGGCTACGCGAGCTCGCCTACAAGGAAGGCATGAAGCCCCTGCGCGTGTCAGGTGCGCTTAAGGTCGCCCAGGGTATCACCACCCTGGAAGAAGTAATCAAGGTCGCACCGCCCACTTGATTGGGCGGCGGGAGTGACGCACTTTCGGTGTCCGCTTTTGCTTTGGCCGCAAATCTTGGGAGGATGTTCATGAAGAATGCGCGAGCTCGAACCTGGATCTCCATGATCCTGGCCAGTTTGGCCATGGTCGCCAACGCACAGGATTCGGCCACGCTGGCGCGAGTCAAGAAGACCAACGTGGTCAACATTGGCGTACGCGATTCTTCCGCGCCGTTTTCCTCGCTGGACGAAAAGAAGCAGCCAGTAGGCTATTCCATCGACTTGTGCGTCCGCGTGGTGGAGAGCATCCGCTCCGAGCTGAAGCTGCCCAAGCTGCAGGTGAATTTCGTCCCGGTGACCTCCAGCACCCGCATTCCCGCGGTCATGGAAGGCAAGATCGATCTGGAATGCGGTTCCACCACCAACACCCGTGACCGCCAGAAAGACGTGGCGTTTGCCTACACGACCTTCGTCGCCGGCATCAAGATGGTGGCGCGCAAGACCTCCAAGATCAAATCCATTGAGGACTTGGCGGGCAAGACCGTGGTGCTCACCAAGGGCACGACGGCCCAGAAGATCATCGACCGCGTGAACCAGGAACGACGCCTGGGGATCACGGTCAGCCTCTCCGACGACCACGCGCAGAGCTTTCAGGCGGTCGCGGAGGACCGGGCGGTTGCCTTCGTGATGGACGATGTGCTGCTTTATGGCTTGATCGCCAAGTCCAAGAAACCCGATGATTTCGAAGTCGTCGGCAAATATCTCTCGGTAGAACCTTACGCAATCATGCTGAAGAAGGACGACCCAGTCTTCGAGCGCTTGGTCAACAACGCCCTGGTAAACATGTTCAGCAACGGCCAGGCGCGGCAAATCTATGAGCGCTGGTTCAACAGCAAGCAAATGAAAGTGCCGATGAGCCAGAACCTGCGCGAGGCCTTCAACATACCCAACAACCATCCGGCATGGCCCTGAGGCGAACCGCGGCGACACCCCCGGCGTTTCCGGGCCGGGCGGATTTCCTGGCGGAGGCGGTGAGATTCGAACTCACGAAAGGTTGCCCTTTGCCGGTTTTCAAGACCGGTGCAATAGACCACTCTGCCACACCTCCGCGGTACTGACCCATGCCGGTTTTGGCTTCGACCTAACCGCTTGGGCCTGGCCCTAGGGTGGATTAAGCCCGCACAGCGCGCGAATCCACCAGACCACCCCGCAGCACTCGCCAACGGCCCGCCACCTGACACCCTTGGTGGAATCGGCCCTGTGGGCCTCAATCCACTCGGCTTCCTGGCGATGCCCGCATCCCACATTGGCCCGCGGCGCGGCGAGTGCGCAATAATAGCTGGCCTGCGGGTCTTCGGAAAGGGTGGCTTTTATGCAAACAGCAAATCGACGCATCGAGGTGCTCGAGGGAGACATCACCAAGCTGGCGGTTGACGCGATCGTCAATGCCGCCAACAACTCCCTCCTGGGTGGCGGCGGTGTGGACGGAGCCATTCACCGCGCCGCGGGACCGGAGCTGCTGGCTGAATGCCGCAATCTCGGCGGCTGCGCCACCGGGGCGGCCAAGGCGACCCGCGGCTATCGACTGCCGGCGCCCTGGGTCATTCACACTGTGGGTCCGGTCTGGACGGGTGGCGCGCGAGGCGAGCCAGTTTTGCTCGCCAGTTGTTATCGCGAATGCCTGCTCCTCGCCCGCGAACTGGGGCTGCGCCGCATCGCTTTCCCGGCGATCAGTTGCGGCGTCTATGGCTACCCGCTGGAACTCGCCTCGAACATCGCCGTGCGCGAACTGCTTGCCCACTTCGCCGGAGAGACTACCCTGGAGCAGGTGAATCTGGTCGCGTTCTCGCCCGAGGTGGCACAGGCGTACCGGCGGGCGCTGGTTGAGACCGCCGATCAAAGCGCCGGCTAGAGGCCGGCCGAGGAACTTGGACCGATCGATCGCGAAACTCTCGCCGACGCGCGCGTAAGAACGCTCAGCCAAGGAATTCGCCGAACCGGACCCCGTCCCGCACCGGTTCGGCGGTTCCAAGCGGCGTTTGGCTAGCCGCGCTGGGCGGCCAAAGCCAGCACCACGCCATTCATCCGGCGCACGAAGCCGGCGGGATCGTCGAGCTGGCCGCCTTCGGCCAGGAGCGCCTGATCAAAGAGAATCACCGCCCAGTCCTCGAAGCGATCGGTTTCATACTTTAATTGCCGCACGATCGGGTGCTGCGGGTTGATCTCCAGAGTGGGCTTGACGCCGCTGGCTTTCTGCCCGGCGGCTTTGAGCAGTCGCTCGAGGTTGCCCGACAATTCGTGCTCCGCGGTAACGAGACAGGCGGGCGATTCGGTCAGGCGGTGGGTGATGCGCACCTCCTTCACGCGCTCGCCCAGCGCCTTGTACACGCGTTCAACCAGCTCGCGGTATTCGCCGGCTTCCTCTTCCTGGCGCTTCTGGTCCTCCGCGTCATCCAGCTTGCCCAGATCGAGTTCGCCTTTGGCCACGGACTTGAGTTTCTTGCCGGCATACTCGGGCAAACTGGAAGTGAGCCACTCGTCGACACGGTCGCCCAAGAGCAGCACTTCGATGCCTTTCTTGCGGAACACTTCGAGATGGGGGCTGCTCTTGGCCGCGGCGAAACTGTCGGCGGTAACGTAGTAAATGTCTTCCTGGCCTTCCTTCATGCGAGCGATGTAGTCATCGAGCGACACCTCTTGTGCCTCGGTGTCGCTGTGCGTGCTGGCAAAGCGCAGGAGCTTGGCAATCTTGTCGCGGTTGGCCAAATCCTCGCCCGCACCCTCTTTGAGCACGCGGCCGAATTCGGCCCAGAAGCGGGCGAACTTCTCTTTGTCGTTACCGGCAATATCCTCCAGCAGACCGAGGATCTTGTTGATGCAGCCTTTGCGAATCGCTTCGACATCGCGCGACTCTTGCAGAATCTCGCGCGAGACGTTGAGCGGCAGGTCGGCGGAATCGACCACACCGCGCACAAAGCGCAGGTAAGCGGGCAGGAGCTGCTCGGCGTCGTCCATGATGAACACACGTCGAACGTAGAGCTTCAGGCCGTGACGGTGTTCGCGGTCCCAAAGATCGAAGGGCGCGCGCGCGGGGATGTAGAGGAGCTGGGTGTATTCGCTCTTGCCTTCGACCCGCGCATGCACCCGCGCTAGTGGAGGCTCGAAATCATGGGCGACGTGCTTGTAGAATTCGTCGTACTGCTCGTCGGTGATTTCGCTCTTCGGCCGCGCCCAGAGCGCGGAAGCTTGATTGACGGTTTCATCCTCGTCGGTGAGCACCTGCTCCTTCTTCTCTTCATCCCAGCGCTCCTTCTTCATGACGATGGGCAGGGCGATATGGTCGGAGTACTTGCGAATGATGCTCTTGAGCTTCCAGAACGACAGCAGTTCGTCCTCGCCTTCGCGCAGGTGCAAAACGACTTCGGTGCCGCGGGCGGCGCGCTCCACCGGCTCGAGCGTGTAATCACCTTCGCCGGCCGACTCCCAGCGCACTCCGTCGCTGGCCGGGAGGCCGGCGCGCCGGGTGATCAGGGTGACACGATCGGCGACGATGAACGAGGAATAGAAACCGACCCCGAACTGACCGATTAATTGCGCATCGCGGGCCTGATCGCCGGTGAGCTTCTGAAAGAACTCGCGGGTTCCGGACTTGGCGATGGTCCCGATGTTGGCGATCACTTCCTCGCGCGACATGCCGATGCCGTTGTCGCGCAGGGTGATGGTGCGCGCGGACTGGTCGAAGCCGATCCAGATCTTCAGCTCCGCCTCGCCCTCGAACAACGCCGGATGATTGAGGGCCTCGAAGCGCAGCTTGTCCGCGGCATCGGAAGCATTGGAGATCAGTTCGCGCAGAAAGATCTCCTTGTTGCTGTACAGAGAATGCACCATGAGGTGCAGCAACTGTTTGACTTCGGTCTGGAACCCCAGCGTTTCTTTCGACATGCCCGATCTCCCGAAATATGCGGCCCCGGCAACTTGCGGGGCGAACCAGTCGCGCAAATGGGGACGAAGGCGCCGATTTCAAGCCCCCAGGCGATTGTTGGCGGCGGCAAGCCCGGCTATCATGCCGCTGATCTCCCGTTCTCCTTCGCCATGCTCGTCAACAGCGTCGCCTATACCCAAGGCCGGAAAGTCGCCGAGGTGCCCCTCGGCGAGATCGCCGACTATCTTCGCCGCCCTGACACCTTCGTGTGGGTGGGCCTGGCCGACCCCGAGCCGGCGGAACTGGTCACGCTGAAAGACGCGTTCGGGCTGCACGAACTGACCATCGAGGACATGGGCCGGGGGGCACAGCGGCCGAAGATCGAGGAATACGGCAACCGTGTCTTCCTGGTGCTGCAAACCATGGAAATCGACGGCGACCGCCTGGTGGCCGGCGAAACCCACATCTACGCCGGCGAGCACTTCCTGCTTTCGGTACGGCGACGCTCGTCCGTAGGTTACGCCGCGGTGCGGGCGCGTTGCGAAGAGGAGCCGGAGCTCCTGCGGCATGGTCCGGGTTTTGTGGCCTATGCGCTGATGGACTTCATCGTCGATCGTTATTTCCCGATCGTCACGGCCCTGGAAGACGATCTCAACCAGGCCGAAGAGCGCATGTTCCACAAGGCGGCGATGCGCCATACGCCGCAGCTCTTCTACCGCGTCAAGCGGCGCCTGATGCGGGTGCGCCGAGCCCTTTTTCCGTTGCTGGAAGTAGACAGCCGCCTGCAAGGCAGCCGCAACCCGCTCGTGAACGACGCCACCCGGCCGTATTTTCGTGATGTCTTCGATCATGTGTCGCGGCTGTGCGAAAACCTCGAAGGCATGCACGAGATGCTGACCACCGCTATGCAGGTGAACCTCTCGCTCATCACCGCCGCCGAGGGTGATGTCACCAAGCGCCTGGCCGCCTGGGGCGCCATCATCGCGGTGCCGACCATGGTGGGCGGCATCTACGGCATGAATTTCCGGCATATGCCGGAGCTGGAATGGGTGTACGGCTACCCCGCGGCGTTGGGACTCACTTTCGCAGCTTGCGGATTGCTCTACTATCGGTTCAAGAAGGCGGGTTGGTTGTAGTTTTTGTTGCCGTGGAAAATCCGCCGTCTCCGCGAATTTCCAGCACCGAAGCGCGAACCGCCTCATCCAGTAGAACGCTTCCCACCGTTTTGGGCGACCAACGCAATCACTTTTCCGCGCTTGGGCGGCGCCGCCCAGGAGGGTTGCAGAGTGACATGGTCAATGGCGAAACGGTGGCGCAGCAACTCCTGCCCGGCGGTGAGCAATTGCGGCCAGCCTCGCGGCTCGGCGATGACGAGGTGCGCGGAAAGCGCCACGCGCTCGCCGGACATCGCCCAGATGTGGAGGTCGTGAACCGAAATCACGCCAGGCAGCCCGGTGAGCGCGGTGCCCACCTCATCGTAGGAGATGTGGCCCGGCACGCTCTCCATGAGCACCTCGCCCGCCTGACGCAGCAGGACCCAGGTCGAGCGCAGGATGAGCAGCGCGACCAACAGCGACAACAAAGGATCGATGGGCAGCCAGCCGGTGACCTGGATCACCACCCCGGCGACGATGGCCGCCAAGGAACCGAGCAAATCGCCCAACACGTGCAGCAGCGCCGCGCGGCGGTTGAGCGAGGCGCCGGCGCCGGAAAGGCGCCAGGCGACGAGCAGATTCACCAGCAATCCGGCCACCGCCACGGCGATGACCACCCCGCCAGCGACAGGTGTCGGGGCGAGCAGGCGCGTGACTGCTTCGACACTGATCCAGATCACCACCCCGAGCATAGCTAGGGCGTTGACGAACGCGCCCAACACTTCCGCCCGCGCGTAGCCGTAGGATTTCTGCCGCGAAGGCGGCCGCCGCGCCACCTTCTGGGCCAGCAAAGCCAGGCCCAGCGCCGCGGCATCGGTCGCCATGTGTCCGGCGTCGGAAAATAGCGCCAGAGAGCCGGACCACCACCCGCCGATGGCTTCGAGTACCGCGAAGGCCCCGGTCAGCAGCAGCGCAAACCGCAACACCGGTCCCGAATCCTCAGCGGAATGGTGTGCGCCGAGGCCATGATCATGGCCGTGCTGACAAGATTTGCCGGGAGGGGAGCCACCCACGTCCGCGACCTCGTTCCTTCAGACCTTGTCGGAAAGATGCGGTGCCGCCAGCCGCAGATAATAGCCCATGGACCACAAAGTGAGCAGCGCAGCGATCCACAGACAAAACGTGCCCAGGGCGCCGGCATGCACGCCCAGGGGCAGCGGAGTATCGAGCAGCAGCAGAATGATCGCCGCCATTTGCGCAGTGGTCTTGATTTTGCCCAAAAACGCCACCGCGAGGCTGGCGGTCTTGCCGAGCATGGCCATCCATTCGCGCAGAGCGGAGATGGCGATTTCGCGGCCAATGATGATCACCGCCAGGAGTGGGTCGGCTCGGTCCAGGTTGACCAGAACGATCAGGGCGGCGGCCACCATGAGCTTGTCGGCGACCGGGTCGAGGAAGGCGCCAAAGGCTGAAGTTTGGCGTAACTTGCGCGCGAGATAGCCGTCGAGCCAATCGGTGACGGCCGCGGCGCTAAAGAGCGCGGTCGCCAGCAGGTTCTTCTCCGGCATGCCGAGCCAGCTCGCCGGCAGGTAGTAAATGCCGGTGAACAGCGGGATCATCAAGATCCTGAGCCAAGTGAGGGCGGTGGGAATATTCAGGTACATTGAGCCGGTGGACGCTGGGACCGACGAGGCTCAATTGTACCTGCTCGTCAGGACGGCGGCGTCGCAAGCTTGACCAAACCGGGCGGCGCGCCAGCCGCGAGATCGTTTCGGGACCACCGCGCACCGCCCTGCGCAGCGTGCCGGGGGTCAATGCAAGGCTTGGTAGATCCTTTTGGCGAGATCCTGGCTGATCCCCGGCACCCGCGCCAAATCGTCGACACTGGCGCTCTCCACGCCGCGCAGCCCACCGAAGCGCGTCAAGAGGGCTTGCCGACGGCGGGCGCCAATCCCGGAGATGCTATCGAGCCGCGAGCCACTGCGCGCCTTGGCACGCCGGGCACGGTGACCCTGGATGGCAAAACGATGGGCCTCGTCGCGGATCTGCTGCAGAAGATGCAGCCCCAGGTGGTTCTCGGGCAATTGCAGGCTGACGCCACGCTCGGCGAAGACGATCTCCTCCAGGCCCGGTTTTCGCTCAGGGCCCTTGGCGATGCCGATGAGCTCCACTTCCAGCAGCCCACATTCACGCAACACCTCGGCGGCGACGGTCACCTGGCCCCTGCCGCCGTCGATGACCAGCAGCTGCGGCGCGGCGACCTCGCCGTGGGCGATGCGCTGCGCCCGCCGGGAAAGCGCCTCGCGCATGGCGGCGTAATCGTCCCCGGCATGCTCGGGGGTGACGTTAAAGCGCCGGTATTCGCTACTCTGCATCGCCAGGCGGTCGAACACCACGCAGGAAGCGACCGGTGCTTCGCCCTGGGTGTGGCTCACATCGAAGCACTCGATGCGCTGCACCGTGTCCGGCAAACCCAGCGCTTCCTGCAAGGCGAGGAGCCTCTGTTCCTGGGTGGATTTGAGTGCCAGCCGCTGGGTGATGGCCTGTCGCGCGTTCTCCTCGGCCATTTGCAGCCATACTCGGCGCTCCCCCGTGGGGTTGACGACGATTTGCACCGTGGCCGCTCTGGTCACCGTGCCGACGAGGTGCTCGGCGAGTGGGGGCAGGGACTCGGGACCAGGATCGGCGTTGACCACAACGACCGGTGGCGCTACTTGATCAAGATAGTGCTGGCCCAAAAAAGCGGCCAGCACTTCCTCGCTGCTGGCGCCTTCGGCGTGAGCGGGAAAGAAGCTGCGGTCGCCGACGTGCCGACCGCCGCGGATCATCACCAGGTTGAGGGCCACCAGGCCCTGCTCGGCCAGGACCGCGGCGATGTCTACATCGGCCACGTTATTGCTGGCGACGAACTGCCGCGATTGTAGCGCCTGAAGCCTATGGATTTTGTCGCGCAGGGCGGCGGCACGCTCGAAGGCGAGCGCTACGGCGGCCTGATGCATCTCCGCTTCGAGCCGGCAGAGCAGCTCATCGGCACGGCCTTGCAAAAAGAGCAGGGCCTCGCGAACGTCGCGCGCATAGCCCTCGGCGTCGATGCGCCCTACGCACGGCGCCGTGCAGCGACGGATCTGATGCAGCATGCAAGGGCGCGAGCGGCTGGCGTAGACGCTGTCTTCGCAAGTGCGCAATTGAAAGACTTTCTGCAGCACCTGCATGCCTTCACGTACCGCCAGCGCGCTGGGGTAGGGACCGAAGTACCGATGGGTCTTCTCCAGCGCACCACGGTGATAGCGCAACTGCGGATAGGCGTGCCCAGTAAGGCAGATGTAGGGATAGGACTTGTCGTCGCGAAAAACGATGTTGTACCGCGGCCGGTGCGCTTTGATGAAATTGTTTTCGAGGACCAGGGCCTCGGCCTCGGACCGCGTGACCGTGGTATCGATGCGCGCCACCTGGGTGAGCATGTGACTGATGCGCGGACCCTGTCCTCCCGCCTTGAAATAGCTCGAGACGCGCTTGCGCAAGTCGCGCGCCTTGCCGACATAGAGCGTGTCGCCGGCGATGTCGAACATGCGGTAGACCCCTGGCCGTCGCGGCAAATTGGCCAAAAAGGCGCCGGGGTCGAAAGTCGGCGGAGCGTTCATGCGCCGAGGCTCACAAAACGAAATGGGCCTCGATGGCCGCGAACACCTGGCGGAACATTTCCGAGCTTAGACGCCGCGTCTGGGTGTTGTAGCGGCTACAGTGGTAGCTGGCGAAGAGCTGCCGTGCTTGCGCCAGCTCGGCGCGCGCGCCGTGCGCAAAAGGCGCACTGGCGGGCTTGCGGCCGCCAGCGCGCAGCACCGCCCCAAAAGCAATGGCGCCCAGCGCCAGCACGGCCGCGCCGGGCGGCAGCGCAGCCAATTCGGCGGCGAGATATTCGTTGCACTGCCGCACTTCCTCGGGTCTGGGTTTGTTCTCCGGCGGCAGGCAGCGTACGGCGTTGGTGATGCGCGCGCCACGCAAGTGGAGCGGGTCATCAGCGCTGACCGACCCGGGCTGACTGGACCAACCGAAATCGAACAAGGTCTGATAGAGCAACACACCGGCATAGTCGCCGGTGAAAGGCCTGCCAGTTCGATTGGCACCATGCCGGCCTGGCGCCAGCCCGACGATCAGCAGCCTTGGCGCGGCATCGCCAAAGGAAGGCACCGGTGCGCAGAAGTAACCGGGCTCGGTGGCCTTGACCGCGGCGCGAAACTGGCTCAATCGCGGGCAGCGGTCGCAGTCGGTGGCCGGCTCGTGGAGTTTCATCCGGCCCGATGCCGCAAGCGGTCCGCCCGACCCGCGAACCCTGGGGCTGGGCCCAGTCGTCCGCGCTCCAACAGCTCGATGGCGGCGGGTCGGTCGTTGCAGACCAGCACCATATCGCAGCCAGCGTTCAAGGCGAGGCGGGCGCGCTCGACGATGTCTCCCGCGGTGTGCGCGCCAACCATGCCCAGATCGTCGGAGAAGATCAGTCCTTGATAGCCGAGACGGCCGCGCAGGATTTCCTGCAACCAGAACTTGGAGTATCCGGCGGGCTGCGCGTCGCAACGGGCATAGACCACATGCGCCGGCATGATGCCCTCGATACCGGCCGCCGCCAGCGCGGCGAACGGCACCAGATCCTCGGCAGCGATCGTGTCAAACCCGCGGTCGTCCACCGGCAGGGCGTGATGGGAATCGGCCGCGACGTGGCCGTGCCCGGGAAAGTGCTTGGCCACCGCCGCCATGCCCCCGCTGCGCAACCCGGCGCTCAGCGCGCTGGCCAGGGCCGCCACTACTGCCGGCTGGCGATGGAAGGCGCGGTCGCCGATGACCTCGGAGCAGCCGTAGTCGAGATCAAGCACCGGGGTGAAACTGAAGTCCACGCCCCTTGCACCGAGTTCCTCGGCGATCAGACGGCCCAAGCGAGAGGCCTCGGCGCGTGCCCCGGCCGGGTCCCGATCCCACCACTCGCCGAGGCTCTGCATGGCAGGAATGTTGCTGAATCCGGCACGAAACCGCTGCACTCGCCCACCTTCATGATCAACCGCAATCAACAATCCCGGACGCCGCAGGCGGTTGATACTGCGGGTCAGTTCTTGCAACTGCTCGGGGCTTTCGTAATTGCGGGCAAACAGGATCACCCCACCCACCGCGGGGTGGCGCAGCACTTCGCGATCTTCCTCGCTCACGACGAGGCCAGCCAGGTCGAGCATGACCGGACCCAAAGGTTGGATTTCAGGCGACATGAACCGGTTCCTGTCCCGCCTCGATCACCACGAAGGCGCAGGCGAGCTCGCGTTCATCGGTGATGGAAAGATGACTTTCGGCCACACCACGCCGATGCAGCCACGCCCGCACCATAGGCGAAAAAGTCAGCAAGGGTCGGCCGTGGGCATCATGGCCGACGGTGATGGCGTGCCACTTGAGCGGCGCGCGCATGCCCGTGCCCACCGCCTTGGCGAACGCCTCCTTGGCCGCCCAGCGCTTGGCCAGCCAGCGCGCCGGATTGTTCTGCCCGGCGAATTGCGCGAGTTCGGCGTCGGACAGGATGTGCCGGGCGAAGCGCTGCCCCGCCCGGCGCCAGACGCGCTCGATCCGGGCGATGGCGATCACGTCCACCCCGACACCGACGATCATGACCCGTCTCCGGCTCGGCTCGCCTCACGCATCAGCCGCTTAATCTCGCGCACGGCCTCGCGCAGCCCCACGAACACGGCGCGGCTCACAATGGCGTGACCAATGTGCAGCTCCCGCACTCCGGGCAGAGCGGCCACCGGCTGGAGGTTGAAATAGTTCAGCGCATGGCCGGCATTGAAGCGCATGCCCAGTGCTTGGATCGCCCCGCCCGCAGCGCGGATCCGCGCGAGTTCATGGAGGACGGCGGGGCTTTCGGCGTCGCGCCCACCCTGGCGGAATGCCTGCGCGTAGGGACCGGTATGCACTTCACAGACGTGCGCGCCGATCCGCGCCGCGGCTTCGACCTGCGCGATCTCGGCGTCAATGAAGACACTGACGCCGATGCCGGCGGCGGCAAGGCGGGCCACGACCTCGCGCAAGCGCGCTTCCTGAGCCAGAATGTCGAGGCCGCCTTCAGTGGTGATTTCCTCACGGCCCTCGGGAACCAGCATGGACATTTCCGGTTTGATCGCGCAGGCAATGCCAACCATCTCTTCCGTGGCGGCCATTTCCAGGTTGAGTTTAATCTGCACCAGGTCGCGCAGGCGACGCACATCGGTGTCGTTGATGTGGCGTCGATCCTCGCGCAAGTGGACGGTGATCCCGTCGGCGCCCCCGAGGTGGGCCTCCACCGCCGCCCAGATGGGGTCGGGTTCAAAACCACGCCGCGCCTGGCGCAGCGTGGCGACGTGGTCGATATTGACACCCAATTCGATCATGTTTTTCCTTGCCGCTCTTCGAGGTCCATCAGATCGACCAGAAGTTGCCTGCTGAATAGGCCCCGCTGTTCGAGATGGTGTTGCAAAACCTCCCGCATCAGTAGCTTCGCCTCACGCGCTGAATGCGCCTCGCTCAGGTCGCCGCTGGCCAGAGCCAGCAGCGTTTCCCCGGAGACCCGCGGAAACCGCCCTGGCGCTTCACGTTGCGGGCCACGGTCAAAGACATAATGGTACCGCGCGGCGGGCACAATCGACAGACCGGTGTCAGCCTCGTGCCGCAAATTCATGGCGTAACCGAGCTCGGCCAGAAGCTTCAGCTCGAAGCCGCGCAACGCTGCCTCGGCAGGCGCGCCGCGGGCCAGGAGGCTGATCGTGGCGAGGTATTCCTGGTAGAGCCGGGGATGGGGGTCTTCGCGAGGCAGAAGCTTGAGCAGCAGCTCGTTGAGATAAAAGCCGCAGAGCAAGGCGGGACCGGGCAGCATGGGGAGTCCACCCAACCACTCGGCGCGTTGCAAAGTGCGCAATTCGCCTCTTCCCGACCAGGATAGGGACAGCGGCTGAAAGGCCTGCAGGAGCCCGCGCAATGCCGATCGGGGGCGCCGCGCGCCACGCGCCACCACCGCCAGTCGGCCATGAGTGGCGCTGAACACCTCGACCACCAGGCTGGTCTCGCGATACGGGTGCGCATGCAAAACCAGTGCCGGTTCCTGGTCGCAGCGGGCGGAGTCGCCGCTCGCTGGTGTACCTTTCCGCCGCCCGCCTTCAGGTGAAAAAGGGGGGGGGCCGTTCGCGGGCTGCGCCCGCTCCGGCGTTTGGCTTGCGCCCCCTTCGGGCGGCCGCTCGGGGGCGCTCATGGCGTGGCCGGTTCGAGTCAGAAACCTTGGCGCCGCAGGGTCGCCTCGTCGTCGGCCCAGCCGCTTCTGACCCGAACCCACACTTCCAGGTAGATTCTGCCCCCGAAGAGCCGTTCCATGTCGAGGCGGGCCTCGGTGGCGATGCGCTTGATCATATCGCCGTCCTTGCCCAACAGGATCGGCTTCTGCCCGGGCTTGTCGACGATTACCGCGGCGAAAATGCGCCGCAACTGGCCCTCCTGCTCGAAGTGGTCGATCACCACATTGCAGAAATAGGGCACTTCTTCGCCCAGCAGGCGGAAGATTTTCTCGCGGATGAATTCGGCGGCAAGGAAACGTTCGTCCCGATCGGTGAGTTCGTCCGGAGGGTACAGGGCCTCCCCGGCCGGCAAGTGCTTGCCGATTTCCTCCAGGAGTTCCGGCAAGCCTTGGTCGCGACTCGCACTCACCGGGAGAATCGCGGCGAATTCTCGAACCTGGCTGATCTGCGCCACGAAGGGCAGCAAGCCCCGCTTGTCGGTGACCCGGTCGGTCTTGTTCACGGCCAGGATCACCGGCCGGTCCACGGGCAACAAGGGCAGCAGTGCGCGATCGGCCAGGTTGTAGCGGTTCGCCTCGACCACCCAGAGAACCACATCCACTTCGGCCAGCGATTGTTGTACCGCACGATTCATTTCGCGGTTGAGCGCGGTGCGGTGCGCAGTCTGAAAACCCGGCGTGTCGACGAATACGAACTGGCGCTCGCCGAGGCTCAAAATGCCGCGAACGCGCTGACGGGTAGTCTGGGCCTTGCGTGAGGTGATGCTGATCTTTTCGCCGATCAGGTGATTGAGCAGAGTCGACTTTCCGACGTTGGGTCGCCCCACCACGGCGATGGTGCCGGCATGGGCAATGGCTGCGGGAGACGCGGCCCCCACAGCGGTCGTGACGGTGGCGGGGCCGGGTCCGTGTCGCGAAGGTCTGCCGCTCATCGAGTGAGCGCGATCTGGGCAAGCGCCGCCAGCGCAGCTTCCTGCTCGGCGGCACGCCGGTTGCGCCCGCAACCTGTGGAGCTGATACCGAGATCGGGCAGATCGCACCGTACCTCGAAGCTCTGCGCGTGCGCTTCACCCGTGATGCTGGCGACGCCATA
Source organism: Betaproteobacteria bacterium (assembly GCA_016192065.1). GTDB lineage: Bacteria > Pseudomonadota > Gammaproteobacteria > Burkholderiales > Casimicrobiaceae > JACPUX01. Next base: position 98,928 of record JACPUX010000051.1, read on the forward strand.
ACTCGGTAGCGGCAAGCGCCGTCCTTGCAGGAACTCTTGCAGGCGGGTCTTGGGGTCCTTGCTCTGCTCGCCCGTGGCCAGGCGCGACATTGGTTCGGCATAGAGCCGAGCGATCACCGCGCGGGCCGCTTCAAAACCACCGTCGAGGTAGACCGCGCCGAAGATCGCCTCCAGCGCGTCGGCCAGGATGGACGGGCGGGACGCCCCGCCGCTGCGGCTTTCTCCCTCCCCCAGGCGCAGCTTGGCCCCGAGATCGAGCGCCACGGCGAGTTCGTGCAGCGTTTCACGATTGACCAGATTTGCCCGCATGCGCGACAGCTGCCCTTCGGGAAGATCGGGAAACCGCTGGTACAGCAGCGTGGCGACGACGCAGTTAAGAACACTGTCGCCGACGAACTCCACGCGCTCATTGTGCTGCGGCCCGAAACTGCGATGGGTGAGTGCCTGATCAAGCAGGTTGTGCTCGGCAAAGCGATAGCCGAGCGCTTCGCACAGATCTGTGGGCATTGGTCCTCAGCGTCGGGCGGAGGCGTCGAACTCGAAGTAGAGACTGACATTGGAAACGAGCGGAATCTTCTTGATATAGGAAACGCTAATAACCAATTGCCCGCTTTCCTTGCCGATATCGAGATCCGTCGAGTTTACGGATTCGATGTATTCAGTCGCGAGTTTTCTTTCGAATACCCGCCGAATCTCGCTCGGTTGGAGATCTTTGGCCTCCATCACTGTCGTCGACAACATCTTCTTGATGGAGAAATACTCGACATACACCGGCGTCACTTTGAAACCGACCAGCGCCGCTGCCGCGACCAGGACCGCCAGCATGATAAAGCCAAGAAAGGATATACCCTGCTCTTTGCGCATTCCCTACTCCCTTCGCGTCAATGTACGCTCTGGCCGATGCGCTCGAAGGCGAAGCTGCTCAGATCGTCCCAGTTGAACCAGATGAAAAAGGCCTTACCGCGAATGTGATCGTCGGGGACGAATCCCCAGTAGCGGCTGTCCTCGCTGTTGTCCCGGTTGTCACCCATCATGAGGTAGTGGCCCGCGGGCACCTTGCACCGGAAACCGTGATCATTGTAATCACAGTTTTCCCGACCGGGAAAGCTCCGTACTCCCGAGAGCCTTACCGGTGGGATTTCCGGACTGCGAGCGATGGCGTGACTAACTCCGGATAGAGACTCCCTGAACCGCTCGGTGGTGACAAAACTCGCGCCACCCTCCAGGTAACTATAGCTACCGTCAGCCACCAGTTCCATCTTTTCGCCGTTAATCAGAAGCTGCTTGTCGCGATAGACCACCTCGTCGCCAGGCACTCCGACCACGCGCTTGATGTAGTCGAGCGTGGGATCGAGCGGATAGCGGAAAACCACTACGTCGCCGCGGCGTGGGTCATTGATGGGAATGATCTTGCGTTCGATGATGGGTAGACGTATGCCGTAAGTGTACTTGTTGACCAGAATGAAATCGCCGACGACCAGGGTAGGCCGCATCGAGCTGGAAGGAATCTTGAAGGGTTCCACCAGAAATGAGCGCAGTGCGAAGACCAGGAGAATCACCGGGAAGAAGCTCTTGCTGTACTCCACCCACCAGGGCTCACGTTCACTTTCAGCGCGCCGCTTGCGCAAATAGACGCGATCGAGCAAGGCGATGGCGCCGGTGACCAGCAGGAAAACGAACAGAATCAGCGGAAAGTTCATGACCGGAAAAGGCTTTCTTCAGACTGGAGAATGCGTTGATTATCACCGCGCCGCGGGGCGTGGCGCCAGCACCAGGACGTCGATTCGCCCCTTCGAAAAGACGTTTGATCTCATTTTCCATCCCCGACTTGAAGGATGGCAAGAAAAGCTTCCTGGGGGATTTCCACATTGCCGACCGCCTTCATGCGCCGTTTGCCGGCCTTCTGCTTTTCCAGCAGCTTGCGCTTCCTGGTGATATCTCCGCCATAGCACTTGGCCAGCACGTTCTTGCGCATGGCTTTGATGTTCTCGCGGGCGATGATTTGCGAGCCGATCGCCGCCTGCACCGCGACATCGAACATCTGCCTGGGAATGAGCTGGCGCATGCGCGCGGCCACCTCCCGCCCGCGATACATGGCATTCGAGCGATGCACCATCACCGACAAGGCGTCGACGCGATCACCATTGATCAGGATGTCGAGCTTGACCACATCGGCGGCACGGAACTCCTTGAACTCGTAATCGAGCGAGGCGTAGCCACGGGAGACTGATTTCAGCTTGTCGAAGAAGTCCATCACCACTTCGGCCATGGGCAACTCGTAGGTGAGCATGACCTGCCGACCGAGGTATTGCATGTTCTTTTGCGTGCCGCGCTTGTCGGTGCAAAGCGTGATTACAGTACCTACATATTCCTGGGGCATGAGGATGTGCGCGGTAATGATCGGCTCGCGGATTTCCTCGACCTTGGACAGATCGGGCAAACGTGAGGGATTCTCGATCTCGCACACGCTGCCATCGCGCAGGAGTACTTCGTACACCACCGTGGGCGCGGTGGTGATGAGATCCATGTCGTATTCGCGCTCCAGGCGCTCCTGCACGATGTCCATGTGGAGCAGGCCGAGAAAACCGCAGCGAAAACCGAAGCCCAGCGCCTGGGAAACTTCCGGTTCGTAGTGAAGCGAGGAGTCATTGAGTTTTAGCTTCAGCAGGGCGTCCCGTAGAGCATCGTATTGGTTGGCCTCGACCGGATAGAGTCCGGCGAAAACCTGCGGCTTGATTTCCTTGAAACCCGGCAAGGCCTTGGCCGCGCGCCGTGTCACCAAGGTAACGGTGTCACCCACCCGGGCGGCCTGAAGTTCCTTGATGCCGGCGATGATGAAGCCCACCTCTCCGGCGCCAAGTTCCGGGCGCGACAGCGACTTGGGGGTGAACACGCCGACTTGTTCGCACAGATAGCTGGCCTGCGTGGACATCAGCAGGATTTTGTCCTTGGGCTTCAACGTTCCCTGCATCACCCTGACCAGCATCACCACGCCGACGTAGTTGTCGAACCAGGAATCGATGATTAGCGCCTGCAACGGTGCGTCGGGATCGCCCTGGGGCGGCGGGATGCGCGCGATCACGGCTTCGAGGATGTCATCGATACCCTCACCGGTCTTGGCGCTGGCCCGAATGGCCTCCTTGGCGTCGATGCCGATGATGTCCTCGATTTCCGTGATCACCCGATCTGGATCAGCCGAGGGCAGATCAATCTTGTTGAGCACGGGCACCACTTCCACCCTTTGCTCGATGGCCGTGTAGCAGTTCGCCACGGTCTGGGCTTCCACACCCTGCGAGGCGTCCACCACCAGGAGCGCTCCTTCGCAGGCGGCGAGCGAACGCGACACCTCATAAGAGAAGTCGACGTGCCCGGGCGTATCAATGAGGTTGAGCGCGTAGGTCTCGCCGTCACGGGCGACGTAGGTCAACGCGGCGGTTTGCGCCTTGATGGTGATGCCGCGCTCGCGCTCGAGATCCATGGAATCGAGGACTTGTTCCGACATTTCGCGGTCGGACAAGCCGCCACAGCGCTGGATGAAGCGGTCGGCCAGCGTGGACTTGCCGTGGTCGATGTGGGCAATGATCGAAAAGTTGCGAATGCGCTGCACAGGGAAATCCGAAAAAAAAGGACACTTCTCAGTGCCCTCTCGACAAACGAAGAGTCTTCATCCGAAACTTGACCGGAACAATCCGCGCAAGGCCCGGAAATTGCATGCGATTTTACCGCATCTGGGGGAAATAAGCATCCAGCCGCGCCACCTCCAAACGGTAATGGCACAATTCCTGGCCCGCAGCCACCAGGACCGGTACGGTTTCGCCGTACCGGTCCTCGAGTTCCTCGATGCCCTCGATGTCCACCCACTCGATCTGGTAGCCGTATCGCGGCTGCAGGGCTTGCAAGGCGGCCATCATGTCCGCGCAGAGCGTACAGTAGGACCGCCCATAGACCTTCAACACTGCTTGAGCCGCCGAATCAGGGCTCAATCGGCGAGCTTGATACTGGCGAACAACTGAGCGTCCTCGCGCCGCAAAAGCAAGGTCACGGTGGCGTTCTTGTCGGCTTTGGCGAGCACCGTATTGAGTTGCTCGACGCTTTTGATCTCGGTGCTAACCCCCTTGTGGATCACCGCCATGAGCACGTCGCCGGCCTGCAAGTTGGCGCGGCCGCCGTTGACCACGTCATCGATCACCACGCCGTGCTTGACCCCGAGTTCACGCTTCTGCTCGTCAGTAAGTTCGCTCACCATCAGTCCCAGGCGGTTGGGCTTGGCCTTTTCCTTGGGAGCCTTGCCGCCACGCTGGGTGCGCTTGCCCCCGACCTCGTCCTTCCATTCTTCGACCGTGATCGCCAAGTCCTTGGTCGAGCCCTTGCGCCAGACCGTCGCCGTGGTCTTGCTGCCCGGCTTGACGCCGGCAACGATGCGCGGCAGATCGCTGTTGCTGGTTACCGCCCGGCCGTCGAACTTGAGAATGATGTCGCCTGGTTCAATGCCGGCCTTGTCGGCGGGGCCGCCCTTGGCAACCGAATTGACCAGAGCGCCAGTCGCCTTGGCCAGGCCAAAGGCCTCGGCCTTCTCCTTGTCGACCTCCTGGATGGAAACGCCGATGCGGCCGCGCGTGACTCTGCCGGTCGCGCGCAACTGGCTGACCACGTCCATCGCGACATCGATGGGGATGGCGAAAGCCAGACCCATATAGCCACCAGTGCGACTATAGATCAGGGTGTTGATGCCCACCACCTCGCCTTTGAGATTCATCAGCGGCCCGCCGGAGTTGCCTGGATTGATGGCTGCATCGGTCTGGATGAAGGGCACCAGGGCATCCTGCACACGGTCACGCCCCTTGGCGCTGACGATACCGGCGGTGATGGTATTTTCCAGTCCGAAGGGCTGGCCAATCGCCACCACCCACTCGCCCACTTTGAGCTTGTTGGGGTCGCCGATCGTGACGCGCGGCAAGTTCGCTGCTTCGATCTTGATCACCGCCACGTCGGTGCGCTTGTCCACACCCACCACTCTGGCCTTGAATTCGCGCTTGTCGGTGAGCTTGACGTCAACCTCTTCGGCCCCATCAACCACATGGCTGTTGGTGACGACATAGCCATCGGCGGAGATGATGAACCCCGACCCGGCCGCCTGCTGCTGGAACTCGCGCTGCGGACCGCGCGGAAAGCCGAAGCGCTTGAAGAACTCGTAGAACGGATCATCCTCCGACATTTGCGGAAGCTGCCCTCCGAGCTTGGCCTTGTGCGTGGCACTGATATTGACCACCGCTGGGCCATGCTTCTCATAGAGCTCGGTAAAATCCGGCAGGTCCGCGTAAGCGATCGTCGGAGCGATCAGCACCGCGAGGAATCCGACCAACCTAAAGAATCCATACAACTTTGCTTTCATCTTTCCATCCTTGCTACGTTCAATTCAAGTCCGTGACACGTCCCGGCGCAGGATCGACGTTCGGCAGACTCTGCGCGTCGCCGCCCGTCCCTGCACCCACCTTCCCCAAACAAACCCCGTCGCCAAACCGACCACGGCACCCAAAGCTGCCGCGCCATCGTCGCGGCCCTGGACCGCTTGGCCAAGCAGCGCGCCGCTCAGCGCCAGCATCAGCGGCAGGAGGTAGACCCACCAGGCCACCCGCCAGACTGCGCCATCCTGAACCCCAACGATCACTGCGTCACCGGGCAACGCGCCAATCGGATTGGCCACCCGGATCAGCCCCTCGGAACCAGCACTGCGGGAGGATCCGCGATTGACCGAGCAGGCAAGGTTTTCCTGACAATGCCCGCAACCAACCGGCCTCGAGGCCTCGATCCACGCGTCGCCCCCTTCGACCCTGGCAACCCGGGCAAAGTTTTCAATCATCGGCGACGGGTAATGGATCCGGCAATCCGCTGCACGGTTTCGCCGGGGGTTTCACCCAGCACGGTAATCAAGTGGTCGTCAATCTGAAGCGCGTAAACGTTGATGGCGCCAGTCCTGACCAGGCCCTGCCCGTGCGCTTGACCCTTATGGGTTTCGACAAAGACCGAAACCGCCACCAAGCCATCGGAAAACACCAGGTGAGCAACCGGGTCCGGCTTACCGGTGATGGTGCGGAACATCTCTACGATCTTGGTGAACCCTGGCGGCAGGTACGCAACCTGCCAACCGGTGTCCTGAAGTACCCCAACCGCTGGGCTGACTTTCAGCACCTTCCAGTCTGGTGGCAGCCGGCCGATACTGGGACGAACCGAGCTGCGTTCGATCTTGCCTCCGACCCTGAGATCGGTGAACATGAACTGTTCGATGACTTCGTTCTTGTCGTTGACCATGCGAGCCTTGAGCAGCAGTCCACTGGCATTGTCGGTCCAGAACTGGTGCCCATAACGCAGTCCGTCCTTAGGCTCGAACACGTAGGCGCGCGCCTCGACCCCGGCAACACGGGCGAGTTCGCCCTGGCGAAAATTGTAGTTCTGGGAAAGTGTCGCCATCTGCTGCGGCAAGAGCGCTGGAAAGGCATTGCGGGCGCTGCGCTGTTCGATGCGCACGACGCGCAATTCCGGATAGAAGCAGGTCACCTGATCATTGCTGCGCACGATTTCGCGCATCGGGCCTTCTAGACTAATCAGCCGCTCCTGCTCGCCTTGAACATCATTGAGGTGGAATAGCCGGGAAGTCTCGACGCGATTGCCGTGCTGATACACCACCGTGCCCACGTAATTGAGCTGGCGTGCCGCATTGGCCACAGTTTGCAGCCATTCCGCCGCTCCCGGCGCCGCGCCTTGCTCCGCCAGGGCCAGCCCGGAAGCGACCAGCCCGGTCCAAAACCACCACACCCTCCGCATCATCAGCGCGCTTCCTGCCCCGATTCCGCCACCGTACGAATGTAGGGGCGCACACCCTGCAAGGCGGTCGCCGGAGAATAGGCCTGGTGCACCATGAGATAGTCGTTGTACCCAGCGCTTTGCAGCGGCCGCACCGCCGCCACCGACACCTTCTCGGCGGTCTGAACCTGCGCGGTCGCCCCAAGCGGCGGAGCGGGAATCTCGCGCAAGCCTATCCAGCCGACCACCGCCACGGCGGCGACGCTGGCGGCAACGGCCCAGGGCACGAATTGCGGGCGGGGGACACGGCGGGGCGGAGCGAGCACCGTCGGCTCGGCGGCAAGCCGCTCGCTGAATCGCTCGTGAAATCCTGGTGCGACGCTGGCGCTCTGACGCAGCGCATCACCGATCAGATGATAGGCAACCCAGACTTCGAGGGCCTTCCCATCGCCGAGTCTCGCGCATACACGCTCCAACTGCGCGGCTTCGAGCTCGCCATCCACCAACTGAGAAATCTCTTCCCCCATCACCATCTCCTGTCTTTGTCCGTGCCCAAGAGCGGCCGCAACTCCGTGGCGATCGCTTCCCGCGCCCTGAAGATCCGCGAGCGAACTGTGCCTATGGGGCAGTTCATGGCGCTGGCGATGTCTTCATAACTCAAACCTTCGATTTCGCGCAGGGTGATGGCCGTCCGAAGTTCCTCCGGCAAGGCATCCATCGCGCGCGTTACCGTTTCCCCCACCTGCTTGCTCATCATCGCGTTTTCGGGTGTGTTGGTGTCCCGCAACTGCTCGGCATCATCAAAATTCTCGGCCTCCTCGTGGTCGAATCCGGTAGCGGTAGGCGCACGCCGACCCATCGCCACGAGGTAGTTCTTGGCCGTGTTGATACCAATGCGATACAGCCAGGTATAGAAAGCACTATCTCCACGAAAATTCGGCAGTGCCCGGTAGGCCTTGATGAACGCTTCTTGCGTCACATCCTCGACTTCACCGGCATCCCGCACGAATCGCGAAAGCAGCCTTCCGAGCTTGCGTTGGTACTTCAGCACCAGCAACTCGAAAGCGCGCTTGTCACCTCGCTGCGCACGTTCCACCAACTGCTGATCGACTTCGCGATCACCCATCCGCGGCTCTTCCCTGAACCATTGTTATGACCCGCCGCCCGGCCGGGCAAAGCGTCCGCGCGCAGTATAGCCCAGTCCTTCCAGGCTTGGCGCGGCATCAAGCAGCCTGCCCGATGCTAATGACCATGCGCCCCGAACTAAGTTCACCAAGGTGCGCGGACCAGCAGCATTTTGACGTTAATCAAGAATGCTTCGCACCTCGCCAGTGGTTCGTCCTCGACAGTTTAGGATTGGCGTCACCGCCCAGGGGGCGAGCCGAGGTGCATCCCAACCCTTGGCCGAAACACGGCGGAGCAAGGCGAGGATCACTGGCCCCAAGGCTCGGGCATTGCCGTCGGCGATCTTCACGGCCAGGCCCAAGCCCAGGCTGCGTAGGCCGATGGCATAGACACCCTCGGCCCCGATCTTGGTCACCCAATCGCCACCCCCGGCCCGCATCAGATCGTTGTCGATACGGCCGGTGCCGGAGACCATTTCGGGGTGCGCTGTCATGGCCGCGAACAGCCGCTGGGGAGCATCCCCGTAGCGCTCATCGGGCTCCTCGCTGGCCAGCCGTGCAAAGGCGAGCGCGAGTCCATGCAGCGGCACGGCGTAATTGAACGCCGAACAACCATCGACGCCCGGCAGCAAGGTTTGCTCGGGCACCCCGCAAAAATGGGCGACCGCGGTACGAATCTCCTTTTGCAGGGGATGATCAAAGCCCAAATAGTCGCTCACAGGCTCATGCATCATGCGGCAGCAAGCGAGCATACCGGCATGTTTGCCCGAGCAGTTGTTGTGCAGGGGGGTAAAGATGGCCTCAGGCCCCGGCAACAGGTTGAGGTCCTCGAAATAGCGCGGCCGATGGGTACCGCATAGCAAATCGCCCGCTACATTGCCCGCCCGCGCCAGCATGTCGGCGACGGCCTCGACATGGTGCGCTTCGCCGGAATGGCTGGCACAGAGCAGCGCGGTCTGGGCCGCGGAGAAACCGTACGCCCGCTCGCCCCTCCGCGCCATGAAGGGCATGGCTTGCAGAGGTTTCAGCGAGGAGCGGGTAAAACTGGCGGCCGCTGGATCGCCCAAAGCGAACTGCACCGCCCCCCCGCGATCGACCACCACGGCGGAGCCGTAATGCACGCTCTCGATCCGGCCGCCACGTGTTGCAACCGCCAGGGGCACATGTGCGGGAAGCTGTTCGTTCATCAGAACTTGACCACCACGCGACCGGTCACCTGCGCCTTGATGAAAGCTTCGAAGACCGAAGGCAGTTCGGCGAAGGCGACGGTGCGCACGGCCGCAATGGTTCGCTCCGGTTTCCACGCCGCGCCGAATTTCTTCCAGATGCGCAGACGTTGTTCCATGGGGCAATTGACCGAGTCGATGCCCAGGAGCGAGACCCCGCGAAGGATGAAGGGCATCACCGTGGTATTGAGCGTCGGGCTGGCGGCCAGGCCGACCGAGGCCAGGGTGCCGCCAATCTTCATGGTGCTGGCCAGCCAGGCCAACGTCTCGCCGCCGAGGTTGTCGACTGCGCCAGCCCAGGTGGCTTTGTCCAGAGGTTTGATCCGGGACAAATCGAGGCTCTTGCGCGGCAGGATCTCGCGGGCGCCGAGACCATGAAGATAATCGGCTTCGCTCTCCTTGCTGGTGAGCGCGACCACGTGGTATCCGAGTTTTGCCAGGACCTCAATCGCCACGCTGCCCACGCCACCGGTAGCACCATCCACCACCACCGGACCATTCTCGGGCCGCAAGCCGCATTGCTCCATGCGCTCGACGGCAAGCCCGGCGGTGAAGCCGGCCACACCCAGGCACATCGCGTCGAAACTGTCCATGCCTGGAGGCAGCGGCACCACCCAGTGCGCGGGCACCCGACAGTATTCGGCATAGCCGCCGTCATGCGCGACGCCAAAGTCATAGCTGTTGCACAGCACCGGATCCCCGGGCTTGAACCGCGCGTCGGTCGAGGAGGCGACGCTGCCAGCGACGTCGATGCCCCCATTGCAGGGAAACCGCCGGATAATCCGGCCAGCCCCGGTGCCGGAGAGTGCGTCTTTGTAGTTGACGGTGGAGTACTCACTCTTGATCACTACCTCGCCCGGATCGAGTTCGTCAATGCTCATCTCGACCAGGCGGCTTTCCGCCTTGCCCGCGTGGTCAAAGGTCCGGAATGCCTTGAAAGTGCTCATGATCCTGCTCCATGGGTTTCAGGCCGCAAGGTGCGGGGCGGCCATGTATTCATGCGTTTGCATTTCGGTCAACCGACTCACCGTACGGCTGAATTCGTTGGCGAAGGTGCCCCGAGTGTACAGCGACTCGGCGGGTACCTCGGCTGCTATTATCAGCTTGACCCGATGCTCGTACAACACGTCGACCAGCCAGGTGAAACGACGCGCCGCGTCACGCTCATCCGCCGACATCGGCCGCAGTCCCGAGAGCAATACGGTATGGAAGCGCTGTGCCAGTTCCAGATAGTCGAGTTGCGACCGCGCGCCCTGGCAAAGGGTAGCGAAATCGAACCAGATGATGCCGCCAGCACGTCGGCGCGGGCTCAGGCGGCGCCCTTCGACTTCCAGGTGGAGCGAATCGTCGGCGCCGTCGCGCATTTGTTCGAACATTTGCTCGAGCGCGGCCAGAGCGGCAGCGTCGCAAGGCACGCGGTAGCTCGGGAAGCGTTCCAGCGCCCGCAGGCGATAGTCGACGCCACCATCCACCTCGAGTACGTCGAGGCGCTGGCGGATGAGCGCGATGGTCGGCAGAAAGCTCTCGCGCTTGAGTCCGTTGGGATAAAGATCCTCGGGCCGGTAGTTGGAGGTAGCGACGAAGACCACGCCGCGGTCGAGCAGCGCGGCGAACAGGCGCCCGAGAATCATTGCATCGGCGATGTCGGAAACGTGAAATTCGTCGAAACAAATCAGACGATAGCGCTTGGCGATGCGCTCGGCAACGGCCTGGAGCGGATCGATTTCGCGCTTCAGGGTATCGAGTTCTCGATGCACTCCGCGCATAAAGGCGTGAAAGTGGACCCGGGTCTTGCGGCGGTAAGGCAGGCAGTGATGAAAGGCATCCATCAGGAAGCTCTTGCCGCGCCCCACGCCGCCCCAGAAGTACAGGCCCCGCGGCGGCGCCGGCCGCTCGATCAGCCGTCGCAGCGGTGAATGCCGCGCGGCCTTGAAGACCATCAATTGATCGTGCAATTGTTGCAGGCGCGCGAGGGCGCAGCGCTGGGCGGCGTCAAGGGCGATGCCGCGCTCGGCGAGCAGCGGTTGGAGATAGCCCGCCAGCGCACCCGACGGTAAAGCGCCTGTCCCGCGCGCCGTCGCGTCTGCCCTGGAGGTCCCGGGACTCACTTGCGCCGCTTCCCCGCGCCGCGGGTCAAATGTGAATGGCGCGCTTGTCGACCGCCAGCGCCGCCTCTTTCACCACCTCGGCGAGCGAAGGGTGGGCGTGACAGATGCGGGCGATATCTTCGCTGGAAGCACCGAATTCCATCGCCACGACCGCTTCGGAGATCAACTCAGAGGCGAAGGGCCCAATGATATGCACCCCCAACACACGATCGGTCTTGGCGTCGGCGAGGAATTTGACGAAGCCGCGGGTCTCGCCCAGGCCCTTGGCGCGGCCATTGGCCAGGAAGGGGAATTGCCCGGAGCGGTAGGTCACGCCAGCGGCCCGCAACTGTTGCTCGGTCTGACCGACCCAAGCGATCTCCGGTTGGGTGTAAATCACCCAGGGGATGGTGTTGAAATCGACATGCGCATACTGCCCGGCGATGCGCTCCGCTACCGCCACACCCTCTTCTTCCGCCTTGTGCGCCAGCATGGGACCGCGCACTACGTCGCCGATGGCCCAGACCCCGGGTAAATTGCTTCGACACTGCTCGTCGACTTCGATCTGCCCGCGTTCATTGAGCGCGAGCCCAACGCCCGCGGCATTGAGGCCGGCGGTATTGGGAGCACGTCCGATCGCGACGATCAGCTTTTCGAAGGTCTTGCTCTGCTTCGCGCCCGCGGCATCGGTGTACTCGACGCTCACCAGCTTCTTGGCGCTGATCTTGTCGATCTTCACGCCCAGTTCGATGGCCAGACCCTCGTCCTTGGTGAGCACTTTCAGCGCTTCCTTGGCGATGGCGTCGTCGGCAAGACCCAGAAAGGCGGGCAGCGCTTCCAGTACCGTGACCTCGGCGCCCAGGCGCCGCCACACGCTGCCCATTTCCAGACCGATCACGCCGGCGCCGATCACACCCAGGCTCTTGGGCACGGCGGTGAGCGACAAGGCGCCAGCGTTGTCGAGAATGCGCTGGTTGTCCACCGGCGCGCCGGGCAATTGCCGCGGGCTCGACCCAGTAGCGATGATCACCTGCTTGGCGTGCAGCGTTTCCTCTCCGCCGGCGGCGAGGGCCACCTTGAGGGTCCAGCCCGAGTCGTCGCCCGAGGCCAAGCTGCCCTTGCCATGAAAGTTGGCGACCTTGTTCTTCTTGAACAGGTACAGAATGCCGGCGCGGTTGTCGGCGACGATCTTGTCCTTCCTCTTCATCATCTGCGCCACGTCGATGGACAAGCCTGTTACGCCGATGCCGTGGCTGGCGAATTCGTGCGCCGCCAGATGGTAGTTCTCCGAGGATTGCAGCAGAGCCTTGGAGGGAATGCAGCCGACATTGAGGCAGGTGCCGCCGAACACCACCTTGCCCGCCTCGTCGCTCCATTGCTCCACGCAGGCGGTGGCGAAGCCCAACTGCGCCGCGCGAATCGCCGCGACGTAGCCGCCCGGACCACCGCCAATCACCACCACATCGAATTCCTTGGCCATAAGCAATTCCGTTCCTTGCCGGGGGTCAGACTTCAAGTATTAGGCGCGCCGGATCTTCCAGCGCCTCTTTCATCGCTACCAGCGACAGTACCGCTTCGCGCCCATCGATGATCCGGTGGTCGTAGGACAGCGCCAGATAGTTGATCGGCCGGATAACGATCTGCCCATTCTCCACCACCGGGCGCTCCTTAGTGGCATGAACGCCTAGAATCGCTGATTGGGGCGGATTGATGATGGGGGTGGAGAGCATGGAGCCGAAAACGCCCCCGTTGGAAATGGTGAAGGTGCCGCCGGTGAGTTCCTCGACTTCGAGTTTGCCATCCTGGGCGCGCTTGCCGAAGTCGGCGATCTTCTTCTCGATCTCGGCGATGGAGAGCTGGTCGACGTCTCGCAGGATGGGCACCACCAGACCACGGGGACTGCCGACCGCGACGCCGACGTCGAAATAGCCGTGATAGATGATGTCGCTGCCGTCGATCGAGGCGTTAACCACCGGATATTTCTTCAGCGCGGCGACCGCTGCCTTGACGAAAAAGGACATAAAGCCGAGTTTCACGCCATGTTCCTTCTCGAACCGATCCTTGTACCGGTTCCGCAGGTCGATCACCGGCTGCATGTTCACTTCGTTGAAGGTGGTGAGGATCGCCGCCGTCGACTGCGATGCCACCAGGCGCTCGGCCACGCGCTGGCGCAAACGGCTCATCGGCACGCGCTTCTCAACTCGGTTGGCGAGCCCGCCGGGGAGCACCACGGCCGGCGTCGCGGCCTTGGGGACAGGGGCGGGCGCTGGCGCCGCCGCCGCGGGCGCCGGTCCGGCAGCTCCTGCGACCGGGGTGGGCTGGGCCTGCCCATGGGCGAGCACGTCGCCCTTGGTGATGCGCCCCCCCCGGCCGCTGCCCGCGATCGCCGCGGCGGGAATCCCCTGCTCGGCCATCATCTTGCGCGCCGCCGGCAATGCCGCAGCGGCCTGGGCGGTAGCGGCCGGCGCCGGGGCGGCGGCCACGGCGGTGCCAACGATCGGTGTCGCCGCGGCGACCGTGCCGGTTTTCGCGGCGGTGTCGATCAGTGCGATCAGTTCGCCCGCCACCACGGTGGCGCCATCACCTTTCTTGATGCTGGCGAGCACGCCAGCCGCCGGGGCGGGCAGCTCCAGCACGACTTTGTCGGTTTCGACATCGATGAGGTTTTCGTCGCGATTGACGAATTCCCCCTCCTTCTTGTGCCAGGCGACCAGCGTGGCTTCCGCCACTGATTCCGACAACTGGGGGACTTTCACTTCGACCAGCATTTCCGATCCTTCCAATTCAAGCTTGGTGTTGGCCCTAGGCGAGCGACTCACAGGGCAACGTTCATCTCCCCCGCGGAAAGGCGGCTGGAAAAGGCCGCCTCGACCAGTTCCTTCTGCTGCGCGAGGTGTTTCGAGGAATAGCCAACGGCGGGCGACGCCGAGATCGGCCGGCCAGCGAAGTAGAGCCGCATCTTCGCCGGAATGTCATTGCGGAAATACGCCATCAGCCGATACCAGGCGCCCTGGTTCTGGGGCTCTTCCTGACACCAGACCAGCTCCCGCGCTTCGGCGTACTTCTTGATTTGCGCCTTGAGGTCCTCGTGCGGAAAGGGGTATTGCTGCTCCAAGCGCAGAATGATGACATCGCTGATCTTTTGCTCCCGGCGGTAGGCCAAGAGATCGTAATAGACCTTGCCCGAACACACGATCACTCGGCGGACATTCTTGGCCACAACGCGATCGACTTCGCCGATCACCGTCTGGTAGCCGCCCGCGGCGAAATCCTCCAGCGGCGAACTGGCCCCCGGGTGACGCAGCAGGCTCTTGGGCGCCATCACGATCAAGGGCTTGCGGTATTGCCGCACCATTTGCCGACGCAGCAAATGAAAGATCTGCGCGGCGTTGGAGGGCACGCAAACCTGCATGTTGTGCTCGGCGCACAACTGTAGGTAGCGCTCGGGGCGCGCCGAGGAGTGCTCCGGCCCCTGGCCCTCGTAGCCGTGCGGCAGCAGCATCACCAATCCACAGATGCGGCCCCACTTCACTTCACCCGAGCTGATGAACTGGTCGATCACCACTTGCGCGCCATTGGCGAAGTCGCCGAACTGCGCTTCCCAGACCACCAGCAGGTTGGGGTCCGAGGTCGAATAGCCGTATTCGAAGCCCAGCACCGCCTCCTCCGACAAGACCGAATCATAGATCCGGAACGCGCCCTGCTGATCGGCTATATGTTCCAGCGGCACATAGGTGCCGGCGTCCCAGCGTTCGCGGTTCTGGTCGTGCAGCACGGCATGGCGGTGAAAGAAGGTGCCGCGACCCACGTCCTGGCCGGTGATGCGCACGCCGTAGCCGTCTTCCAGCAGGCTCGCGTAGGCCAGGTTTTCCGCCATGCCCCAATCGACCGCGAGCTTGCCTTCGCCCATGGCCTTGCGGTCAGCGATGATTTTCTCCACCCGGGCATGGGTCTTGAACTGGTCGGGGACCGTAGTGAGCCGCTTGGCCAGGCGCTTGATCGATTTCACCGGCAGCGCGCTCTGGTACGCGTCGGTCCACTCGCGGCCCTTGAACGCGCTCCAATCGATGGTGTAGGGCGGCTTGTAGTTGGACAGGATGGTCTTGTTGGTGTGGTAGCCCTTGTCGAGTGCGGCGCGAAACGTCGCGATCATCTCTTCGGCCTCGCCTTGGGCGAGCACGCCCTCCCGCTCCAGGCGCTCAGCGTAGAGTTTGCGCGTGCCGGGGTGCTTGGCGATGCTCTTGTACATCAGAGGCTGAGTGACCATGGGCTCGTCCTGCTCGTTGTGGCCGAGCTTGCGGAAACAGACCATGTCGATGATCACGTCCTTCTTGAAAATCTGGCGAAAATCGAAGGCGATTTCCGTCACCAGCAGCACCGCTTCGGGGTCGTCGGCGTTGACGTGGAAGATTGGCGCTTCGACCATCTTGGCCACGTCCGAACAGTAGAGCGTGGAGCGCGAGTCGCGCGGATCGGAGGTGGTGAAGCCGATCTGGTTGTTAATTATGATGTGTACCGTGCCGCCGGTGCCGTAGCCGCGGGTCTGCGACAGGTTCAGGGTTTCCATGACCACGCCTTGGCCCGCGAAGGCGGCGTCGCCGTGGATCAGCACCGGCAGCACCTGCTTGCCTTCGTGATCCTGGCGCCGAAATTGGCGGGAACGCACCGAACCCTCGACCACCGGATTGACGATTTCGAGGTGCGATGGGTTGAAGGCGAGCGTAAGGTGCATCGGGCCGCCCGGCGTGGCGACATCAGAGGAAAAACCTTGGTGGTACTTCACGTCTCCGGCTGAAAGTTCGTAGGAATATTTGCCCTCGAACTCAGCGAACAGATCGGCGGGCATCTTGCCCAGCGTGTTCACCAGCACCCCGAGACGACCGCGGTGGGCCATGCCGATTACCGTTTCCTGCACACCCTGGGTTCCGGCGCGTTGCAGCAAATGGTCGAGCAGAGGAATGAGGGTGTCGCCACCCTCGCCGGAAAAGCGCTTTTGGCCGACATACTTGGTGTGAAGGTACTTCTCCAGGGTTTCCGCGGCGGTCAGTCGCTCCATGATGTGCCGGCGATAATCGGCTTCGTAATTGGGCGTTGACCGCGCACCTTCCAAGCGTTCCTGTAGCCAGCGTTTTTCCGCGCTATCGGCGATGTACATATATTCCATACCGACGCTGCGGCAGTAAGTCGTCTGCAAGTGCGCAATGATCTCACGCAGGGTCGCACGTTCCGGACCCACCAGTGAACTGGTGTTGAACTCAAGGTCGAGGTCGCCGTCGTTAAAGCCGTAGGTCCCCGGATCGAGTTCGGCGAGGTAAGGCCTCTCCTGACGCTGCAAGGGGTCAAGCTCGGCATGGCGCACACCCAGGAAGCGAAAGGCGTTGATGAGCTGCACCACGTTTGCCTGCTTGGCTTCGGCCACGGCATCGACCGCCGCGCTCACCGCCTTGCGGGTTTTGGCGAGTTGCACGAAGGCTTCGATCACCGGCGCATGGGCGACGTCTGCGGTGCCCGCGCGAATCTGGTCGAAGTAGCCTCGCCACCGCGGGCTTACCGCCTCCGGGTCGGCGAGGTAAGCCTCGTACTGCTCTTCGATAAACGGCGCGTTGCCGCCGAATAGGTAAGAGTTGCCCGCCAGTTCCTTCATCATGCTCGCCACCTTGTGTCTGTTTCAACGCACGCGAGTATCCGCGTCGCCAATCGGCTTTTTCGAAAGCCGGAACGGAAGCGGGCGCCCCGCGCCCGCTCCTGCCTGCCGCCGGTTCCAGAGCCTTCAGCGCAAGGCGATGGGCTTGAGGTCCCGGTGCGCGGCACCCTTGTACAACTGGCGCGGCCGACCGATCTTCTGTTCGGGATCGGAGATCATTTCCGTCCACTGGGCGATCCAGCCCACGGTGCGGGCTAGGGCAAAGATCGCCGTGAACAAGGAAACGGGAATACCCAGCGCCCGCTGCACGATGCCCGAATAGAAATCGACGTTGGGATAAAGTTTCTTGGAGACGAAATATTCGTCCTCGAGCGCGATGCGTTCCAGTTCAATCGCCAGCTTGAACAGGCGGTCGTTCTGCAGGCCCAACTCGCTCAGCACTTCGTGGCAGGTCTCGCGCATGAGCTTGGCACGCGGATCGAAATTCTTGTAAACGCGATGCCCGAACCCCATGAGCTTGAAGGAGTCGGTCTTGTCCTTGGCGCGCTTGATGTATTCACCCACCCGCGAGACGTCGCCGATCTCCTCGAGCATGGACAGGCAGGCTTCGTTGGCTCCGCCATGCGCCGGTCCCCAGAGGCAGGCGATGCCGGCGGCGATGCAGGCGAAGGGGTTCGCGCCCGAGGAACCGGCTAAGCGAACGGTTGAGGTCGAGGCGTTTTGCTCGTGATCGGCGTGCAGGATAAAGATGCGGTCCAGGGCGCGCACCAGCACGTCATTGACCTTGTATTCCTCGCAGGGCGTGGCGAACATCATGCGCATGAAGTTCGCCGAATAGGACAGGTCGTTGCGCGGATAGACGAACGGCTGGCCGACCGAGTACTTGTAGGCCATGGCCACCAGGGTGGGCATCTTGGCGATCAGCCGAATGGCCGAAACCTGGCGGTGGTGTTCGTCATTGATGTCCAGGGAGTCATGGTAGAAGGCCGAAAGCGCTCCGACCACCGCCACCAGCACAGCCATGGGGTGAGAGTCGCGGCGAAACCCGCGGAAAAAGAACTGCATCTGCTCGTGCACCATGGTGTGGCGCATCACCCGGTCATTGAAGTCCTTGCGCTGATCCAGGTTTGGCAATTCGCCGTTGAGCAGGAGGTAGCAGGTTTCCAGGAAATCGCAATTGACCGCCAACTGCTCGATCGGGTAACCCCGATACATCAGTTCGCCTTTGTCACCGTCAATGTAGGTGATGGCCGAGTTGCACGAGGCGGTGGAGAGGAATCCCGGGTCGTAGGTGAATTTACCGGTCTTGCCATACAGCGTGCGAATGTCGACGACATCCGGCCCGACGGTGCCGGTCATCAGGGGAAAGTCGACGGGGGGGGAGCCGTCACTGAAGCTCAGGGTTGCCTTGCGGTCGCTCATCATTGTTCTCCAAACAAAATCGGTCTTAGCATCGGGCCGTTAGGCCAGTCTCAGGCGGGACACCAGCGCCTCCGCGTTCGGGTCCGGCGCCGGGGCGCGACCGGCGAGAATGTCCCAGAGCTGGTTATCGGGCAAATCCAGCAATTTCTCCAGGGCCAAGACGTCGGCGGCGCTCAAACTCTCGGCCTCGGCGTTCAAAAAACGGCTCAGAATCAGGTCGTTTTCCAGCATGCCCCGCCGGCAGCGCCAGCGCAGCCGCGCAAGCTCCCGCGGATCGGGGATCATGCCAGACCGCGGCTCAAACGGCCCGCCGCACCATCATCTCCTTGATTTTGCCGATCGCCAGAGTGGGGTTGAGGCCCTTGGGGCAGACATCGACGCAATTCATGATGGTGTGGCAACGGAACAGACGATAGGGGTCTTCCAGATTGTCCAGGCGCTCGCTGGTCGCCTGATCCCGGGTATCGGCCAGAAAGCGGTATGCCGCCAAGAGGCCCGCCGGACCAACGAACTTGTCCGGGTTCCACCAGAAAGATGGGCAGGCGGTCGAGCAACATGCGCACAGAATGCACTCGTACAGGCCGTCGAGCTCCTCGCGGTCCTCGGGCGACTGCAAGCGCTCCTTCTCGGGCGGCGGTGTGTCGTTGATGAGGTAGGGCTTGATCGAATGGTATTGCTTAAAGAACTGCGACATGTCCACGATCAGGTCGCGAATCACCGGCAGTCCTGGCAGCGGGCGCAATTCCACCGGTTCGGACAGATCCTTCACTGCGGTGGTGCAAGCAAGGCCATTCCTGCCGTTGATGTTCATGGCGTCCGACCCGCAGACTCCTTCGCGACAGGAGCGGCGGAAGGCGAGGGTGTCATCTTGCTCCTTGAGGCGCACGATGGCGTCGAGAAGCATCTTGTCGGTCGCTTCCAGCTTCACCTCGTAATCCTGCATGTAGGGCGCGGCGTCTTTTTCCGGGTTGTAGCGGTAAACGGAGAATTTCATCGTCTATCCTTGGGCGAAATCAGAACGTCCGCGCCTTGGGCGGAACCGATTCAATGGTCAGGGGCTTGAGGTTGACCGGCTTGTAGTCAAGACGATTGCCGGCGGAATACCAGAGCGTATGCTTGAGCCAGTTCATGTCGTCGCGCAGCTCGAAGTCGCTGCGCGCATGCGCGCCGCGCGATTCCTTTCGGGCCTCGGCGGAGATGATGGTGGCCTTGGCCACCTCGATCAGGTTGTCCATCTCCAGCGCCTCGACCCGCGCGGTGTTGAAGGTCTTACTCTTGTCGGCGATGGCTGTGTGCCGTGCGCGCTCGGCGACTTCCAGCACTTTCTTCACCCCAGTTTGGAGCAATTCCTGGTTGCGGAACACACCGCAATAGGCCTGCATGGTCTTGCGCAATTCCTGGGCGACCTGTGGCACGCTCTCGCCGGAAGTGGCGCCCTCCAGTCGCGCCAGCCGGGCCAGGGTGCGCTCCGCGGCGTCTTGGGGCAGATCTTTATGGCTGCGGTTCTTGAGGTTGAACTCAACGATGTGGTTGCCTGCGGCACGGCCGAACACCACGATGTCCAGGAGCGAGTTGGTACCCAGGCGGTTGGCGCCATGCACCGACACACAGGCACATTCGCCGACCGCATAGAGTCCGTTGACCACGGTGTTGGGACTGTCGCCCTTGGGCTGCACGACCTGGCCGTGAAAATTGGTCGGGATGCCACCCATCTGATAGTGGATGGTGGGCACCACCGGAATCGGCTCCTTGATGCAATCGACGTGGGCAAACTTCAGGGCGATCTCGCGGATCGAGGGCAGGCGCTTGAGAATCACTTCCGGCCCGAGGTGATCGAGCTTCAGGAGTACATGGTCTTTCTCCGGGCCGCACCCGCGCCCTTCCTTGATTTCCTGATCCATGGAGCGGGACACGAAGTCACGCGGCGCGAGGTCTTTCAAGGTCGGCGCATAGCGTTCCATGAAACGCTCGCCCTTGCTGTTCAACAGGATGCCGCCCTCGCCGCGCACGCCTTCGGTGATCAAGACTCCCGCGCCCGCCACCCCGGTGGGATGGAATTGCCAGAATTCCATATCCTGCAGCGGTAGGCCGGCGCGCGCCACCATGCCCAGGCCGTCGCCGGTGTTGATGAAGGCGTTGGTGCTGGCGGCATAGATGCGCCCCGCTCCGCCCGTGGCGAAGAGCGTGGTCTTGGCCCGGAGGATCATGACCTCGCCGGTTTCCATTTCCAGGGCCACCACGCCCACGCAGTCCCCATCGGCATCGAGGATGAGATCGAGCGCCATCCATTCGACGTAGAACTGAGTGCGCGCCCGCACATTGCGTTGATAGAGTGTGTGCAAGAGCGCATGCCCGGTTCGGTCCGCCGCCGCGCAGGCCCTCTGTACCGGCTTCTCACCGTAGTTCGAGGTGTGGCCGCCGAAAGGACGCTGATAAATCGTTCCGTCGGGATTGCGGTCGAAGGGCATGCCGAAGTGTTCGAGTTCGTATACGACTTTGGGCGCCTCGCGGCACATGAACTCGATGGCATCCTGGTCACCGAGCCAATCGGAACCTTTCACCGTGTCATAAAAATGAAAATGCCAGTTGTCCTCGCCCATGTTCCCCAAGGACGCGCCAATGCCGCCTTGCGCCGCCACGGTATGCGAACGCGTCGGGAAGACCTTGGAGAGCACCGCCACCGACAGACCGGCTTCGGAAAGCTGTAAGGCGGCACGCATGCCGGCACCGCCGGCGCCAACCACCACCGCATCGTATTTGCGTACCGCGAGACTCATTTGATGCCCCAGAGGATGTGAATGGCCCAGCCGGTGTAAAACACCAGCGCCAGCGCCGCGAGGATTTCGGCGGTGAGGCGCAGACTCACGGGTTTGAGGTAGTCCATGAAGATGTCGCGCACGCCGATCCAGGCGTGCAGGAACACCGCGAGCAGAAAGACAAAGGTGAGCAGTTTGAAGGGCACGTTGGCGAAGACCGCGCGCCAGGCGCTGTAATCCATGCCCGGATTGGCGACGAGTACGCCGAAGAGGACCAGGGTGTAGGCGACCATCACCAGCGCGGTAACCCGCTGGTAGAGCCAGTCGATGAGCCCGTAATGAGCGCCGACGACCTCGCGCTTTACCATAGCCGTACTCCCAGGATCACCGTCAGCGCCAGGCTCACAATCAGCACCGCCCGGCTGGACTGGCGCGCGGCCTGGAGGCCTACTCCCCAATGAAGGTCGAGCAGCAGGAAGCGGATGCCGGCGCAGAAATGATGCAGGTACGCCCAGCCAAAACCCAGAAGAATGAGTTTAACGAGCGGGCTGCCGAGGATTTCCTTTAGCGAGGCGTAAGTCTCGGGAGAAGCAAGGCTGGCATTGGTCAGCACAAGCAGCAGCGGAATGCCGAACAAAAACATGGCGGCGCCACTGGCGCGGTGCAAAATCGACACGATCGCCGGCAGCGGCTGCTTGATCTTGACCAGATTGAGATGCTTCGGTCGGGGGCGGGTGACTGATGGGTCAAGGGCGGACATGGACTTGGGCCTCGGTAGAAAAGGCGAGAAAGAGGGTAAGACTCACCTCGCTGGCCCCAGCGACTCCACGCCTTTTTCCCCAATTCCGGCGCGCTCGGCAATCCGCGCAGGAAATCCGGAAACCGCGGCGACGCAATCGTCGGGCTAGCGAATCCGTTTTGTTTGTCGCACTGCAAAAAAAAACACGTCATTATAGACCCCGCCCAGCCGTTCTGACCAGCGCTGCCCGGACCCGCGCGACCCTGATTCGCCGCGCTCAAACACCTGGGCAGCACACGCGCGCCGGGTCAATGCAAACTCTTCCCAGGCACCTCTAGCCGCCGCCTTTGGACCGGCGGGCGCCCCTCAGCCACCTCCCGGCACCCGCGCGCGGCCGCGCCCACTCAACTGAGCTGATTGACGTAACAATGCTGCCGGGTAGTGCACAGGCCGCGACGCAGCTCGACCGGCCGGTCGCCGTAAGTGAAGGCGATGCGCTCGACCGACAGGAGCGGCGTGCCGGGCGCCACCCGCAACTCACGTGCCACCTCGGCGTCGGCGGCGATCGCGCGCAAGCGCTCATCGGCGCGGATCATGCGCACCCCAAACTGGGTCTCGAACAGGCTGTACATCGACCCTAGGTAGTCATCGATCTTGGCCTTGGTCAGGCCCTTGAACAAGACACTGGGCAGAGTGATTTCGTCGTAAATGATGGGCTCGCCGGAATAGTCCAGCACTCGAATGAGCACCACCACCGCCTCGCCCGGCTTCATTTGCAAGGCCCGCGCGACCTCGGCGGTCGCCTTGCCGCGCCGCACCTCCAGCAGGCGGCTTTCCGGCATCTCTTCGCGCCCATCGCAGCGACGGATGCGCAAAAATCGAAAAATCGAGGCGGTTTCCTCGGTATGGGTGGCAACGAAGGTGCCTTTGCCCTGGCGGCGCACCAGAATGTTTTCGGCCGCGAGTTCGTCGATGGCCTTGCGGACCGTGCCCTGACTCACCTGGAACCGCGCGGCCAAATCGATTTCGCTGGGAATGGTCTCGCCAGGGTGCCATTCGCCATGCTGCAGGCTCTGCGTCAGCAGTTCCTTGATCTGCTGATAGAGCGGCTGGAACGAGGGGGATGGGGATGAAACGGCGCCCGGTTTCATGGCCGGCATTATGCGGACAAAGTGGCAACTTGTCTATCAAAGAACTTATATCTTATATAAGACATAAGACCAGTTTGACACAGTCCACAAGATAGGTTTAGCATCGGCCTCCGCTTTGGCCGTTTGCGCTGTGCCCCGCGTTCCGAACCGGGCGCCGGTCGGGCCAGTCCTTTCCCGGCGTGGCGACCCCGCGCCGAAGCGTCTTTGACCAACCCCCCCTTTCCGCAGGAGTTCGCGCATGAAATCCCCCGTCCGCGTCGCAGTCACCGGTGCCGCCGGTCAAATCGGTTACAGCCTGTTGTTCCGCATTGCCAGCGGCGAAATGCTCGGCAAGGACCAGCCGGTCATCCTGCAATTGCTGGAAATCCCCGACGAAAAAGCCCAAAAGGCACTCAAAGGCGTGATGATGGAACTCGAAGATTGCGCCTTCCCGCTGCTGGCCGACATGAGCGCCCACGCGGACCCCAACAGCGCCTTCAAGGACATCGATGTCGCCCTGCTGGTAGGCGCTCGGCCCCGCGGCCCGGGCATGGAACGCAAGGATCTGCTCTCCGCCAACGCCCAGATCTTTACCGCCCAGGGCAAGGCCCTGAACGCCGTGGCCAAGCGCACGGTGAAAGTGCTGGTGGTCGGCAACCCCGCCAACACCAACGCCTACATCGCCATGAAGTCCGCGCCCGATCTGCCCAAGCAGAACTTCACCGCCATGTTGCGCCTGGACCACAACCGCGCCGCCTCGCAAATCGCGGCCAAGACCGGCAAGCCGGTGTCCGCGATCGAGAAGCTCTGCGTCTGGGGCAACCACTCGCCCACCATGTACGCCGATTACCGCTTCGCCACCATCGAAGGCCTATCGGTCAAGGCAATGATCAATGACGAGGACTGGAACCGCAATGTCTTCCTGCCCACGGTGGGCAAGCGCGGCGCCGCCATCATCGAGGCACGCGGCCTGTCCTCGGCCGCCTCGGCCGCCAACGCGGCGATCGATCACGTCCGCGATTGGGTTTTGGGTACCGATGGCAAGTGGGTCACCATGGGTGTTCCTTCCGACGGTTCCTATGAGATTCCCACCGAAGTGATGTATGGCGTACCGGTCACCTGCGCCAAGGGCGAATACACGCGCGTGCAGGGCCTGGAAATCGACTCCTTTTCGCGCGAGCGCATGAACCACACGCTCAACGAGTTGCTCGAAGAACAGGCCGGCGTCAAGCACCTCTTGCCCTGAGTCCGACGGACCGTGCGCCCCTGGGGGGTACACGGTCCTACCCCGCCTGGCCCTGCCTCCCGAGGCGCGACCGCCACCCGCCCCTCGGCGCGATTGACTTTTGCGCCTCGCCACGGGGATACTTCGGCGGCCCGAACCTATTACCTTCCCCGCGCCACCCCATGGGGCCGCGCCCGGCTACCGGCCGCCAGTTCCTGGACGGGGCCGATGCGAGCGCCGGGTAGTTCCTGGGCAAGAAACATCCAACCCGCCGGCGGGATGCGCCGGCCACATCAAGATCAGGAGGGATTTCATGAAGTCTTCCGCCACCTCGTTGCGCGCCATGCTGGCAGCCTTCGGCCTCGCCGCGGCGCTTCCCGCGACCGCCCAGGAAGTGATTCTGAAGGTCCATCACTTCCTGCCGCCGCCTTCGACCGCGCACAGCAAATTCATTACCCCCTGGTGCGACAAGATTAACAAGGAATCAGCAGGCAAGCTCAAATGCCAAATTTATCCCGCGATGCAATTGGGCGGCACCCCGCCGCAATTGATCGATCAGGCCCGCGACGGCATCGCCGACATCGTCTGGACGCTGCCAGGCTACAGCGCTGGCCGCTTCCCTGCCGCCGAAGTCTTCGAACTGCCCTTCTCCATTCGCACCGCCCAGGGATCGAGCCGCGCGCTTTGGGAGTACATCCACGCCAATAAGCTTCATACCACGGAGTTCAAGGACGTTCATCCGATCGCCTTTCACGTGCATGACAAAGGCCATCTGCACATGGCGAAGAAACCGATCCAGACCATGGACGACTTCAAAGGGCTCAAAGTGCGCGCCCCCACCCGCCTCACCAACAAGATGCTCGCCAGTTTCGGCGCCACACCGGTCGGCATGCCGGTGCCTCAGGTGCCCGAAGCGCTCTCCAAAGGCGTGATCGACGGCGCTGTACTGCCCTGGGAGGTGGTACCTGCGATCAAGGTGCAGGAACTGGTCAAATTCCATAGCGAAGGTGACCCTGCGGCACGCGCCTTGTATACCTCGGTGTTCATTTTCGCCATGAACAAGGCCAAGTACGATGCCCTGCCCGCCGATCTCAAGAAGGTGATCGACGCCAACAGCGGCGCGGCGACTTCCGCATGGATCGGCAAGGTCTGGGACGAATCCGCCACCGGAGCGCGCAAGCTCGCCGAGGACCGCAAGAACCAGTTCAATACCATTCCCGCAGCGGAACTAAAAAATTGGGAAGCCGCGGCCGCACCTTTGGCCGACGAGTGGGTCAAGGAGGTCAGCGCCAGGGGACACGACGGCAAGGCCTTGCTGCGAAGCGCGCGCGATCTGATCAACCAACACGACCGCTGAGCGCGAACGGCCTCCGGGGCGCCCGGCGCGCCGCGCCCGGCCTGGAGCTAACGACTGCATGCCTTGGCCGCGGTCTGGCCGGTGTTGCTGGTGTTCCTACTGGTGATCGGCGGCATCTACTCCGGCTGGTTCACGCCGACTGAAGGGGCCGCCATTGGCACGGACGCAACCGGCGCCCTGGCGATCCGCGGCGGCATGCTCTGGAAGGAACTGGTGGCCTGTTTCCTGGGCACCGCCGAGGGCACCGGGATGATTTTCCTCGTCCTGCTCGGCGTCGATGTACTGAACGTTTTTCTAGCGCTGACCGCGGTTCCCGCGGAGCTGGTCGCATGGGTCAGCGCCAGCGGCTTCCCGCCACTGGTGGTGCTGTTTCTGATCATTTTCATTTACCTGGTGCTGGGCTGCAGCATGGACAGTCTGTCGATGATCCTGCTTACCGTACCGATTTTTCCCCATCATCATGGGGCTCGATTTCTTTGGTCTAGGCGCCACCGACAAGGCCATATCGTTTGGCATCCTGACGCTGAGGGTAGTCGAAATCGGCCTCATCACGCCGCCGGTGGGCATGAACGTATACCTCATCAAGAGCCTCGCCAAGGATGTGCCGATGGGCGAGGCCTTTCGCGGCGTGATTCCCTTCCTCTGTTCCGACGCCGTGCGCGTCGTGCTCGTAGTGTTCTTCCCTGTGCTCTTCTTGGCCCTGGTGCATCTGTTGAGCTAAGGCGAGGCTGATCAGCATTTCCCAAAAAAAAGTGGGCCCACGGAGTGGGCCCAAAACGACCGAGGAGGTCTACTGCTAGGAGAAGTTGCGGCGATTCAACCCGAGAACCGCTCGCGCATGTGTTCCCGAAATTCTTCCCGGCGCTGGATGCGTTTGACCATCATGTCGCGCACCGTGGTCTTCTGCGCGCCACTGAAGCTGGCATAGAGCTTGAGCCATTCCGTTCGCGCGGCGTGCCGCGACTGCTGGTTGCGGGCTTGGACGCTGTCGCCCAGTGCGGCGAGCGCGGCCAGATCGGGTTCGGGCTTGGCCAGTTCGGCCTGGGTGGCCTGTTTCATTTCCTGGCGCGCCTGTTTCATGGCCTCACGCGCCGCGCGGGTCTGCTGCACTGCGTAGTCCCATTGAGCGTTCTGCTCGGGCGTGAGCTGGAGCCGTTCCTTGGCCTGGGGCGGCAAGGCGAAACCTCCGCCCATGCCCGGTCCGGCCCAGACCGCAAGCGGCGCTGAGAGCAGCCCGGTGACGACGAGGAAGACTTGGATAAGACGATTCATGGCAATTCCTTTCCTGAAGTGATTCGTTGCGCAGCCGCCCTGTGCTGGGGCGGATAACCGCACACTATTCCCCTGTTGTTGCCAGAACTTTGCCGCGCGCCGTGACTTTGTAAGCAGCTTTGGCCACACCCACTGGCTAGAAGGTCCGAGGTCGCTTTCGCAGTTCTGCGCACAGTTCTTGGAAGGCATTGTGACCCGACCAGTTTTCGGTGGCCAGGCGGACTTTGTAAGTAATCGTAACCAGGGCGCCCGGCGTTACAATGGCTCACATTCCGGGGCGCCAAGCCGCCCGGAGCAAGCACTAAGATTGGTGCCAACCGGAGCCGCGCCATGAACAACCGCCCCAGCCCACAAAAAATCCTCATCGTCGATGACGACGTGCGTCTGCGCGACCTCCTGAACCGCTACCTCACGGAACAGGGCTTTCAGGTACAGACCCTCACCGACGGCGCCATGCTCGACCGCAAACTCCAGCGCGACCCGCCCCATCTTCTGGTCCTGGATCTGATGATGCCGGGCGAAGATGGCCTCTCGATCTGCCGCCGCCTGCGCGCCACTGGCGAGACCGTGCCAATCATCATGCTCACCGCCAAGGGCGAGGACATCGATCGCATTATCGGCCTGGAGATGGGCGCCGATGACTATCTGCCCAAGCCCTTCAACCCGCGCGAACTGGTCGCCCGCATCAACGCCGTGCTGCGGCGCCAAGCCGAACACACCGCCGCCCCGGGAGCCCCGGCTGACGAGGGAACGGTCAACTTCGGACCGTGCACCCTGAATCTGGCGACACGGACTCTGCGGCGCGGCGAGGAAGTGCTCACCCTCACCACCGGGGAGTTCGGGCTGCTCAAGGTGCTGGTGACTCATCCTCGTCAGCCACTGGCGCGCGAGAAACTCATGCTCCTGGCACGCGGGCGAGACCACGAGGTTTTCGACCGCGCCATCGACGTGCAGATTTCGCGCCTGAGAAAACTAGTTGAGCCCGACCCCGGCAGTCCACGCTACATCCAAACGGTGTGGGGCTTTGGCTACGTCTTCGTGCCGGACGGAGACGCCGCTTGACGCTTTTGCCCAGCTCGCTGTTCTGGCGGCTGGCTTTGCTGCTGTTGGTGCTGATCGTGGTCAGCCAGGCCGCCGCCATCGTCCTGTTTCGGCAAGACCGGGCGAATCTGGTCATGCGCCAGATCAGCGACACCAAGGTGGCGCAGATTCAAGCCTTGCGCGAGGCACTCGCCAATACCGACACCGTCGAACGCAGCGGTCAACTCGGCCGCCTGGAGGCGGCGTATGGCGCGCGTCTGTTGCGCGCCGAATACCGCGCCGAAATCGGCCTGCCGCCCCGCGCGCCACTGATGATCGAACTGGCGACCAAGCTGCGGGAAGTGTTCGGCGAGGGCACTGAGCTGCGCGTCCAGCCCAGGGAACAGATGTTCTGGATCCGCTTGCAGGCGGGGGAGCGCGCGTACTGGGCGGGTTTTCCCTTCTCCCGCTTGCAGGAGAACGAGTTCCCTCGCCGCTTCCTTTTCTGGACCGCTTTCATTGTGGCGCTGTTGGGCGTTTCCGCCTGGATGTTCGCCCGGCGCATCGCCAGCCCCTTGCGCCAGCTCGCCCAGGCGGTGGCCGCGATCGGTCAGGGCCAGACCCCCGCGCCCTTGCCCGATGCAGGTCCGCAGGAAGTTGCCCAGCTCTCCCGCGGCTTCAACCAAATGGCCGCCAACCTCCAGCAGATGGAGGCCGATCGCGTGGTGCTCCTGGCCAGCGTGTCGCACGATCTGCGCACACCCTTGGCGCGCATGCGCCTGGGCGCGGAAATGGGCGTGACCGACCCGACCCTGCGCCAGGGCATGATCGAAGACGTGGAGGAGATGGATCGCATCATCCACCAGTTCCTCGACTTCGCACGCGGCGAGGAAAGCCTCACCATGACGAGCTGCGATCTCAATCGCATCGTTCTGCACGTCGCCGAGCGCTACCGGCGCGACGGGCGCGAAATCCACACCGAGACCACCGAGTTGCCCCAACTCATTTTGCGCAGCACTTCGATCGAGCGCCTGCTCACCAATCTGATTGACAACGCCTACAAGTACGGCAGCCCGAGCGTGGACCTCGCCACCCGGCGCGCGGCCGGAAGGGTGGTCCTGGAGGTGGCCGACCGCGGGCCTGGAATACCCCCTGACCAGGTGGAACGCCTCAAACAACCCTTTACCCGCCTGTCCGCTGCCCGGGGCGGGGCCATGGGTTCGGGGCTGGGCCTGGCCATCGTCGAGCGGGTGGCCCGCCTGCACGGCGGCCAGTTCTCGCTGCTGCCGCGCCAAGGTGGCGGCACGGTCGCGCGGGTGAGCATTCCCGAGCTGCCCCTGCCGCACTGAAAACCGCACCCGACGCCTTTGCGGACGGCGCGCGCCAGGAATAAACTGTCCGCATGGTCGCTTATGCCGCCGAACCGTCGCCCAGTGCGCTTCCACCGGAGGTGCTTGCGCTTTCGCCCCTGCCGACCGTGGCAATCGATCCCGCGGGGCGCATCCTGCGCGCCAACGCGGCGCTGGGACTGGCCTTGGGCCGCCCGCTCGCGGAACTGCCGGGCCGGGCTTTTGCCGAGTACCTCGCCGAGGATGCCCAGGGGGATTTTCGCAAGCTCCTCACTGAGAGCCCCGGCGCCGCGACCTTCAGCCTGCGGCGCGACCATGGCCTGCCGGTGCGCTATCGCGCCCTGGCGCGGCGAGTGAATCTACTCGATGGGCTCGAAGTGGTGCTGATCGGCCTCTCCGAACTGGTGGGCGAAGGCGAGGTCCAGCGCTCGCTCCTGGAATTGCAGGGAATTTTCGACAACGCCCTGATTGGCATCGCCTTCATCAAGGATCGCCTGATCCAACGCTGTAATCGCAAGGCCGAAGAGCTCTTCGGCTACCCCCCAGGGCAAATGCAGGGCCACAGTACCCGCGTGTGGTACGGCAGTGACGAGGAGTGGATCGAGTCGGGCCAAAGGGCCTACCACTCCATCGCCCATGACGGCCACTTCGAACACATCTTCCATTTCCTGCGCCGCGATGGCCGGCGCTTCTGGTGCCGCACCACCGGCCGGCCGCTCGATCCGGCGCAACCGGTACACGGCACCATCTGGCTCTACGAAGACATCACCGCGCGCAAGCAGACCGAGGAAGTGCTCGCCCGCACCTTGTCGCTGCAGCAGGCGATCCTCGACGGCGCGCATCTGGCGATCATCTCCACCGACTCCCAAGGAGTGATTCAGACCTTCAACCGCGGCGCCGAACGCTTGCTGGCCTACACCGGCGAAGAGGTAGTCGGGCGGGGCAGCCCGGCGATGTTCCATGACCCCGGCGAAATCGCCGAACGCGCCGCCGAACTGTCGCGCGAAAGCGGGCGGCCAGTGGAACCAGGGTTCGAGGTCTTGATCGCCTTGCCGCGCGTGGGCAAACCCGAGGAGCGTGGCTGGACGATGATTACGCGCCAGGGCCGGCGCATCCCCGTGCAATTGACGGTCAGCGCCATGTACGACGAGGCCGGCGCGATCACCGGCTATCTGGGCATCGCCGCCGATGTTACCGATGCCAGAAAAACCCAGCAAATGCTGCTGCAAGCGCGCGACGAGCTGGAGCAAAGAGTGCATTCGCGCACCATCGAGCTGGTACTCGCCAACAGCATGCTGCAATCGGAAATCCGCGAGCGCAAGCAAATCGAGGATCGCATGCGTCACATGGCGCATCATGACGCCCTCACCGACCTGCCCAATCGCACGCTGCTGCATGACCGGCTGTCCCAAGCGCTGGCCCTGGCCGAACGGCACAACCATCGCGTGGCCTTGCTGTTCGTGGATCTCGATCGCTTCAAGACCATTAACGATAATCTGGGCCACGCCACCGGCGACCGCCTGATCATCGACGTGGCCTCGAGGCTGCGCACCGCCGTGCGCGCCGAAGACACCGTGGCGCGGTTGGGCGGCGACGAGTTCGTGGTGATCATGCCCAAGGTGGGCGACATCGGCGAGGCGCGCACCGTCTCCGAAAAGCTGATGCAGGCGATCGGCCCCGCCTATTCGGTCGAAGGCCACGAGCTGCACGTCGCCGCGTCGATCGGCGTGTGTTTGTTTCCGGAGGACGGGCGCGATGTGGAAACGCTGATGCGCAACGCCGATACCGCCATGTACCAGGCCAAGGCCAGCGGCCGCAACCGGGTGCAGTTCTTCGCCCAGAACATGAACGTCGCGGCCGAGCACTTCTTTCGCATCGAGAACAGTCTGCGCCGCGCCATCGAACGGCGCGAACTCGAATTATGGTATCAGCCGATTTTCGACATCGCCCGCGACACTCCGGTCTGCCTCGAAGCCTTGCTGCGCTGGCATCACCCCGACCTCGGCCTCCTTGGCCCGGATCGCTTCATCAACGTGGCCGAGGAGAGCAATCTCATCTTGCCGATCGGCGACTGGGTCGTGCACGAGGCGTGTCAGCAAAGCCGGCGCTGGATCGACGCGGGCATGCCGCAGATTCCGCTGGCGGTGAACATCTCGGCGCGCCAATTCCATCAAGGGAACTTGCTGGCCACGGTCAGCTACGCGCTAGAGGACGCTCGCCTCACCGGCGAGGCCCTGGAAATTGAGATCACCGAGAGCACCCTGATGCAAGACCGCGACCGCGACCTGCACACCCTGGTGCAGCTCGACGCCCTGGGTATCGCTCTGGTGGTGGACGATTTCGGCATCGGCTATTCGAGCTTGTCCTACCTCAAGCGCTTCCCGGTGAAGAAGCTCAAGATCGACCAGCAGTTCATTCGCGACATCCTCACCGATCCCGACGATGCGGCGATCGTGCGCGCCATTCTGGCTCTGGCCAAAGCGCTGAAACTAAGGGCCGTGGGCGAGGGTGTGGCCAACGCCGATCAGCTCGAGTTTTTGCGCGCGGAAGGCTGCAACGAGGCCCAAGGCTACTACTTCGCGCCGGCCCTGCGCGCCGCCGAGGTGCCGGCCTACCTTCAGGTACATGCGGCACGGGTTTGAAGGGCGAGCCCTGGCTTGATCAGGTTTTCCGGAGGCGGCTGGTCAAAGGCTTCGAGCAGGCCCTTCGGGTCGATGCCGGCACCTTGGCGCTCACCGCGCCACGATCTCGACCTCCAGCGTGCCCAGTCCGGCGATGCCGCCGCGCAAGCGGTCGCCCGGAACGACCGGACCCACACCCGAGGGCGTGCCGGTGAAAATGAGATCGCCGGGAAGGAGTCGGTAGTACTTCGATAAGAGCGCCAGCACACTGGGCAGATCCCAGATCATGTCTTCGAGGCGGCCATCCTGCTTGCGCTGACCATTCACTTCGAGCCAGATCTCGCCGCGCGTGACCTGCCCGACCTGGGCCACGGGAAAAACCGCGCCCAGCGGCGCGGCCTGCGCGAAAGACTTGCCCAAGTCCCAAGGTTGGCGAGCCTCCTTGGCAGCGTTCTGCAAATCGCGCCGGGTGAAATCGATGCCGATGGCGTAGCCGTACACGCAAGCCAGGGCATCCCCTGCCTCGAGGTTTTCACCCTCGCTCCCGATCGCCACCACCAGTTCGATCTCGTGATGCAGATCCTTGGTGCCCAGTGGGTAGCGCACCTTGCCACCACCGGGTACCACCGCGTCCGCGGCCTTGGTGAAGAAGCAGGGCGGCTCCTTGGCGGCGTCGCCGCCCATTTCCTTGACGTGTTCGGCATAATTGCGCCCCACGCAATAGATATGGCGGACCGGAAAGAGCGCCTCGGTGCCCGCCACGGGCAAGGCAGGAAGGGGCCAGGGAGGCACGGCGTACGAGCTCATCGGGGTTTCTCCAGATAGGGTCTTCAGACGGCGTCTGGCTGCCGCTCGGGTGCGGCCGCGGCAAAGGCGGGCAGCGCCTGACAGGCGGTCTCGATCCGCGTGAGGGTGGGAAAGGGCGCCAGGTCCAGGGCGTGGCGGCGGGCATTGTAGAGCTGCGGTACCAGGCACAGATCGGCCACGGTGGGGGTAGCCCCGTGACAGAACTTCCCCGTGCCGGGCTCGGTACCGAGGCGTCGTTCCAGCGCGGCCAGCCCCG
The DNA here is from genome assembly GCA_016192065.1 of Betaproteobacteria bacterium. Taxonomy (GTDB): domain Bacteria; phylum Pseudomonadota; class Gammaproteobacteria; order Burkholderiales; family Casimicrobiaceae; genus JACPUX01. Next base: position 131,764 of record JACPUX010000051.1, read on the forward strand.
CTTGCAGCCAATGGTGGTACCAGGCGGTCTGGGCGTCTGCGCTGGCGCCCAAATTCTCATCGAGGTAGCGCAACACCCGCAAATTGTTCAGCGGATGGAGGTCACAGGCGACCACCTGCGCCAGCGCCCGAACGCGCGCTCGCGCCGCCGGGGCGCCGGGCAGCAGCGGCGGCGCGGGGTGGGTTTCTTCGAGGTATTCGATGATCGCGAGCGACTGACTCAGGACCTCTTCACCATCCACCAAGACCGGTACCAAGCCTTGCGGATTGAGCGCTTGAAACGGCGCGGCGTGCTGGTCCCCGCCGGCACGGGTGAGATGCACCGGCTGCGTCTGGTAAGCCAGGCCCTTCAGCTCCAGCGCAATCCGCACCCGGTAGGCGGCGGAACTGCGCCAGTAGCCGTAGAGCGTGAGCACGGTCAGAACGCGGCGATGCCGGTCTGGGCCCGCCCGAGGATCAGCGCGTGGATGTCGTGGGTGCCCTCATAGGTGTTGACGGTTTCGAGGTTCACCAGGTGGCGGATGACATGAAACTCGTCGGCGATGCCATTGCCACCATGCATATCCCGCGCCATGCGGGCGATCTCCAGGGACTTGCCACAGCAATTGCGTTTCATCAGCGATACCAGCTCCGGGGCGAGCTGCTGGTCGTCCTTGAGGCGACCCATGCGCAGACAGGATTGCAGCGCGATGGTGATCTCGGTCTGCATGTCGGCGAGCTTCTTCTGAATCAACTGATTGGCCGCCAGGGGCCGGCCGAACTGCTTGCGGTCGATGGTGTATTGGCGCGCCGCGTGCCAGCAGAATTCGGCCGCGCCGAGCACGCCCCAGGCGATGCCGTAGCGGGCGTTATTGAGGCAGCCGAATGGTCCCTTCAGACCCTCGACCTTGGGCAGTAGATTCTCTTCGGGCACGAAAACCTCGTCCATGACGATCTCGCCGGTCACCGAGGCGCGCAGACTGAACTTGCCTTCGATCTTCGGTGCCGACAGGCCTTTCATGCCTTTTTCGAGAATGAAGCCGCGGATCACGTTGTCGTCGCATTTGGCCCAGACCACGAAGACGTCGGCGAGCGGCGAGTTGGTGATCCACATCTTCGCCCCAGACACCTTGTAGCCTCCCGGAGCGCTGCGCGCGCGGGTCTCCATGCTGCCCGGATCGGAACCGTGATTGGGCTCGGTCAGGCCAAAGCAACCAATCAGTTCGCCAGTGGCAAGCTTGGGCAGGTATTTCTCGCGCTGGGCTTCGGTGCCGTAGGCGTGAATCGGGTACATCACCAGCGAAGACTGCACGCTCATCATCGAGCGGTAGCCCGAATCCACCCGCTCCACCTCGCGCGCCACCAGGCCATAGGAAACATAATTCATGCCGGCGCAGCCGTAGCCGTCGATGGTCATGCCCAAGAGTCCGAGCTCGCCCATTTCGCGGAAGATCGCCGGGTCGGTGTATTCGTTGCGGAAGGCGTCGCGTACGCGCGGCAGCAGGCGCTCCTGGGAGTAGGCATGGGCGGTGTCGCGCACCATGCGTTCCTCGTCGCTCAACTGCGCGTCGAAGAGCATCGGGTCATCCCAAACGAAGCGTACTTTTTCAGACATTTCAGTTCCTCTCCCGGAGCCCCTGAAGGAACGCCGGCTACATGGTTGGTGGGTTCCCGGGCCGGGCAGCGTCCGCAGGGGACCGCCCGGCCTTCCTCGCCACAAAATGGTACAGGGTGCTCGGCGCAGGCGAAGACCGCGGCGCCAAGTATCGGAGTTGGATAGTCGCGCAGCCCCGCGCGTCTGGCAACTCCCCCGCCGCCTCCGAATGATGCAGGTCAAGCCCAAATCGCCCCGCGCGGGCCGACCCATGACTTTTTTCCTATGCCTTTTTTCCTATGCCTTTCGGTGGATTTTCACCGCTCCTTCAGCACCTTAGGATTTGCCCTGAGGAGACGCTGGTCGAACCGGGATCGGTCAGGCAAGCGGGCGCCGGAATCCAGGACATACAGTGAACTGGACGCCAGCCGCCGCCGGAGTGACAGACTCGATCAGCGCTCCTTCACCATAAATGACACGTTCCAGGAGGGCGCAATGTGGATTTTGTATCAAATTAGACCAGGCTCGCAAGCCCAGCGTGGCTTCACCCTGCTGGAACTCTTGATCGCTCTGGCGGTGCTGGTGGTGCTGGCCGGATTGGGGCTGCCGGAACTGGGGCGGCTGCTGCACCGGCAGCGCATCGCCAGCGCCCACGCCGAACTTCAGGCCGCCCTGGGTTACGCCCGCGGCGAAGCGGTGCGCCGCGCGGCGCAGGTCTCACTGTGCCGCCGCGCCGCGGGTAGCGGCCCCGCCGCATGCGCCAGTGGCGGCCGCGACTGGAGTCACGGCTGGATCGTCTTCGTCGACCGCGGCGCCGAAACCGGCGCGCGCGATCCGGTGCTGGGGGAAATCCTGCTGGTCCACGAAGGCTTCGCCACTCACGCCACCCTAACGTTCACCGCGCCGCGCGGCGCCAGCCTTACTTATGACGACCAGGGCTGGCCGGATCGCAACTTCGTCGGCGGCGCCTTCAAATTCTGCTCCAAGGCCGACGCCAGCCTGGGCAAGCGCCTGGTCGCCAGCCGCCTCGGTCGGCTGCGCACCGAACCGCTCAACTGCCGCGGCTGACCGTCCGCACCCGGCCGCCCGTGTGCCCGCGCCGCTGGTTCCGCCGGCCTCGCCGTCCGTCTGGGCATGCTTGCCCCGAGCGCGCGCTATGGCCTAAGGTTCGCCCATGACCTAAGCGAAAGCGGGCGAGCACGGGGCGTATCATGACAAAGGCATGGCGAGACAACAGACAGGCATCGGTACGGGTACGCGGTTTCACGTTGATCGAGTTGATGGTTACGATCGTGGTTGCGGCAGTGCTCGTCGGAATCGCCGGGCCCAGTCTTCGTGGTTTCCTGCAGCGGGCCAGTTTGAGTTCGATTGCCGGAGAGATCCACGCGGCTGTCGCCAGGGCTCGCCAAGAAGCCATTACCAGGGGGACCTTTGTCACCATCACCCCGCGCCTCGGTACCAATTGGTCCTCCGGCTATCAGATCTTCGTCAACCCCCTGAACAGCGCCACCTTCAACGCGGGGGACACGGTTGGAATGGGAACCTCAATCGTCAGCTCGGAGATCATCAGCGTCAAGGATGAGAGCGGGTGGGGGCACGTTGATTGGCCTGCCTTGACATCAGACGGGCGTTCGCCCCGGACCTATTTCACCTTTGACGATACCGGACGGCCGATGAACTCCAACGGAACCAACATGCGCCCCGACCAGCCGCACCGCGTCAGAATCTGCGTCGGAATCGACCCCTGTCGCGAGCTGATCGTCGACCACCTGGGGCGAATTCAGGTTTCAAGGAACTGATCATCATGCAACGCCATTCATGCACGTCCAGCAGCAGGTTCAGGCAAGAGCGAGGCTTCACTCTGCTTGAGGTTCTCGTTTCCATCACCGTTCTTGCCATCGGGCTACTTGGCGTCGCCGCACTCCAGGGCGTTGGACTGCGCGCCAGCGGAAGCGCGCACTACCGCACCCAGGCCGCCTGGTTCGCAACCCAGATCATTGAAGAGGCCCGCGCCCATCGCGCCAGCGTGGTCGGCGGCGCGGCCGACGTCGTCGACCCCTCGCTCGCCGCAGTGCCCTGCGGCAGTACACCCGCTACCACGATTGGGGTTTGGCGCGCTCGAATCGCGTGCTCGCTGCCCGCCGGCCAAGGCGCAGTCAACTACAACGCCATTACTCAGCGCCTGCAAGTCACGATTCAGTGGGACGATCAGCGCGGCGTGGACACGGCGAAGGCTGGAGGCAATACCGCGGCCAACTTCGTCATTCAGACGGTGCTGTGAGCTCACGGGGAGCCAAGGCAATCATGAAGAATGGATTTTCAGCTCAGACATCTCTGGCGCACGGGGCCAGAGGCAAGGCTGCGGGTTTTACCCTGGTTGAGCTTCTGATCGGCGTTACTCTGGGGCTCTTTATCGCTGGCGCGGCGACCGCCGTGTTCCTGGCCTCCAGGCACTCCTTTCGGGTCCAGGACAACGCCACGCACATGCAGGAAAGCGCGCGCGCCCTGCTCGAAGACATCACCCGAGAAATTCGCAAGGGCGGCAGTTTCGGCTGCTTCCGCTTCAAAGATACGGCCAATTCCGTGCTCATCACCGCGACCATGCCCACCGGTGCTGGGAGTACCTTTCCCCTTCCCCCGATCGACAACGATTCACCGTCAATTCGCGGCGGCAACGTCTCCGGGCTTACTCTTCCGGGGATGTCTGGGGTTACTCTCGCGCCTGGCACCGACTTCCTGAGCCTGATGTACGGCCAGCCCGTCGCAACCATGTCAGTCGGTGGCGGCAACGGCCAGATCACGTCGGTTGGCCAGGCCTATCCGCTGAACCGTTCGGTCACGGTCTCGCCTGGCCAACCGATGGTGATCGCCGATTGCAGCACGGCGACAATTTTCCGCACCGACGATATCGGCTCGACCAGCACCCTCAATCATCGGCTGGGCGGCGGCAATAATCTCCTTCCGGCGCACATCAAGGGAACGGACCCGATGATTTCCGGCAACATCTATCGTGCCGGCGCCGTGGTGATGTGGCTGGAGATGCCCACTTTCTTCGTCGCCACCGACGGATCCGGGCTCACGAGCTTATACCGTTGGGATAGCACCAACGGTGGCGGAATCCAACCCATGATTCCCAATGTTCAGCAAATGCGGGTCGTTTTCGGGGTGGACACGCTTTCCGCCGGCGGCCATCTGAATGTGGCCACGTCGTGGATGACGGGAGAAGCAGTTACCGCCGGGAATCTTTGGCGCAACGTCATCAGCGCAACCGTACATTTGGTCTTGCGCAGCGATGAAACCGCCGGCGCGGGCCCCATGCCCAGGGATTTCGTCTGGGACGCCGGCCGTCAAGCGTTTGTGGAGGGCAGTCCGGCGACCGACCGCTTCATTCGTCAAGTCGTGGTGGTCAATGCCGCGCTTCGCTCGCGCGCACCGATTCTTTGAACTCGAAGGCTTTCTCTCGGAGAAATCAGTGAAGAACCGAACCCCGCCCTTCCGTCCCAAGCAGCAAGGCATCGCGCTTGCCCTGGTCTTGATGCTTCTGGTAGTTACAACCATGATTGGTACCACCGCGATGCGCACAGCGCGAATTCAGGAGCAACTCGCGGGCGCAACCTACGATCGAGCGGTTGCACGCGCCGCGGGCGATGCCGCCATGGTTGATGCGCATCTCTATGTTATGCGGCCGGATTTCTCCATCCCGGCGGTCGCGCCTGCGCCAATATTCGCCACCAATGATGGCTGGACGATCGAAACCTGGAGGCGCCGCGATTTCGATTGGCTCGGCAGCGGCGCGAAGAGTCTGGGTGCGGGGCGCGCTGACGGGGCAGCTCTGACGAGCGTGCTCGCCAACCCGACCTTTGTCGTGGAAGGCCTGCCCCCTGAGACCATCCAGACCGGAAGGGTTGAGCCGGTAATGCGCGCCACGGTCCGCGCGACCGGTGCTCGCGCGACCACCGAGCATTACAGCATGGCGATCATTCTAATGCCGCATTGACTCTGCGCTCAAACTCGTTGCCGGTTCTCCAATTTCCGAACTTTCGAGGTCAAATCATGACCAAACCGCTTGAATTCGTCCTCTGCCGTACCAGTATGGCCCTTGCTTTGGCCTCGGCATTCTGCCTGACACCTACGGTACGGGCTGCCACGCCTTGGCCCAACCTGCCGCCGACGCCGATCGCGATTCAGGCGCAGGCGGACCCGAACATTCTCCTCACCCTGGATGACTCGACCAGTATGGCTTGGGCTTGGGTGCCCGACGACACTAGGCTAAACCCGGCCGACGCGGGCGACATCAACTGGGGTTGCCCGCGCTATAACCCTTCCTACGGGGGGATTTACAGCGGCAACTACAATACCTGCAAGCGATTTACAGCAAACAAGTTCAATTCGCTTGCGTACAACCCTTTTGTCGTTTATGAGGCCCCCTATAATCCGAACTTGTCCGGAAGTCGGCTCAGCACCAGCTTCTCGGCAGCATGGAGAAACGGCTTCAATACGGGTGCAGGCAGCGTCAATCTTTCTGGAAGCTATCGACCCGTTGTCCAGTACAATCCCGCCTCGGGCACGACGCAGGTTTACTATGCGGCAAATGCGCCTGGTGCGCAGGCGGCTTTCTTTTACGCCTTTTACAACGATCTGAGCCCAAGTGGCACACCACCCGCCCCGGGCGACGATCCGGATACCTTTGTTCGCCTCGCCACACCACCGCCAGGCTGTGGTGGCTTGACAGACGTTAGTAATGACGTTTGCTACATTAAGATCACTGTCCCCGGTAGCCACGAGCAGAACTTCGCTAATTGGTACTCGTTCTACAAGACGCGCAACCTGCTCACAGTCAGTTCGGCAAATATCGCATTCTTCGATTTGAATACGAATTATCGGGTCACGTGGCAAGCATTGAACACCTGCAATTCCGGGTTCAATTCCACTTGCCGGGGTTGGGATAGCGTGAACCAGGCCAATAACCTTCGGATCCTGTCAAACACCGCCCACAAGCAGAGCTTCTACAACTGGATGTCCCGGCTACCGGCAAACTCCGGCACCCCGCTCAGGGCGGCGTTGACGCGAGCCGGGGAATTCGTCAAATCAACGGGTGTTAGCAGCCCACGAGCATTTGACCCTGGTACGGTCGAAAACCCGATAAGCACGTGCCGCGCGAACTTCAGCGTTGTGATGACAGATGGAATTTGGAACGGGGGCAGCGCGACGGTATCGAACCTGGATAACGCGGCTAGGACACTGCCCGACTCTACGTCCTATTCCCCGATTGCGCCCTATAAAGACGGCAACACGTCTAGCCTTGCCGACATCGCTTTCAAGTATTGGGCGGAGGATCTACAGTCCGGCATCAGCAATGAAATTATTCCCTATTACGCTTCCGGTTCGACTGATTACTGGGATCCGCACAATGACCCGGCCACATGGCAGCATATGGTCACGTTTACCGTCGGGCTGGGTCTGGGTAAATGGCTCAAAGGCGCCGTAGCAAATGACGGGAGTGGTTACCTGCCCCTGTGGGGTACGAACATGTATGACGGCGACTATCCTCAGCTCGTTTCTGGGACAGTGAACTGGCCGTTGGTCAGTACGACAAGCTCCGATAGGCAAGGGCATGTCGCGGACCTCTGGCATGCGGCGATCAATAGCCGAGGCTTGTTTTTCAATGCCGACAGCCCTCAGGCAATTCAGAGCGCCTTCGCCAAAATACTGAACCGCATCAAAGCCAATGCGACTTCCTTGGGTCAAGTGGGATCCAGCACATCCAGAGTGAGCAGCGATACGGTCAGTGTTGATTCGAAGTTTGTCCCCGGTGATTGGTATTCGACGCTTACGGCTTATCGTGTCAACGAGGATGGCACACGCGGCGCGGTGGTCTGGACCTCCGACGGTACTTTTACGAACGATTCTGGACGCAGTATTTTCACCAGTGCCAACGGCAACGGAACCGCCTTTGATTCAGCCTTCTTCTCGACTTACGGAAGTTCCCGTCTCGGCACGACCGACGTGAACGTGTTCAACTGGCTCCGCGGGGACCGGACCAAAGAGGGCACGATCAGCGGCTCCATTACCCTGCGCGTGCGCAAGCAGTTGCTAGGGGATATCGTCGGCGCCGATTTGCTGGTAAGCGGCAAGGACGACCTTGGGTACAAATACATTCCGGACGCCACCGCGCTTGATTACACCGCGGCACGCGCCAGTTACGGGGCCTACGTTCTCGGCAAGAAACCGGTGGTGTTCGCCAGCGCCAATGATGGCATGCTGCACGCCTTCGATGCGAACAGCGGTCGTGAGATCTTCGCCTATGTTCCCGCCGCTTTGCATTCCAAGCTGCGCCAACTCGCCGATCGAGACTACGTGCATGATTACTACGTCGATGGCGCGCTTAAGTTGCATGACGTGTATTCGACCAGTGGCTGGCGAACGGTTCTCGTCGGCGGACTGGGTGCCGGCGGACGTGGCTGGTTCGCACTGGACGTAACCTCGGTGGTGCAAGGAGGCTCGTTTTCCGCCAGCAACGTGATTTTCGACCTGGCCTTCAACAGCGCCGACACCAACCTCAAGGAACTTGGTTTTTCGCTTACAACGCCAGTGATTGGCAGAACCATAGCGGGTGAGTGGGTGGTTCTGCTCGCCAACGGCTATGGCGACAACACCGCGCCCTACGCGAACAATAGCTGCCGGGCGCAGCTTCTGATCTACAGTTTGAAGACCAACTCCCTAACTAAGCTTGATACCGGCTCGGGCAGTTGTGCCGTCGGCATGTATAACGGATTGTCGAGTCCTGGCGGCCTTGAGTACACCATCGGCAACATGGTTGGCGCCTACGCGGGTGATGTTCAGGGCAACATCTGGAAGTTTATGCTCGACATCGACACGGGCCTTTGGAAGCCGGCGCAACTCTTCTTTACCGCTAGAGATGCCTCGGCGAAGCGGCAGCCGATCACCGCCCCGCCCCTGCTCAAGAAGCATCCGGGTGGAGGAGTAATGGTGCTCTTCGGCACGGGCAAGTTCATGGAGACGGCTGATCGCAGCGACAAGAGCCGGCAAACCATCTACGGACTGCGCGACACCGGAGTGGCGATTACGGGGCGCAGTGTGCTCGTGCAACAGACCATAACGGTCGGCACCGCGATCGATAGCTCGCCGTACCGGTTGATCAGCAACAACGATGTGGACTGGGTGGAGAAGAATGGCTGGTACCTTGACCTCAACTCCACACTTTATGGATTGAACTCGGGCGAGCGCGTCGTCGCGGGCGGTGCCTTGAACTATGATTTGGCGCTCTTCAATACTTACGCGCCAGGCGCCAATGCCTGCACCGGGGCAGGTGCAGGCTACCTCATGGCATTGAATTCCTTCACCGGGGGTCTTCTTCCACTGGTGCCGCTGTTCGATTACAACAATGATGGCAAGATCAACGCCACGGATCTGATTGCAGGTTCCCCGCCCGCCGGCATGAAGATCTCCGGGCAGTCGCTCAAATCGCCCTCAACCATGATGGTTTCGACCACGGCGGCGGGCGCTGCGCCGGGCGCGCCAGGTGGTCCCCCGCCAAGCTGCGGAGCCTCAGGGATGGCCCCGTGCGCTTCACCCGCATTGCCCTGTGTCGACGGTTTGACGGTGATTGGGGGCGTGTGCGTGCCCATGAATTGCGACGCGGGTAACATTCAGGTCAGCTCGGGCGGCACTCCGCTTTGTATGAGCTCCGAAACGGTGAAGTATCCGCGATGGATCGAATTGAATTGAGCGTCGCGACAGAAAGAGGGTGACATTATGAAAGGCCGCAGATCCGCTTCAGGGTATACTCTTGTCGAACTCGTCACCGTGGTGGCGGTAATCGGGGTATTGAGCGCGGTTGCCTACCCTAGCTACACTGGCTATGTGCAGCGTAGCAATCGCGCCGCGGCGAAATCCGCGCTTGAGCAAGTGGCGCAATTCATGGAGCGGCAGTTCACGATCAAGAACGCCTACCCGGACGCTAGCGCGTTGTCCGCTTCGGGATTTGCCGTCGTCCCCGTAGGCGCGACCGGAGGCGAGATCAAATACGATGTCACGATTTCGGCGGTCACGCCCACATCGTTCACGATTACTGCCACGCCTGCTTCATCCAAGATTGACCCGACCTGCAATATTCTGAGCATGGACAACATCGGTAATCGCACTTCTTCCAGTGGAGTCGCGGCGGAGTGCTGGGGGCGTTGAGCAGGTCTTGCCCCCAAAGTAATTGCAGACCACAACCGTCAAACCGGCGAAGGTGGGTGGCCAGATCTTGAATGTTCTGGATTCCGCTTCTCGCCGGAATGAGGCATCCCGAATTGATCGGCGTTCCCCTAGCGCTCCCCCACCAACCTCTCCAAATACCGCGCCAGCAAATCGACTTCCAGGTTGACCGCGTCCCCCGCTCGGAGTTGGCCCAGAGTGGTTACGGCGCAGGTATGCGGAATGAGATTGACGGCGAAGCGCGGGCCTTCAACTTGGTTGACGGTGAGGCTCACGCCGTTGACCGTGATCGATCCCTTGCGGGCGATGAACTTCGCCAGTTCTTGGGGGGCTTCGAGCCGCAACAGCCAGCTCTCTGCTACTTGCCGGAATTCGAGGACTCGCCCGACGCCATCGACGTGCCCGCTGACCAGATGCCCGCCCAAGCGGTCACCGAAGCGCAGCGCCTGTTCCAGATTGACCGGCCCAAGCCGGTCGAGCCCGGTGGTGCAGCGCAGGGTTTCGGCGGAAAGCTCGTAGCTGAGCGTTCGCCCCGCCTTGGCGACGACCGTCAGGCAGGCACCGTTGTGGGCCACGCTGTCCCCAATGGCGAGGTCTTCGATCGGCCAGTCGCCCACATTCACGGTGATCCGCACCCCGTCGTGCAAGGGTTCGACCGCCTCGATTCTTCCCAGGGCTTCGACGATTCCAGTGAACATCAATGCTCCTCGCTTGGGCAAAGGTTTGGCGCCGGTTCGCGCCACCCGCGTCGGCTATGGTTCATCCAGCGTTGCCGCCCGGTTCGCTGGCGGCGGTGGCGAGGCGCGCGAGCACCCGCCAATCGGTGCCGAATTGGCTCACTTCTTGGATACGCAGCGGCAGCCGATCGACCAGGGTTTCGATTCCCGGCAGGCTGAACATGCCCCGGCCGCGGTCGCCCAGCAGGCAGGGCGCGAAATAGAGCACCAGTTCATCCACCCAGCCCTCGGCGATGAGCGCACCGGTAAGTCCCGCACCAGCCTCAACGTGAATTTCGTTGAACTCGCGGCGGGCGAATTCGCGCAGTAGCGCGCCCAGGTCGACCTTACCGCGGCCGTCAGGCAGCGCCAGCATGGCCACGGTGTCGGGCAAGCCTTCGGGCGCATGGCCCGCATGCACCAGGAGCGCCCCGGGGCCGCAAAAGATCTTCGCCGCTCCCGGCGCCTGGGCGTGCGCGTCCACCACCACGCGCCAAGGCTGACGGGTCGTGGCCACTTCGCGCACATCGAGGCGGGGATCATCGGCGCGCACCGTGCCGCCCGCGGTGAGCACCGCGCAAGCCCGCGCCCGCCAGTGGTGGCCGTCCCGGCGCGCCTCGGGTCCGGTGATCCATTGGCTGGAACCGTCGGGAGCGGCGATGCGGCCGTCCACGGTCGCCGCCATTTTGGCGCGCACCCAGGGGCGCCCACGCTGCATGCGGCTGACGAACCCGAGATTGAGCTCCCGCGCGCGGTCGGCCAGCAGCCCGCTGGCCACGGCGATGCCGGCGGCGCGCAGGCGCTGCAAGCCGACCCCCGCCACTTGCGGATTGGGGTCCTCCATGGCGCACACCACCCGCGCCACCCCCGCCGCGATCAAGGCATCGCTACACGGCGGCGTGCGGCCAAAGTGACAACAGGGCTCTAAGGAGACATAGGCGGTGGCGCCACGCGCCGCGGCACCCGCGGCACGCAGCGCCAGGGCCTCGGCGTGGGCCTCGCCGGCACGTTCATGCCAGCCCTCGCCGACGACCACGCCCTCGCGCACCAGCACGCAGCCGACCCGCGGGTTGGGACTGGTACTGTACAAGCCCTTTTCGGCCAGCGCCAAGGCGCGCCGCATGAAGCCCAGATCAATTTCCGGGGTTACGGTGTCAGGCATCGCGTTGCTTGCGCGGTTTCTTGGGCGGCGGCTCGACTTCGCGGATGGCGTCGCGAAAATCCTCGACGTCCTTGAAGCTGCGGTAGACCGAGGCGAAGCGGATATAGGCCACCTTATCGAGACGGTAGAGCTCCTGCATGACCATTTCGCCCAGTTGCCGCGAAGGAATTTCGCGCTCGCCCAGCGCCAGCACTTGTTGGGTGATGCGGTCCAGCGCCTGATCGACGAACCCCGTGGGCACCGGGCGTTTGTGCAGCGCCCGCTGGAATCCCACGCGCAGCCGCTCGGGATCGAAATCAGCGCGGCGGCCATCCTGCTTGACCACCTGCGGCAGGCGCAATTCCGCCTTCTCGTAGGTGGTGAAGCGCTTCTGGCAGGCGGCGCAACGGCGCCGGCGGCGAATGCTGTCGCCGGCTTCGCTGACCCGCGAATCGATCACTTGGGTATCGATCGCGCCGCAAAACGGGCACTTCATGGAGCGCGTTCCACCACGGGGCTTCGACGGTTCAGCCGTAAACCGGGAAGCGCTGGCACATCGCCTTCACCTCGCCCGCCACACGCGCCAGTCGGGTTTCATCCTGGGGCGCCTCAAGCACGTCGGCGATCAGGTTGGCGAGCTTCTCGGCTTCGATTTCAGTGAAGCCGCGGGTGGTCATCGCCGGGCTGCCGATGCGCACCCCTGAGGTGACCATGGGTTTCTCGGGATCGTTGGGAATCGAATTCTTGTTGAGGGTGATGTGGGCCTTGCCCAGCACCGCTTCGGCGTCCTTACCGGTGATTTTCTTGGCGCGCAGATCGACCAGGAACAAGTGGCTGTCGGTTCCCCCGGAAACGATGCGCAGGCCGCGCTCCTTGAGCACCTGGGCCATGACCCGGGCATTGGCGAGCACTTGCTCCTGGTAGCGCCGAAAATCGGCGCCCATGGCTTCCTTGAATGCCACCGCTTTGGCCGCGATCACATGCATCAGCGGGCCGCCCTGAAGGCTCGGAAAGATCGCCGAATTGAGGATCTTCTCGTGTTCCGCGTTGGCCAGAATCAGCCCCCCACGAGGGCCGCGCAGAGTTTTGTGGGTGGTGGTGCTAACGAAGTCGGCGATGCCCACCGGGGACGGATACACCCCCGCGGCGATGAGACCAGCATAGTGCGCCATGTCCACGAAAAGGTAGGCGCCCACCGCGTCGGCGATGGCGCGGAACCGCTTCCAGTCGATCACCCGCGAGTAGGCCGACGCGCCCGCGACGATCATGCGCGGCTTATGTTCGTGGGCCAGACGCTCGACTTCGGCGTAGTCGATCTCCTCGGTTTCGGGATGCAAGCCGTAGGCAATGGCGTGAAAGAGTTTGCCGGACAGGTTTACCGCGGCGCCATGAGTGAGGTGGCCGCCGTGAGCCAGGGACATGCCCAGGATGGTGTCGCCGGGTTTGAGTACCGAGAAATACACCGCCTGGTTGGCCTGCGAGCCGGAATGCGGCTGCACATTGGCGTAATGCGCGCCGAAGAGCTTCTTCGCCCGTTCGATCGCCAGCCACTCGGCGGCATCGACGTATTCGCAGCCGCCGTAATAGCGCTTGCCCGGATAGCCCTCGGCGTATTTGTTGGTCAGCACCGATCCCTGCGCTTCCAGCACGGCATAACTGACGTAATTTTCCGAAGCGATCAGTTCGACATGATCTTCCTGACGACTCAGTTCGCTTTGCATGGCGGACCAGAGATCGGCATCAACGTGGGCGATGGTATCGGTGCGGCGGAACATTTGGCGTGGGTCCTTAAGAGAACGTACAGGAGGAGCAGAAACTGGTGGTCGGGCGGCGAACATCCGCGCCAAGGGCGCGTCACGGAAGACCTTGATCAAAACACGCTTGGTCTTTTCGGCGCAAGCCGGGATCCGTGAAAATCAATCAACTGGAAACCAGCCTTCCCCGGTGTGAAGGCTTGACTCAGCGTTCCCCCAGTTTCAGCCAAGTCACTTCGACGGCGCGCCGGCGCTAGGGCCTTGGTGCCCCCGCGGCGTCGCCTGGCGCGCTTCCTGGCAGAACTGAACCCGTGACTGGGGCGCTACCGACCGCAAGCAAAGCGCTATTTTATCACTCCGTGCCCGCTTGCCGCCCGCTCAATCCGCCTGCGTTGGTTGGCCTGGCCCAGTCTCGCCACCGGGCCAGAAACGCCTGCCGCGCCTGCAAGGCATCGTCCAATTCCGAGGAACGCGAGGCGTATTCGCGCAGGGCTTCGTCATTGGCTTCGCGCAGGGCCTGGGCCAACTCGCGCGGCAGGGAGCGCAACTGCGCCCGGGACTTGGCCAAACCTTCGAGTCTGACTTCATAGTGGCGCAGCGCGGCGCCCATGAGATCGCTGGCCAGAGCCTTGATGCTGAGGTTCAGCAAGAGTTGCAGATCCGCCGGGAGGGCGGCCATCTTCTCGCGATTGATGAGCAGGACGACCTCCGCCGCCGGATCCTGCCAGCCCCCGTAGAAGTAGGCGCCCGGCCAAGCGCTGATTGCCGCCTCGGCCGCCGCGGGCCATTCCAGAGCATCCACTCGGCCTTGCGCCAGGGCTTCAGCCAGTTCGCCCACGGGAACATTTACGGCCCTGACGCCCAAGCGCCGCAGTGCCGCACCCGGATCGCCCGGCACCCTCAGGCGCAAGCCGCGCAGATCCTCAGCGCTCTTGAGTTCGCGGCGCGACCACAGGCCACGTTCCAAGAACGTGTTCCCGACCGGATAGGCGTGCAGGCCCTGCAGCGCGAGGGCATCATGCAGGCGCTTCAATCCGCCACCACCGTAATGCCAGGCAAGGCGTTCCGCCTCGCTCAGACCGTAGTCCAGGGCGGCGAAAAATGCCAGCGGGGACTCTCTTCCACGGGGGAAATGACTGGCCGTAAAACCGATCTCATGCGTGCCCGAACGGACCATGTCCAGCACGCCTTGAGGCGATTTGTGGTAGCCCGGCTCTTCAACTCTCAACTCCAGACGACCTTGCGAGGCGACCCGCAACTCCGTGGCCAGCCGCGTTGCCACTTCCCCCAGCACTGGAGTCGCCGCTGACCAGGAGGTCGCCAGGCGCCAACGGATCTTGCCCGCGTCGACCGGATCAGCGCCCAGGGAAGCGGCGGGCTGCCAGGCCAGCGCCCCGAGCGCGCACAGCCGGACGCCCAACCAAAACACCGAGCAAAGGTTCGGGTGCAATCGAATCATCAGCGCCAGCCCTCGAGTAGTTCCCGGCCATCTTATCAGGTCGTCGCGGCGCCGGCCGCGCGCCCCACCCGTACGCGAATCGCCGACCAGGCCGAAGCACCGTTTCCGCGGCGAAGCCTAGCTTGAACCATGGGCAGCGATTCGCCGCCCCAAGCGCTGCGACGATGCGCCCTGAAGCCGCCTCCCTGCGCGTTCAGCGCAAGACCCGGCCTTAGGGGAAACCCGAACTAGGCAGCAAGGGGCAAGCGCCTATAATCCCCGCCGTTGTACCCCTATTTCCCATTCGAGGAGGACTCTGTGGAACGTCGCTCATTTCTTGCCAAATCCGGTGTTGGCCTAGCGGGCATCCTGGCCGCCGGCGTCGCCCCGGCCGTACACGCCCAAGCCGCCATTCGCTGGCGCCTGGCTTCAAGTTTTCCCAAAGCCCTGGATACGATTTTCGGCGCCGCCGAAACCTTTTCCAACAAGGTCAAGGAAATGTCCGGTGGCAAGTTCACCATCTCGGTTCATGCCGGCGGTGAGTTGATGCCTCCCTTCGGTGTCGTCGATGGCATTCAGCAAGGCACGGTCGAGTGCGCGCACACCGCACCCTACTACTTCTTTGGCAAGGACCCCACCTTCGCCATGGATTGCGCCATTCCTTTCGGCCTGAACTCCCGCCAGCTCACCGCCTGGATGTATCAAGGCAATGGCATGAAACTCTTCCGCGAGTTCTACGCCGCCTATAACATCGTCAACTTCCCCATGGGCAACACCGGGGCACAGATGGGCGGCTGGTATCGCAAGGAGATCAAGAGCCTGGCCGACATCAAGGGCCTGAAGATGCGCATCGGCGGCTTCGGCGGCAAGGTGCTGGAACGCATCGGCGGCGTGCCGCAGAACATCCCTGGCGGCGAAATCTATCAGGCGCTGGAAAAAGGCACCATTGATGCCACCGAGTGGGTCGGTCCCTATGACGACCAGAAGCTGGGCTTCAACAAAGTTGCCAAACACTACTACTACCCGGCCTGGTGGGAAGGCGGCCCGCAGCTGTCGCTGTACGTCAACAACAAGGCGCTGGCCGCCCTGTCCCCGGAGAACCGCGCAATTATCGA
Organism: Betaproteobacteria bacterium; assembly: GCA_016192065.1. GTDB lineage: Bacteria > Pseudomonadota > Gammaproteobacteria > Burkholderiales > Casimicrobiaceae > JACPUX01. The sequence continues at coordinate 147,723 of JACPUX010000051.1, forward strand.
ATGCGCCGCCGCGTACGCCCACACCGACATGCAGGCCATGTACGATGCCCGCAATCCCAAGGCCCTGAAGGAACTCGTGGCCGCTGGCGTGCAACTGCACCGCCTGCCCAAGGAAGTGATGGAGGCCGCCTTCAAAGAAGCGATGGCGCTTTACGGCGAACTTTCCGCCAGCAACCCCAAGTGGAAAAAGATCTACGACGATTACAGTGCCTATCGTCGCGACCAAAACCTCTGGTTCCGCTTCGCCGAAGCGGGCTTCGACGACTTCATGCAGTCGCAAAAACTGTAAGTTCGATCTCGTTCGTCCTCTTGAAACCCCGGCCTCGCGCCGGGGTTTTTTTATTGCCCGACCGCCAACGATTCTTGGACTTTCCGCTGCGTAGCCGAGGTAATCGAGCGCCAGCTCGAAAAGATCTGGGCAGGTGCACTATCAAGTGCTCAGTGCCCATGATCTCACACGCTCTGGGCAGCGCGCGATTCGCTCTCCTACTTGCCCTTGCGCAGGCCCAATGACGCGGGGTTCGCAGAGCGCAAAAAAACCCCGGAGGATCAGTCCGAGGTTTTTCGTGAGCAGCCGGCTATTTCTTCTTTTTCTTTTCTTCTTCCAACGCTCGCTTGATGGCCGCCATGGGATCGTCGTCATCCGCGACCGGCTTATCCGCCGCCGGGTTGGGCAGGCCGCCGGGCTCTTCGGTCTTGCTTTCGCCCGCTTTCTTCTCCGGCGTCAACCCGAAGAGTTTGCTGGCATCCTCTTCTTTCTTGCCGTAACCCTCTTCCTCCATCTCGATCTTGATGTCATCCAAATTGACCTTGCTCCCCGCCCCGCTGTCGAGGCTGCCGAGCACAAGCTGGGGCCAAATGATCACCGCCGCGATCATGACGATCTGGATCAAGATAAAGGCGATCGCTCCTTTGTAAATCTGCATGGTGGTCACCGCCGGGATAAGCTTCTTGGTCACCCGGTCGTTGTAATCGGTCTTGGCGGCAACGCTGCGTAGGTAAAACAGCGCAAAACCGAAGGGCGGTGTGAGAAACGAAGTCTGCAAGTTGATCGCGATGATCACCCCGAACCAGATCAGCGCGTCCGAGCCCGGAGGCAACAGCGCGGGGAGCACCTTTTCGGCCACGGGCGCCAAAAGCGGAACGACGATAAAAGCAATCTCAAAAAAGTCGATAAACATGCCCAACACGAACACCAGCACGGTGACCACGATCAGGAAACCCATCGGGCCGCCGGGAATGGCGTCGAATAAATGCTCCACCCAGACATGGCCGTCCGCGGCGTTGAAGGTGAAGGAAAACACCGTCGAGCCGATCAAGATGAACATCACGAAACAGGCCAATTTGGTGGTGTTCTCCAGCGCCTGTTTGAGCAAATTGAACGACAGCTTGCCTTTAACCAGGGCCATGATGAAAGCGCCCAAGGCGCCCATGGCGCCGCCCTCGGTGGGTGTTGCCAGACCCAAAAAGATCGTACCCAGAACCAGAAAGATCAGGATGAGCGGCGGAATGAGCACGAAGGTCACTCGCTCCGACAACTTGGAGAGCAGCTTGAGCTTGAAAACCCGATTCAGAAGCGACAAACCCAGGGCGGTGAAAGCCGCCACAGTCATCGACATGATGACGATTTCGTCGCCGGGCGCGGCGTTTTCGCGGCCCGTCCACGCCTTGAGGATGCCGTCGTGATACTTCGACCAGACCCAGGCGGCCGCGATCGCAATGCTCATCAGCACCACCAGTGAGCGATGCCCGCTGGACCCATTAGCCTCTTTGTAAATGCGCGCCTCGGGAGGCAGGGCCGGAACCCAGGAGGGCCGAAAAACGGCGACTAGAATCACGAAGGCGGCATAGAGCGCAACCAGCAGCAAACCGGGCACCAAGGCGCCGGCATACATGTCGCCCACTGAGCGCCCAAGCTGGTCGGCCATGACGATCAGCACCAGCGAGGGCGGAATGGCTTGGGCCAGCGTACCTGAAGCGGTAATGACCCCGGTAGCGACGGTGCGGTTATACCCGTAGCGCAACATGATGGGCAAAGAAATGAGGCCCATGGAAATGACCGCTGCGGCCACCACGCCGGTGGTCGCCGCCAGCAAGGCACCCACGAAGATTACCGCCAGCGCCAATCCCCCACGCACTGGACCAAAGACCTGCCCTACGGTTTCCAGCAGATCCTCAGCCAGACCGCTGCGCTCCAAGATGATTCCCATGAAGGTGAAGAAGGGGATCGCCAACAGGGTGTCGTTCTGCATGATGCCCTGGATGCGCAAGGGCAAAGCCTGAAAGAGCGAGGGCGGAAAAAGCCCTGCCTCCATACCGACGAATCCGAATAGGAGGCCAGCCGCAGCCAGCGAGAAAGCCACCGGGAAACCGGTGAGCAGAAAAGCCAGTAGCCCGCAAAAAAGCAGGGGCACGAAATGTTGGGCGATGAATTCCATTACCGCACCTCCTCTTTTACGTGGGAGGCATGCACTTCAATCTCCTTTTCGATCTCGCTTTCATCGGGGTGGCTGCCATGTCCATGCGAAACCACGTCGGGGCCGGCGCCGGTGAGAAAGGCAAATCGTTTGATCAACTCCGAGGCCGCCTGCAAAAGCAGCAAAGCCATGCCCGCCGGCACCAACAAATACACCGGCCAGCGGATGAGCCCACCGGCATTCTGCGACATCTCCCCAGTCGTCCAGGCGACCATGAACAAAGGCCAAGACAGGGTAATGAGGATGACACACAGGGGCCCCAGGAACACCACAATGCCGATGATATCGATCCAATTACGCGTCTTGGCGGAAAATTGATTGGAAAGAAAATCGATGCGCACATGCGCATTCTTGAGAAACGCATAGCCCGCACCCAGCAAAAACACCGCCGAGTACAAATACCATTGAATCTCCAGAAAGGCATTGGAGCCGATGTTAAAAGCCTTGCGCATGATGGCATTACCGGCGCTGATCAATACCGCCGCCAGCACCAGCCACATCAGCACGCGGCCTAGACGATCACTGAGAGCATCGATCAGCCGCGAAAAAGCAAGTAGTCCGCCCAAAGGAATTCCCCCAGAAGTTACTGTCGAGTTTCCTGCGCGCAAAGATTCTCGCTGCGAGCAGCAGGCACAGCTCGAACAAGGTGCGCCATTATTGCGCTGGAGCCAAATACGGCAATCAGGATAAACCCCAACCGTGCGCCGGGCAATGACCTGCGAGACCAGGGCGAGGTCTCAGTCGAGTTTGTCGACGGCGCTGAACGCCGCCCAGACCCAGCCGGTCTCCTTTTCGATCAAGCGCGTGAGATGAATGACAAAGCGCTTGGTGCCGGTGATGAGGTTGAGGTCCAAGCCCTCCTTGTAGCGCGCATCGGGTAGCACCAGGCTGCGCTGCCCGGGCAGGCGGTTCTCGGGAAAAGCCGGCAGGTAGAGGCCATAGAAGGGTCGCTGGGTACCGTGCATGTCGGGGCTGAAGATGTCGATCACCGGATCGCGCTCCTGCAACATTACCCGGATCAACTTGCGCGCCATCACTTCCAGCCCGTAATGGGTTTCTTCGGCGCGGCTCCTTTGCACCCGGCGTACCACACCCAGCGTCCAGGCATGATCGCTGGGTTCCTGCGCCGCCATCAAGTCCCCCAGGCGACAGACCGGGCTTCCCGCCGGTGCGCCCAAGCGCTGCCCGGACTGGCTGGAATCGATCAGGCGCCACATCACGCTGGGCAAACGGCTCTCCTGCCTTTGCCCGGTGACGGTGCGTCCGGAAACGTAGAGTTGCGTGACCTCTTCGTAACTGTGCAAGGCGCCCGCCTGTAACGCCGCGCGGTCGGCGCGGGTGACCTCGGCGATGGCGCGACAGATCACCGGCAGACCACCGACCACGCGCACAATCTGCGACGTGTTGCGGCGCTCCGCGCGCGGCACCGGCGGCGGCGGTGTGGGCGAAAACAAGGCCGCCATGCGGGCCAGCAGAAAGTGCTGTTCCACCGCGGGAATTCCCCGCGGCCCGCCCTTGGTCGGTTCCTGCTGCACCAACGCTTCCTGAATACGGCGATAGAGCGGCGTTGGATCGAGCCGACCGTAGCGCTCACCGCCATGGTCTTTGGCGCGGCGATCGAAATAGCGCAAGCCGCCAAAACCCAAGAGGTCGATTTCAAAGGCGCCCGCGCCGTCGCCCGGCGGCTGGAGCACCAAGCCCCGTCCCCACTCGGACAGGCGCCGCACTATCCACTCAAGTTGCGGCGGCGTGAAGTTCCCGGTATTGAGCCGAGCGATCAAAAGGGCGCCCAGGTACTCTTCTTCGACACTACTGCCGCGTCGCTCTCCGGGCAAGGCCTGGCGGGTGCGCTGCCGATCATAGAGCGCGGCGAGCTGGTAGATTTCGTGCAGCTCCCGCCATTGCGCCGCTGGCCAGACCGCGTAGCGGAACTGCCGGAGCTTGAGATCATTGCGTAAATGATGCGCATGCCGCGCCAGAAGCGCCGGAAACCAGTCCGCCCAGGCTGGACGATTGATGTTCTCCCGCGCGGCGCGCAAACAGCGACCGTAGGCCTTGAGGTAGGCCTGCCCGAGGTCATAGGCGGCGGTCCAAAGCCTGGCCTCGAGGTTACCGCCGCGTTGGCACTGTTCGACGTACTCTTCGACCATCGCCGCCAGAAAGGGCTGAAACGCGCTGTCCACGCGAAACAGAGCCCCCAGTTCCCGCGGCGAAGGGCTGTCCGCGGAAGCGGCGAAACCCAGCAGCACACGGGTGACTTCGGTTTGCAGGACAAAGCCGTCACGGCGGTCAAGCCGGTCGAGCCAGGCCTCCGCGGCACGCACGCTGGCGAGCGGATGGCCTTGCCCCAAAAGCCTTTGCCAGAGGCGTAGCAGCGGATTCATGCTCCTGTATGCTCTCCCCGGAACACCTTAGCTGCCTGCCAAGGTCATATTCTCGATCAGGATGGAGCCGCATTGCCGTGCCCCGCGCCTGTCGACATCATTGCCCACGGCGACGATGCGGCGGAACATCTCCTGGAGGTTGCCGGCGATCGTAACCTCCTCGACGGGGTGAACAATCGCGCCGTGTTCCACCCAGAACCCTACTGCGCCGCGAGAATAATCCCCGGTCACCAGATTGACCCCCTGCCCCAGCAGTTCCGTCACCACCAGACCGCGACCCATGCGCCGAATCAGCGCCTCGAAATCATCGGTGCCGCTGGCCAGCAGAAGGTTGTGCTGCCCGCCAGCATTGCCGGTGGTACTGAGACCGAGTTTGCGCGCCGAGTAGCTGCCCAGAAAATAGCCCTGCAACACGCCATTCACCACGACTTCGCGGGCGCGGGTGCCGACCCCTTCATCGTCGAAAGGGGCGCTTGCCGGCCCGCGCGGGAGGTGGGGCCGCTCGGCGAGGTTGACCAGGGGCGAGAAGATCTCTTCTCCTTGTCGGTCGAGCAGAAACGAGGCCTTGCGATAGAGGCTGCCGCCGCTGGCGGCGGCGACGAAATGGCCGATTAGGGAAGTGGCCACCGGCGCCTCGAACAGTACCGGCACCTGCCGAGTTGCCAGCTTCACGGCGTCGAGGCGCCGCAGGGCGCGCTCGCCCGCGCGCCGGCCGATCGCCGCCGCTGGCTCAAGATCGGCGGCGGCACGCGCCGAGGAATACCAATGGTCACGCTGCATGCCGGCGGTGGTTTCGGCGATCACCGCGCAAGAGATGCTGTGCCGACTACTGCGATAGCCGCCGAGAAAACCCGCGGAGTTGGCATAGGCGAACTCGGCGTGGTGGGTGGAGACATTGGCGCCTTCGCTGTTGCGCAGGCGCGGGTCCAGATCCAGCGCAGCGGCTTCACACTCGCGCGCCAAATCGATTGCGCTCTCGGCCGGCAGGGCCCAGGGGAAATAGAGTTCCAGGTCGGGCCAGTCCTTGGCCAACAACGCCGCATCCGCGAGCCCGGCGCAGGGGTCGGGCGCGGTGTACCGGGCGATGGTGAGTGCCTTGTCGATCGCGGCACCGATCGCCTCGTCGCTGATGTCGGCGGTGCTCACGTGGCCGCGAGCCTGCCCCAGATAGACAGTGATCCCGACGCCCTTGTCGCGGTTGTATTCGATGGTTTCGACTTCGCCCAGGCGCACGCCAACGTTTTGGCCCACGGCTTGCGAGACTTCGGTTTCGGCGGCGGTGGCGCCGGCGGTTTGGGCACGCGCCAATACCTTGGCGGCGAGTGTTCGCAGTTGCTCGGTATCGAGCGGAAATCCGTCACCGTTCGCAGCCATGACGCCTCAAAGCATTCGGGAGCGGGTTATCATAGCAGGAAGCATGCACCGGTACCCGAACTTGAATCACCGCACACCCGAATCCGACGCGCTCGCGGACTCCAGCCCCCCTTCCAAGACCCGGCGCAAGGAGGCCATGCACGCCCTGCAGGATCTCGGCGAAGCCTTGGTGCTGGTCTCGCCCGAGCGCCTGGCGCAGATCGAGCTTCCCGAACGACTGCGCGATGCCATCGTCGAAGCGCGCCGCATCACCCGCCACGAGGCTCGGCGACGGCAAATGCAATACCTCGGTCGGCTGATGCGTGACGTCGATCCCGAGCCCATTCGCGCCAAGCTGGACGAGTGGGAGCAGGGTCCGCGCCGCGAGAAGGCGCAACTGCATCGCCTCGAAGCCTGGCGCGATCGCCTGCTTGCCGAACCCGCAGCGCTCGATGAATTGGCCTTGAGCGTCCCCGAACTCGACCGCGCGCATTTCCAGCGACTCATACGCATGGCCCTCGATGAACGCGCCAAGGACCAACCGCCACGCTATTACCGACAGCTCTTCCAGGAATTGAAACCCTTGCTGGCCCCCTCCACATGAGCGCCCACGCACGGCCGCCCGAAGGGGGCGCAGGCCAACCACCGGAGCGGGCACAGCCCGCGAACCACACTCACCCCCTCCCCCGGGGAGGGGGCCGGGGGGAGGGTTCGTCCCAACCCGCACGGCCGCCCGAAGGGGGCGCAGGCCAACCACCGGAGCGGGCACAGCCCGCGAACCACACTCACCCCCTCCCCCGGGGAGGGGGCCGGGGGGAGGGT
>JACPUX010000050.1 GCA_016192065.1 Betaproteobacteria bacterium
CCTCGACGGCCGGCCGCCACAATCCCTGAAGTAGAGCCCATATGAAGCGCTTCGCGTTCCCCATCCCCATCCGCTTGGCGCTGGCGCTGGCCCCGATGCTGGGCGCCAGCGCCGCGTCGGCCCAGGATGCTGCTGCTCGCTACTGGTCCGACCGTTGGCGCGGTTGGCATTTCTACGAGGATCCCATGCCCGAGGAACGGGAACGTCCGCCGCTGGCGGGCAAGGTGCTGCCCGCGGCGCCACCGGCTCTGCCCTCGAAAGCCCCGGAATTGGTCGAGTTCGAACGCCTGCAGAAGACGCTGGAGGACACCCGCAACATCGCCATCATGCGGCCGACCGAGGCGAACGTTCGCCGCTACATGGAACTCGAGTCCCAAGTCGTCGCGCGTGCCTCCTATTTCGCCGACGTGGCGCAGCGGGTCGCCTGGGCCACGCCGGCACTCGATCCGACGCTGCAGGGTCGGCCGGTCAACGCCAAGGCGCTGGAGGTGTTCGAGCAGACCGAGTCGGTGGACCGATCCCGTTCGATTGCAGAACTGGGCAAGGAGCACGTGCTGTTCTTCTTCTACCGCTCGGACTGCCCGTACTGCCACGCCTTCGCACCGACCCTGGCCGCCTTCCAGGCGCGCCATGGCATCCAGGTGGTAGCCATCAGCGTCGATGGCGGCCCGATGCCGGTTTTCCCCAACGCGCGTGCGGACAACGGCATTGCCACCGCTCTGAAGGTCACGCAGGTGCCCGCCGTCTTCCTGGCCCAACCATTCACCGGAAAGATCACGCCCATCGGTTTCGGCGTGCTCTCCGAATCCCAGTTGCTGGAACGCATCGCCGTCGTGTCCGGCCCGCAAGCCGAGGCGATGCTGCCCGGAACGATGCAACGTTTTGCCCTGCCGCAGGAGGCCCCATGAACCATCCCGACCATCCCCCGTTGTGGCGTATCTCCGCCGCGCTGCTGGCGTTGCTGCTGGTGATCTCGCCGCTGCCGCTGCGCGCCGGCGACCTGAACACGGAGGTGAATGACATGTTCAACAACCTGGGCGCCATCGGCAACTACACGGCCCCCGGTGCCTTCCGCGGCCAGACCTTCAATACCTACACGGGCGGCAACCTGATGATGCGCTCGCCCAACAAGGTCTATCAGCTCGCGGCCATCCAGTTCCCCAGCGCCAAGGCTGGCTGCGGTGGCATCGACGTCTTCGGCGGCAGCTTCAGCCACATCTCGGCGACCGAGTTCAAGAACATGCTGAAGAACATCACCGCCGCCCTGCCCGGCATTGCCTTCCAGTTGGCGCTCGAAGCGGTCTCACCCCTCTTGGGCGGACTCACCAAGTGGGCCAAGGGGCTGGAGACCTGGATCAACAATGCGCGCATCAACTCGTGCGAGACCGCCAAAGCCATCGTCAGCACGGCCGCCGAATCCGTTGGCTACAGCTCGCAGGAAACCTGCGCCGACCTCGCCGTCGAGATGGGTCTGGAGAGCGATCGGGATGCGGCGCGCCGGCGTTGTGGCTCCGACCGGCCCAGCATCCTGGCATCGGCACGTTCCTCCACCGATCCGAATGTGAAGAACAAGGCCCCCTTCGTCGGCAATCTGACCTGGAAGGCACTTCAGTATACCGGTTCCTACCTCGACGATCAGGATCGCGAGCTGATCATGAGCCTGGTCGGCACCATCATCTACTACCCGGAGGAATCGCCGCGCGACCCCGAGCCGATCGCATCCACCCTCACCTCGATCAGCCAGTTGTTGTACGGCCAGAGTGCGGCGGGCGGCACGGATGTCATCCAGCACGTGCTCAAGTGCAACGACTACACCAACTGCGACGTCGTGACGCTGAACACCGGTTACACCCACACCCCCTTCACGGCCAAGGTCGAGGCGATGATGCGCTCCATCGCCGAGAAGATCACGACACGCACCGCCATCCCCAACAATTCGACCGAGGTCGGCTTCGTGAACCAGACCACCGAGCCGGTCTACAAGATGCTGTCCATCGGCACCAGCATCCCGGGCTCCGGCCTCTCCGACAGCCTGATCGCCCAGTACCGCGACGTCATCGCTGCCGACTACGCCTATGTCTTCCTCGAACGCAATCTGCGTCTCGGGATGGCCGCCCTGGACAAGAACTACACGCTGCAGCAGAACCAGCGTGAACAGGCCAACCAGATCCGCCAGCGTGCCCAGGCGATGCTGCTGCAACTCTCGCAGGAAAAGAACCTGCTTTACCAGAAGGTGGGTTCCTTCCGGGCGGTGTCGAGCCACCTGGAACAACTCGAGCGCCAACTGCGCTCCAGCATGCCGCAGCACGTGATGGACATGCTCGGCCAGCAGGCCGCCTATCTGTCGCAATAGCGCCGACGGAATCGCGCGAGGAGACGCAGCGCCATGTGGGAAATCTACGCCTACCAGAATGCCGACAGCCTGTTCGGTGTCTTCAATGCCGCCGCGGCCATCCATGCCTCGGGCGACTACGCCGCGGCGGTGGCGGCCGTGGCCTTCTGCGGCTTCGTCGCTGCGCTGATCGCCTACGCCTTCGCGCCTGAGAAATTGCAGGGCTGGAAGTGGTTGGGCACGGTGGTGCTGGTGTTCTCGGTGCTGATCGTACCCAAGGTGACCGTGGGCATCGTCGACAAGACCGGCGGCTCCGCGGTCAAGGTGGTCGACAACGTGCCCTTCGGGGTGGCCGTGCTGGGCAGCCTCACGAGCACCATCGGCAACACGCTGACCGGTCTTTTCGAGACGGCCTTCCAGGTCATTCCGGGCAACGGCGCCCTGCCGGCCGAACTCTCCTACCAGCAGAACGGCTTGATGTTCGGCAACCGCCTGATCCGCGAGACCGGCAACGTGGTGTTCCAGGATCCGGCCTTTCGCACCGATCTCATCAACTTCATCCACAACTGCACCACCTACGACCTCATCGACGGCACCCTTGACCCGGCCACCTTCTCGGCCTCCGATGATGTCTGGCAGTTGATGGCCTCGCCCAATCCGGCGCGCTTTTCCACGCTGACCGCCGCGGGTGGCAGCGTCGGTGTCGATACCTGCCCCAACGTGTACCAGAGCCTCAATGGGCGACTGCCGGCGCAGATCACCCGCATCCAGGGGCGGCTCGCCTTCCAACTCAACCCGACCTTGCCGGGAGCCGCGGCTGCGACGGCCATCGCTGGGCAGATTCAGCAGGCCTATCTCAAGAACAGCATCGCCACCGCTGCTGCCACGGCTGCCGACCTCATCCGACAGAACGCGGTGCTCAACGCGATCGAGGACACCAGCAAGATCGTCGGTCAGAAGGTCAACGATCCGGCGGCCATGGTGCTGGCGGTGGGCCGGGCTCAGGCGGTGGCCCAGCAAAACGCGACCTGGCTCAACTACGGCAAGGTGGCCGAGCAGGCCCTGCCGGTTTTCCGCAACGTGGTCGAGGCGGTGACCTACGCGATGTTCCCGCTCTTCGTGCTGCTGCTCCTGCTCACCAGTGGCCGCGAGACGATGCTGGCCTTCAAGGGCTACGCGGCGGTGCTAATCTGGATCCAGCTCTGGCCGCCGCTCTACGCCATCCTCAACTACATGGCCTCGATCTACGCGGCCTACGATCTGGCTGCCGCGGCGGATCTCGGAACGGGCACCAAGGCGCTGGCCCTGCAGACCGCCTCGACGATCTACTCACGGGCGATCTCCGGCGAGGCCGTCGTCGGGTACCTTGCGATCAGTATCCCCTTCATCGCGTGGGCAGCCTTGAAGCGCATGGAAAACTTCGGGACGGCCCTGGTCGGTGGCCTGTCGGGCCTGCAGGCGATGATCTCGGGTGGAACGTCGGCCGCGACCGTCGGCAACGTTTCCATGGGGAACGTAGGGATGGACCAGATGCAACTGGCACCCAACCGCACCTCAGCCTTCATGAGCAGTTGGCAAAACGACCTGAGTGGGAACACCTTCTCGTCGAATGCCCTGACGGGGCGTACGGCCGTCAGCCTATTGCGCAACCAGGGCTTCGCGTCGAGGGTGGTATCGATGCGGGTGTCCGAGCAGGATGTGGTGCAGGCCGGTCGGCAGGTTGATGCGGCGCGAAGCGAGACCATTGCGGCCAGCAACGAACATTCGGCAATCCTCTCCGAAGCATTCACACGTGGATTGAGCAAACTGCGGTCATCGCGCAGCAGCAGCGGCTCCACCTCCAGCAGTTTCGAGCAGATGGGCGAAACGTTGAACAAATTGGATCAAGTCACCAAGAGCGTCGCAGAAAATACGGGGCTGAGCCAATCCCAAGTGGCGAGCATTGCTTTCGGTGCTGCCGGACATCTCGGTGTCAATGCCGGTATCGCCGGAGGCCAGATGAAGGCTGGCGCCGAGAAAACCTTTCTGTCGAGTCTGTCAGCGCAAGAGCAAAAAGCACTTGCCAGCATGAGCGGAGAACAATTGGCGGAGTTCAAGCAGTTCGGCGACCGAGTATCCCGTGACACCAGTTTCTTGAATGCAGTCTCCAGCGATTCCCGGGAAGCCCGGGACATGTCATCCCGGCTCGGCTCGACAGCCGCGCGATCCGAGCGAGCCGAAGCAAGTCTCGCCGAACGTACCAGTTTCGCTGAGCGCGTATCCGCCGCCTACGAGAGGGGCGAGACCATTTCGATCGACATCGCTCAGGACCCACACAACCTGGAGATGTTTACGCGATATGCCGAGCAATACGGCGGCAATAGCGCCGCGGCACACACCCTGATGGAATCGGAATTGGCGAGGCAGTCGCTTCGCCCGAACCGGGTGTTCTCCGACGGAACTGCACTACCTGCATCCTTTGGAGACATCCGTGACCAGCATGCGCAACAGCAAGGCGATGCCGCGCTGGCGCCCGATATCGATGGCCTGCACCAATCCAACCGGGAACAAACCTCACGGTTTGGGAACGCTGCGCCGACGCAGCGAACGGCCCCCAGAGTATCACCCATTCGAGAGGAGATTCGCACCCATGGCAATCAAGTTCGCTCAGATGCTGCGTCGAGCCGTGAAAGCTTTGACGCCAAGGCAGAAATCATCAAGACCGATGACGGAACGCTCGCATCGAAGAAATCGCTGCTGGTGCAATCAGGCAAACAGGTTGGCAAGGACGCCGGAGCGACACTCGACAATGCAAAGGATGTGGTGACGGACTTACTGAAGAAGAGGTAGTCAGCCGGAAATACCCCGATCCCATCGGCGCATCTCGTCCTCACTCTCCCCAGGCTTCGCGAACGGTGGATGCCCCTCGTCGCGCCAGTAGTTCGCGACCAGATCCTTTGAGGAGGTACCACTTCCCGGCAGCGGATTTTCCTCCCATTCGAGAGGCCGCCCCTTCCTGCCAATGCTAGCCAGAGCGCCGCCAATGGGCGCTCCGAAAAGCGCACCGACTCCCATCATCACAAGGCGGGTTCCCCAATCGCTGTTCGTAGCAGAGATCAAGCCGATCAGCGCGCCCAGCGCGATGAAAACCATGAAGATGAGTTTTCTCATTTCTGCCTCCTGGATTCAGCCTAACGCTGATGGCGTAGGTTGCAAGCGTATGGCCGGCTACCCAGCCAACATTTCCACCACCAAGACCCGCCGCCCCGGATCATCTCTCATGCGGAGCCCTTTTTCCTCAATATCAACTGGATCATCGCGAACAGGCGATGAAACAGGTAGTCAACCTGATCCACATCGATGACCGGCACTTGATTGACTTCTGAATGACGAATGAGATGACTGTTTCCGATGGAATTCAATTCTGTCGCCTCTCCCTCCAGTCGTTCCCGGAGTGATGGCTCTGCAGCGGTGGCATCGAGAATGATTTTGATAGACCTCTTCTTGTCGCCGGGGTCCGCAAGAGACTTGAGGCGCTCCCACCCATCCCACAAGCGCTCCAAGGCCTCGCGCCGTACCAGAGGATTCCGGTCAGAAAACTTGGTCCGACACTCCTCCAGCATGTTATCGAGGGTCCGGTCTCCAGTCCGAAAAATTGTCCGCTTCAAATCTTCCCCAAGCACCGGCGGAAGCACGCGCACGATGCGGCCGGTCGACAACATCTCGAAGGCCACGCCGTTGCGCGAAAAGATGCGATTTACGGTCGCCCGGAACTCTTCCTGTCCCAACTGTTGGTCGAAGGTAAAATGGTGGTGGCTGAAGAAATCGTGGTGTTTCCCGGGAATCGGCTTCGCCACCGAAGCGTAGATGAACTCGATGAAATCCAGGATGAGCAGTGTGTCCGGCGCAAAGGGCTCTCGCTGCGACAGGAAACCTTCTTCCACCAGACACATGGTTTCGAGCGGCCAAGCCAACCCTGGCATCTCCGCAATAACGGAAGCGGCCAGAGCATCCGTATCGCAACCGCAAACGGCTTGTCCATCTGGACAGCGCTCGGGAAAACGCAACCCGAAGGCCCCGCTGTTGATCAGGGCCTGTACCGTTGCCACCAAGCCAGCCCAAACGGCGGGTGAAATCACCTGCTCGGTTCGCGCCCGCGGCCCATTTTCCCGGTCGCTGAAATAGTCGTTCACGGAGCCTACTCCTTCGGCACGAGCGGTACGGCCTTCGCTGTCCCATTGACGATCTGTTCGAATCGCTCGACGTTGGCAAGTACCGCGTCAAGCTGTGGAACTTCTCCGAAAACCATGCCGGCCATCGCTGCGTAGTCTTTGGCGAGCGCTTCACACATCGCCGGACCGGGCATGAGCGTGAAGGTACCGGGTTCCGCGGCATCCAGCCCCAGGTCGGCACTGCCGAAGAAAAGCCTGGCGTGGTGAGCGCAATCTATAGCGAGTGCCTGATCGGCCTGCCACTCGTGCGATCCGCTTGCCTGCATCAGTTGGTGCACATCGTAATAGTGGCGCGAGACGCGCTGCCCGCCGTGCCGCAGTTCTCCGCGACGGTCGTGCCACTGCCGCAAGCCATGCAGGATGATGACCTTGTCCCAGAAGGTGCGCTCCGGCTTTACGGTGGTCACGTTGCTTACGGTGAGATCCAGCGCAGGCAAGTCCTGCGCAACGTATGGCGTTACCGTTGCCGCAATGTGGGGGTCGAGTGCCGACTTCGCACCGGACTCGATTTTCACGGCGGAGCGGATGTAGTCGTTGGTCGTGGGCGTGACGGCGGGATACCAGAACAGCAGGGTCTGGCCGTCTTTGTCGTCCGGATCGAGTTCCAGGCGGAAGCGGCCATCGGGAATGATGGCAGCGGCGACCTGAGTGAATTCATCAGCCAATGGGCCGGCGATGTAGGCTTGGCAAGCGAGCCGGATGGCTTCAAGGCGAGCCCGACGCTTCTTGCCGCTCAAGGCGTCTAGTTCCGCCACCTCAGCGGCCTGTCCCAGATCGCCACGGAAAACCGTGATGTCGATGTCCTCGGAGAATCGGGAGATCAGGCCGAAGGCCTTGGACAGGGAAGTGCCCCCCTTGAACAAGAGCCGAGGTCCGCCAGTAGCCAATCCGTTGAACAAGGCATCCAGGGCCCAGCAGACCCAGAAGTCCTTCTCGACGTTCTGAACCGCCGTACCCAAGCGCGTGGCTGCGCCGAGAAACAAATCGAGTCGATCACCATCGGCAGCGGTGATGACATCGTGAAATGAAGGGTTCAACGGACCCCCCTTATGCCCTTGGCCCAAGATGAATCTGCCGGGGGCTTCACGCCGCTAGGCGCCTGCAAGGTCATGGGCATGGCCCCCAGTGGATCACAACCGGGTAGATCACGGACCAGGCTTTGCATCCACGCCGGCAGTACGTTGAAGCCATCGCGCAGGTCCTGGCAGATCGCAGCACCTTGGGCGGAATCGACGAGTAGTTGGCTTAGTCGGTTCACGATGTGGTCATGGTCGGAGATCAGCGTGTCCTTCAGCCAATGTAGGGCCTGCACAACTCGCATGGCGGGACGATCAGCCCAATAAAGGCGACTGGGGGCGGTTTGCTTGAAGTCGATGACAAGTTTGTCGAGCTTGATCGCCCGGCGACGTGCGTCGGTATGAAGGGTGACACGAGCCGGGACGGCATCCGTCAGGCCAAGATCGTTGGCTGCGGTCATCCCATCCACCAGCAGACGCAGTTGGTCGCGCCGCGCGATGGCATCGACAATCGCGCGATAGTCGGGAGTGCTGGGACGCTGGGTCAGACGGTTGATGCTGGGCTTGTCGTATAAACCTCGATCAATA
>JACPUX010000013.1 GCA_016192065.1 Betaproteobacteria bacterium
CCTTGCGATGCAACCGCACCACTTGCTTGCGCCGCTCGTGCAGTTGCTCCATTGTCGAATATCTTGCGTCGTCTTTTTCCATCCAACCAACATGGGGGCTAATTCAGATAATTCAAGTATTATCGTGCCGAGTCAATAGGCTTTGCAACACCCTGCTAGACTGTCCGTGGCAAATCGATGGATTGCGAAAGGCAGGTCAGCATGCAGCACATCACTTTCAGTGCCGAGGGCACGCCGGAGTCGATGCATTTGGCGGAAGGTCAACGACCAACGCCGGACGCGGGGGATATCCTGATCGAAGTGGCTTATGCCGGCGTCAATCGTCCCGATGTCCTGCAACGTTCGGGGCGTTATCCGCCGCCACCCGGCGCCTCCCCTATACTGGGCTTGGAAGTGTCGGGCACCGTGGTGGCGCTGGGCGAGGGCGTGACGCAATGGGCGGTGGGCGATCGGGTCACCGCGTTGACGCCGGGCGGTGGCTATGCGCAGTATTGCGTCGCTCCGGCCGCTCACGCCTTGCCGATTCCCGCGACCTTGACGCTGGCTGAGGCCGCGGCCTTGCCGGAAACCTGGTTCACGGTCTGGGCCAATCTCGTCGATTTGGGGCGGCTCAAAGCGGGCGAGCGCCTGCTGATTCATGGGGGCTCCAGCGGCATTGGTCTCACCGCCATACAACTTGCGCGACACCTGGGCGCGATTCCGTTGGTCACCGTGGGCAGTCCGGAAAAAGCCGCGTTCTGCCTCGACTTCGGCGCCGCCGCGGCGATCGATTACAAGCGCGAGGACTTTGTCTCCAAGGTCAAGCAAATCACCTCCGGCGAAGGCATCGACGTAGTGCTCGACATGGTGGGTGGCCCTTATTACCAAAAGAACGCAAGCGTGCTACGCCGCGACGGGCGTTTGGTGCTGATCGCTTTTCTCGAAGGCAGCAAAACCGAGTTCGATTTCGCGCCGGTGCTCTTGAAGCGTTTGGTGATCACGGGTTCCGCGATGCGGCCGCGCAGCATCGCCGAGAAAGAAGCCTTGCGTGATGCGCTTAGGGAAGCCATTTGGCCCGAATGGGCGGCGGGGCGGCTCAAGCCGCATATCCATGCGAGCTTTCCCTTGGCGCAAGCCGCCGCGGCGCATCGCCTCATGGAAAGCAGCCAGCATGTGGGCAAGATCGTCCTGGCGGTGAACGCTTGAACCTCGTCACCCAAAAGCCACGCCCGCAGGGGAGCGAGCTTGCCATTGACACCCCTGATCGTCACGGGTTCGGCACCGAACCGCAGCGCGGGCTGCGGTCCGCTCGATCCTGGCGTGGGGGGCAGCACGGCGTTTCTTGCCGTGTACGTATAGAGTCTTTTTGCGGCCAGCGTTTTTCAGACGATCTTGTTGCTTCTCGCGCCGCGTCGGCCAAGGGTTAAGGGAATGCCATGAAGGCCTTGAGCATTGAAATCATCTCCGATGTAGTGTGCCCATGGTGCTTCATCGGTAAGCGGCGTCTCGCCCGCGCCATCGAAAAACTGCGTGCAACCAACCCACAAATCGCGCCGGAGATTTCCTGGCGGCCTTTCTTTCTCGACGCCCAGACCCCGGTGTCGGGAGAGCCCTATCGTCCCTATTTGGAGCGCAAGTTCGGCGGGCCGGAGCGCCTTGATGCGATTTGGCGGCATATCGAGGAAGTCGGGCGCGGCGAGAACATCGATTTCGCCTTCGAGCGCATCGCTTTGCGCGCCAATACGCTCCTGGCCCATCGGCTGATTCATCGCGTGCAAGCTCAGCGCGATGCCAGTGCCTTGGTGGAGCGGCTGTTCAGTGCACACTTTACCGCTGGCGAAAACTTGGGCGATGCGGCCGTGCTGTCTCGCCTTGCCAGCGAGTGCGGCGAGGACGAAGCGGCGACGCGCGCCTACTTGGTGACCGACCAAGATGCCGAGGTCGTCCGTGAGCTGGTGGCGCAAAGCCAGCGCATGGGTATCACGGGTGTACCCTTTTTCATTTTCAACGGGCGCGTTGGCGTCTCTGGTGCGCAGGCGCCGGAAACCCTGGTCCAGGCAATGAACGAAGCGAACTAGAAAACGATGATGCCGCGCGCGTTGCGCCCAGCAGCGAGATCGGCGAAAGCCTGGGGTGCTTCGTCGATGCGGTATCTCCGGGTGATGAGCTCGTCGAGCTTCAGGCGTTTGCCGCGGTAGAGTGCCAGCAGTCGCGGAAAGTCTTCGCGGGGTCTGGCGGATCCGAAGTAACTCCCGGTCAGTGTCTTCTCTTCGAAGGTCAAACTGGCCGTGCGGATCGTGGTCGAGTCTTTTTGGCTGGCAACGCCGACCACGACGGCGACGCCTCCTTTGCGCAGAGCCGCGTAGGCTTGCGCTACCACTTCGCCCGAGCCCACACATTCGAAGGCGTAGTCGGCGCCTCCAGCGGTCAGCTTGCGCAAACTCTTGGCGAGGTTCTCTTCGGTCTTGGCGTTGAGCACGTGCGTCGCGCCAAAGGTGCGGGCCATCTCCAGCTTGGCCTCGTTCGTATCAACCGCGACGATCATCGCCGCGCCGGCAATGACGCAGCCCTGGATGGCATTGAGTCCCACCCCGCCGACGCCGAAGACGACCGCGATTGATCCGGGCGTCACGCGCGCCGTGTTTACCACCGCGCCGACCCCCGTCATGACCCCGCAGCTCACCAGCGCGGCGCGGTCGAGGGGAATGTCCGGGGCGATCTTCACCACATTGTCGGTGTGCAGGGTTGCGAACTCGGCCATGACGCCGCAACCGGAAAAGACGTTGAGCGGCCGCCCCTCGCGATCCCGGGTGCGCACCGTGCCATCGGGCAGGGTATAGGCGGCCTTGCTGGCTTGGTCGCAGAGCTGTGGCCTGCCGGTCTGGCAGTAGCGACACTTGCCGCACATGCTCACGAAGGAGCTGACCACATGATCTCCCGGTGCAAGTTCGGTGACACCCTCGCCCAGCGCGACGACGACGCCCGCGCCCTCGTGCCCCAGCACCACTGGCGGCGGAAATGGAATGGTGCCGTTGGTCACCGAAAAATCGCTGTGGCACACCCCGCAGGCGGAGAGCTTGATCATCACCTCGCCGCGCTGCGGCGCTTCGACCTCGATTTCCTCGACGACGACGGGTTGGTTGATTTCGCGGCAAATCACCGCTTGGGCGCGTTGGGACATGGGTAACTCCTGAGGATGAAAAACTTGCGGCGCCATTCGCCTGCAAAACTCGGTCGCGGTCGCATCGAGAAGCTTCCTGATGCGCGCGCGGGGCACCAGCAATCATGCGCGGTTCGGCGGGGTGGTGTTCTTGGATTGGCGACCCGAAGCCAAGACGCGGCTGCGCCTTGGCCCCAGGCATCGCTCAGTTGAAGCTGTACTTCGCCCAAAAGTTGAGACGATTCATATCGCCGTGCTCCGCGGCCAAGGTTTCGCGCCGGCCCATGACCCACGCCACGTCCATATTCACCGGCTGCAACGGGTTCCAGATAACCCCGAGGTGCGCTTGCCAGGCCCTGCGATGCATGCGCAGGCGGCCGCCGTCGAGCCCCTTGGTCGCGGCAAGGCGCGTGCGGTCGTTGGCGAAGTCCTTCGCAACCTAGCGCATCGTCCCCTCTCGATGAAAGGGCCGTCACCTTGCGCCGAGCGCTTCAGTCTTCGTACTTGAAGGACATGGACACCCGCGCGCGGTAGGCGATGACTTGGCCGTCTTCGATTTTCATGTCGAGTTTGGTGACTTCGGCGACGCGCAAGTTACGCAAGGTCTTGGCGGCGGCGTCGACGGCGGCGCGGGCCGCGTCTTCCCAGGATGTGGGGCTGGAGCCGACGATTTCGACGATTTTGTATACGGTCTCGCCGGATTTCTTGGACGCTTTCTTGGCCATGAGAGATCTCCTGTAGTTGGTGAAAATGTGGATTCGGCAAAGGCCGTATCCGCTTCGATCATAGCCCTTTTGCCCGGCGGCGGCGAATTCGAGGCATTTTCCGGGCGACGGGACTATACTGGAGGCGCTCTGTCGTATCCGGCCCTCGAGGCCGGGTCAATTTCGGGTCCATCGGGCTCTGATTCGAGCAGGAGAACTGACCATGTCCAAGACCAGGAAATCGAACAAAGAGGCGAAGAAGCAAGCCGTGTTGTCGCCCAAGGAAAAGAAGTCGCTCAAGCTGCAGAAGAAACATGCTGGCGATGCCGTTCCGCTGATCGTCAAGACCTGAAGAGCCGCTTCGCAAGGCGCGGTGTTTGGTAGCGGGCTTGTCCGCGGTGCTTGATCGCGCACGCGGGAACACTCGATTCGCTGCCAAGGCCGGCACTAGATCTCTGCCACCGCCGGGACTTCACCGGCATCCAAGAACTCACGAATGAGCCGATTCACTTCTTCTGGCCGCTCGTGGATCACCCAATGCGAGGCATTGGGGATGCGCTTCACGCAAAGCTTGGGCACCAGGGCGTCGAGCCCATCGAGGAGGCCTGGCAGGAGCGCGGTGTCACGTTCGCCCCAAATGACCAGCGTCGGCACGGGCACGCGGAAGTGCTCGGGGTTGATGTCGAGATTCGCGCCGTCAGGCTCTTCCGGGGTCGGGGGGTGCAGGGGGGAGGCGCGGTAGAAATTGAGGCTCGCCTCCATCGCCCCGGCTTGCGTCCACGCCGCGCGGTAGTGCGCTAGGAGTTCAGGCGTGAGCCAGCGGGTATCGGGGCTCATTTGCGTGAACATCGCGATCAGGCGCGCGCAATCGTTTTCCAGCAGTTTCTGGGCGGCGCCAGGGCGACATAACCAGTTCATGTAGGCACTGGCCTGCTGCTGCGCTGGGTTGTCGCGCAACTCGCGCGCGAACGCTACGTGATGCGGCGAGTTGATGATGACGAGCTTTTCGAGATACTCGGGATGGGCCGCCGCGAAGTTCCACGCCACCGCACCGCCCCAGTCGTGCGCCACCACCACACAAGGCCGGCCACCGAGGTGATCGATGAGGCGCTTGAGATCGGCAACCAGGTGCTTGGGCCGGTAGGCTTTGACCTCGCTAGGCTTGCCGGAAAGGTTGTGGCCTCGCATGTCGAAGGCCACGGCACGGTGGTCGCGCGAGAATGCCTCGAGCTGATGCTGCCAGGCGAACCAGAATTCTGGGAAACCGTGAATGAAAACGAGCAGCGGCCCAGCGCCAGCCTCCGCGTAATGCAGACGGATGTCATCGAAATCGACAAAACGATGCTCGATCTTCATGCCGCAAGCAGCCTCTTGCCTTGGAGTCTGGGCACCACGGTGTAGAGACTCTTTTGCGCGGCGAAGTCCACTTCACGATCGAGCCCGCGCTCGATCATCATGCGGCCGACACGGGCGCGGGAGAGGCATTCGGCGGCCTCGTTCTTCTCATGCAAGAGCAGCGCGGCAAGGGCGGCGTCGCTGAATTCGTGTTCTTGCGCGCCGCGCGCGAAGAGCGACACCAGGTAACCCGCGCCGTAGAAGTCTTCGAGATTGAAATTGTCCGCCGAACCGGAGCAGACGAGCAGCACCGTCTCATCGGCGTGCCGTTCCAGAATATGCCCTACCACCGCTTCGCCGTTGAGCAGGGCCGCGGCGTAAACGTGATCGGCCTCGCGCGACTTGTTTACCGCCACCGTGCCATTGGTGGTGGAGTAGATCAGCGATTTGCCGGCGAGAGCTTCGGCCAGCAAATGAAGGGGCGTCGGATGCACGAAGCCGGGCAGGGTTTGGGCCATGAGTTCGCCCGAGAGCACGCAGGACTGAGGGGCGCGGTGTGCGCTCTCGGCAAGCGCAGCGGCGCCGTCGACGGTAGGAATGACCTCCGCTGCGCCATGCGCCAGGGCGGTCACCATGCTCGACGTGGCGAAGAGGATGTCCAATACCACCACCACCTTGCCCGGAAGACGCTGGGTGTCGAGCTCTTCCTTCTTGAGCAGGACGTGGACTTTCATCAGCCCTTGCGCCGCTTGAACATTCCGTAGCCTTCCATCTGCATCACTTCCTCGCCGTGCTGGTTGAGCACCTCCCAGCGGTTGCGCACCAGGCCAACATGCGGCTTGCTCTCCAGTGGCCGTGCCTCCAAGACCACGCAGCGCACGCGCAGGGTGTCGCCGGGGCGCACGGGTTTGAGCCAGCGGATGTTATCCACGCCGGGCGAACCCAGGCTCGCGGCTTCCAGCAGGTAGGCGTCGCACATCATGCGCATGGCCAGGCCGCAGGTATGCCAGCCACTGGCGATGAGGCCGCCGAACATCGAGTGTTTGGCCGCCTCGGCGTCGATGTGGAAGGGCTGGGGATCGAACTCGCGGGCAAAGCGCACGATGTCTTCTTCGCTCAGGGTGATGCCGCCAAACTCGGTGACTTGGCCAACCGGAAAGTCTTCCCAGTAGTAGCGGCAGGTTTTTCCCGTGCTCATCCGTCCGACTCCTCTCTCGGGTGTTTGGGGCGCATCAGGGCGAACACGCCCGCGGCGCGCATAATGCGCCGCTCGCCGACATAAAGCAGGCAATTGGCGTAGGCGAGGCGGCTGCCCACGCGCAGGATTTCTACTTTGCCTTCCACCCAATCGCCAGGCACGGCGCTGTCGAGAAACTCGGCATTGAGACTCACCGTGGCGATGGGCTGCGGTGGCGTACGCGAGTGGTAGAGCGCCATGCCCAGCGCGGTATCGGCCATGGCCAGCAACATGCCGCCATGCACCACGCCGCGCGAATTGCTGTGCCTCTCGGTGAGCCGCAGGCCCACCATGAGGTCTTGGCCCTCGCGCCGGTAATACAGCGGACCCACTTCGCGCAGGAAAGGCCCGGTGTGTTCGACCAGCTGGTAGCCGTCGGGGATGGGATAGGCGCTCATGTCAGTGGCGCCCGGCCGCCCGAAGCCACTGACACGCCCCCTCGGGGGGCAGCGAGCGAAGCGAGCGTGGGGGGATCATCATGCCGCGAGCAAGCTGTCGCTGTAGACCCCGAGGTGATGATCGATGTCGCCCAGGGTCAGGTTGATGGTGGTCAGGCGCTTGAAGTAGTGCGCGACGTTGAGTTCATCCACCACGCCCATGCCGCCATGCAATTGCACCGCCTGCTGGCCGACGAGCCGGGCCTGCTGCCCGACATAGGCCTTGGCCGCGGAAAGCGTGCGTCGCCGCTCGGCGGGGTCCAGGGCGTCCGCCTTCACCGCCGCGAGCAGGGCCATGGACCGCGCCTGTTCGGTGGCGATGAACATGTCCACCAGGCGGTGCTGCAAGACCTGAAAGCGCCCGATGGCCTGGCCGAACTGCTTACGGGTCTTGAGGTACTCCAGCGTGGCCTCGTTGAGCGCGCCCATGATGCCCACGCTCTCCGCGCACAGTGCGGCGATGCCGTAGTCGAGGGCGCGTTCGATCGCGGGCAGGGCTTCACCCAAGCTGCCGACCAGACTTTGCGCTCCGACTTCCACTTGGTCGAGCACCAGCTCCGCGGCGCGGCCGCCGTCTTGGGTCGAGTAGCTGCTGAGCTTGAGGCCGGGCGTATGGCGGTCGACCAGAAAGAGCGATAAACCTTGCGCGTCGCTGCTACCTCCGGCGCTGCGCGCGGAGATCAAGAACTGATCGGCGCATCCGCCGGAGAGCACCACGGCCTTCTGGCCCGAGAGGCGAAAGCCCGAACCCTGCGGCGTGACGGTGGTCGCAATGCGTGCCAGTTCATAACGCGCATCAGCCTCGTAGTGGCCCAGGGCCAGCATCCTTTCGCCGCTGCCGATCTTGGGCAGCAGGGCTCGCTTCTGTTCGTCGCTGGCGAAATCGCGCAGCAGGTGGCCAGCCAGAATGACGGTGGCGAAATAGGGCTCCAGCACCAGGCCGCGCCCGAAGGCTTCCATCACCACCAGATTGTCCACGGCATTGCCGTTGAGGCCTTCGCAAGCGTCGGGAAAGGGCAGGGCCAGCAGGCCCAGTTCGGCGAATTGGCTCCAGTGGTCGCGGCTGAATCCTTCCGCGGTCTTGGCGAGGGCGCGGCGCGCCTCGAAGGGGTAGTCCTTGGCGATGAAGCGCGTCAGGGTGTCGCGCAAGGCATTTTGTTCTTCGGTGTAATCAAAGTTCATGAGTGGGTCCTAAAGTCCTAGCACCATCTGCGCGATGATGTTCTTCTGGATCTCGTTCGATCCGCCATAAATCGTGGTCTTGCGGTAATTGAAGTAATGGCCGGTGAGCGGCGCGGCGTAGTCCGGGCCAATGGATTCGCCGTCCCAATGCGCGTCGAGCGCCTCGGGTTGCCAGGGTAGGGCATAGTGACCCAGGGCCGACATTTGCAATTCGGCGATGGTCTGCTGAATTTCCGAGCCCTTGATTTTCAGGATCGAGGCTTCGGGGCCGGGCGCCTTCTTTTCCTTTTCGGAGGAAAGCACACGCAGATTGGTGATTTCCAGCGCCATCAATTCCAGCTCGACCTGGGCGATGCGGTCACGAAAGCGCAGGTCCTCGATCAGCGGCCGCCCGCGGCAGGTTTCGCGGCGGGCGATCTCCTTGAGATGTTTCAGCGCGGCCTTGGAGCGGCCCACTCCGGCGATGCCGGTGCGCTCGTGTCCGAGCAGAAATTTGGCGTAAGTCCAGCCACGATTTTCTTCGCCGACCCGGTTGCCGACCGGCACGTTCACCTCGTCGAACCAAACTTCGTTGATCTCGTGTTCGCCGTCGTTCATGATGATCGGGCGCACGGTGACACCTGGCGATTTCATGTCGATCAGCAGAAACGAAATGCCCTCCTGCGGACGCCCTTCACTGGCCGTGCGCACCAGGCAAAAGATCCAGTCGGCGTGTTGCGCCAAGGTGGTCCAGGTCTTCTGGCCGTTTACCACATAGTGTTCGCCACGGCGCTCGGCGCGCGTCTTGAGCGAAGCCAGGTCCGAGCCCGAGCCCGGTTCGGAGTAGCCCTGGCACCACCAGTCGCTGCCATCGACGATGCGTGGCAGGAATTGCGCCTGCTGCGCGGCGTCGCCAAAGGCCATGATCACCGGCGCCACCATTTTGAGCCCAAAAGGCAATTGCAAAGGAGCGCCTGCCGCGGCACTTTCCTCGTCGAAAATGTGCTGCTCTACCGCCGACCAGCCGGTGCCGCCAAAGCGCTCGGGCCAGGAGGGGGCACCCCAGCCCTGCGCGTGGAGTATTTTTTGCCAGCGCACGAAATCATCCTTGGCCAGGCGCTTGCCCTCCTTGACCTTGCGGCTGATGTCGGCGGGAAGCTTGGCCACCAGGAAAGCGCGCAGCTCGGCTCGGAACTGCTGTTCTTGCGGGGAGAATTCGAGATCCATTCGCGACTTTCAGTTTGCGGGTTTCGGGGCGGGTTTGAACTGCACCGCTTTATATTCGAGAAACTCTTCGAGTCCGTATTTGCCCAGTTCGCGGCCATTGCCGGACTGCTTGTAGCCGCCAAAGGGCGCCAGGGGATTGAAGCCGCCACCGTTGATGTCTACCTGCCCGGTACGCAGGCGCCGCGCGAAGGCGAGGGCACGTTCGTCGCTCCCTGCCCACACCGCGCCGGCCAGACCATAGGGCGTGTCGTTGGCAAATCGCGCCGCCTCGTCCTCGTCGCGGTAGCTGATGATGGCGAGCACCGGCCCGAAAATTTCTTCCTGTTCGATAGTGCTGCCGGGCTGCACGCGGCCGAAGATCGTGGGCAGTACGTAGAAGCCCTTGGACAACGCTGGCGGTGCCTCGGGGCCGCCGCACAGAAGCTCGGCGCCTTCGGCCAAGCCTTTGCGAATGTAATCGCGCACGCGATCGCGCTGCGTGGCGCTGATCAAGGGGCCGAGCTTGCTGGTCTCGGCGTAGGGGTCGCCCAGGGTGAACTTGGCGGCGGCATCGACCGCCAGTTTGGCGGCTTCTTCGTAGCGCGCCTGGGGTACCAACATGCGGGTGGTCGCCGTACAGGTCTGCCCGGAGTTGAGGAAACAGGCGTTCACCGTGCCACGCACCGCGGCGGCGAAATCGGCGTCGTCCAGAAGCACCGCTGCGGACTTGCCCCCCAGTTCCAGGGCCACCCGCTTGACGCCATGTGCGGCCAATTCGCCCACGCGCTTGCCCGCGCGGGTGGAGCCGGTGAACGACACCATGTCGACCTCGGGGTCGGTCACCAGCGCTTCGCCCACCGTGGCGCCCAGGCCGGTGACGAGATTGAATACGCCTGGCGGCAGCCCGGCGGCGTCGATCACTTCGGCGAGGATGAAAGCATTGAGCGGGGCCACCTCCGAGGGCTTGAGCACCACCGTGCAGCCAGCGGCCAGGGCGGGCGCCACCTTGGCGGCGATCTGGTGCAGCGGGTAATTCCAGGGCGTGATCGCCGCGACCACGCCTATGGGTTCACGCAACACCAGCGAATTGGCGACGCGCTCCTCGAAGGCGAATTCGGGCAACAGACGCGCGTACATGCCGAAGGTGGCGATGGGCGAGCCGGCCTGGATTGCGGTTGAGAGCTTCAAAGGCATGCCCACTTCGCCGGTGATGCAACGTGCGATTTCTTCGCTGCGCGCTTTGAGGCCTTCCTGAATCTTCTTGAGGAAGGCGACGCGCTCGGTCATCGGGGTGGCCGACCAAGTGCCAAACGCCTGCCTCGCGGCGGCTACCGCGGCGGCGGCGTCTTTCGGGCCTGCCGCGGGAATGCGGCCGAGCACTTCTTCGGTGGAAGCGCTCTGGACTTCGACCGTTGCGGTGGTGCTGGGGGGTACCCAGCGACCATCGATATAGAGCTTGTCGCGAATGACCATGGAGAAAATTTTCCGGGAAATTGTTTACAAAAACCAGGTCGAACGATACCATGCTTTTGTCGAAATCGAAATATAGTTTTGCAGAGCGAAACAAGCGGGCGAAGCGCAAGCGCGGCGTGTGCGCCGGCCCCTCGGCTTGTTCCGCGCCGCCGCCTCAGTGCCGACCCAAACCTCAGGATCGTCGAGATGAATCAAGCGAACTACTCCACCCATGGCGCCATTGCGGTGATCGCCATGGACAACCCCCCGGTCAACGGCCTCGGCTACGAATTGCGTCGCGGCATCGTCGCCGGCGTCGATCAGGCCCTGGCCGACCCCGCCATCAAAGCGATCGTGTTGATCGGCGCGGCCAAGAATTTCTCCGGCGGCGCCGACATCCGCGAATTCAATTCGCCCAAATCCCTGGCCGAACCGAACCTGCATAGTGTCATACGCATTGTCGAAGCGGCCAGCAAACCGGTCATCGCCGCCATCGGTGGCGCCTGCATGGGCGGCGGGCTGGAGCTGGCCCTGGGCTGTCACTATCGGGTGGCGGTGGCCGGCGCGCAGATCGCGCTGCCGGAAGTAAAGCTCGGCCTGCTGCCTGGCGCCGGGGGTACACAGCGCCTGCCGCGAGTCATCGGTGCCCAAAGCGCGCTCAACATGATTGTCTCCGGCAACGCTGTGCCTTCTGAACAGTTACGCGGCAGCGCGCTATTCGATGCCTTCCTCGAAGGCGACTTGCTGGCCGGTGCTCTGGCCTTTGCCGAGCAAGTGGTGAGTGAGAAGCGCGGCTTGCCGCGGGTGCGCGATCGCAAGATCGATGACCCATCGGCCGAGGCCTTTTTTCAGTTTGCTCGCAACACCGTCGGAGCGCTCGCCAAGAACTTTCCTGCGCCTTTGAGGTGTGTCGACGCGGTCGCCGCTGCGGTGAGCAAACCCTTTGAAGAAGGCTTGAAGCTCGAGCGCGAAGCGTTCATGTTTCTCGTGCAGACGCCCGAGTCCAAAGCCTTGCGTCACGCCTTTTTCGCCGAGCGCGCCGCCTCGAAGATCGCCGATGTCCCCGAAGACACGCCCACGCGCAAGATCGCCAAGGTTGCGGTCATTGGCGCCGGCACCATGGGTGGCGGCATCGCCATGAATTTCCTCAACGCCGGTTTTCCCGTGGCGCTCCTGGAAACAAAGCAGGAAGCGCTCGACCGCGGCGTGGCCACCATCGGGCGCAATTACGAGAGCACGCTCAAGAAGGGCAAGCTCACCCCAGAAAAGCTCGCGGAGCGTCTGGCGCTGCTGCACCCCACGCTGAGTTACGAGGATCTGAAGGACGCCGATTTGATCATTGAAGCCGTGTTCGAAGAAATCGGCGTCAAGGAGCAGGTGTTCAAGAAGCTCGACGAAGTGGCCAAAGCCGGGGCCATTCTCGCCACCAACACCTCTACCCTGGATGTGAACAAGATCGCCGGCTTCACCAAGCGGCCCGCGGATGTGGTGGGCATGCACTTCTTCAGCCCCGCCAACATCATGAAGCTCCTGGAAGTGGTGCGCGGCGCCGCCACCGCCAAGGAGGTGCTGGCCACGGTGATGCAAATCGCCAAGAAGATCAAAAAAACCGCGGTGGTCGCCGGAGTGTGCGACGGTTTCATCGGTAACCGCATGATCGAACATTACGGCCGCATGGCGGGCTTTCTGGTCGAAGAGGGCGCCTCACCCTGGCAAGTGGACCGCGCGCTGGAGAAATTCGGCATGGCCATGGGGCCCTTCCGCATGGGGGATCTCGCCGGCAATGACATCGGCTGGGCCATCAGAAAGCGCCGCTATGTCGAGAAGCCCGAAGTGAAGTACGCCAAAATCGCCGACACCCTGTGCGAGATGGGCCGCTTCGGGCAGAAAGCTGGCGCCGGCTGGTACCGCTACGAGGCGGGCAAGCGCGACGCGATTCCCGATCCTCTGGTCGATCAACTCGTCGAAGATTTTCGCCGCGAGCGTGGTATCACCGCACGCAAATTCAGTGACGAGGAAATCGTCGAACGCTGCGTGCTGGCTCTGGTGAATGAAGGCGCGCGGCTTTTGGATGAAGGCATCGCTCAGCGCGCTTCCGATATCGACATGGTTTACCTCACCGGCTATGGCTTTCCGCTGCATCGCGGCGGGCCGATGCTCTACGCCGACCAGCTCGGACTCTTCAACGTGGTGCGCAGCATGCGCCGCCTCGCCGCGGAGTCGGGCGATCCTTTCTGGCAGCCGGCGCCACTCCTGGCACGGCTTGCCGCTGAAGGCAAGGCCCTGAATTGAATTTCGGAGAACAGCAATGACCGACGCAGTAATCGTCTCCACCGCCCGCACGGGGCTGGCCAAATCCTGGCGCGGGGGCTTCAACATGACCCACGGCGCCACCCTGGGCGGGCATGTCGTGGCGGCCGCGGTAGCGAGGGCGGGCATCGACCCCGCCGAAGTCGAGGATGTGATCATCGGTTGCGCCACACCCGAGGGCGCCACCGGCTCCAACATTGCGCGGCAGATCGCTTTGCGCGCGGGCCTGCCGGTGACCACCGCCGGGGTCACCGTCAACCGCTTTTGTTCCTCTGGCCTTCAAACCATCGCCATGGCGGCGCAGCGCATCATCGTCGATCAGGTGCCGGCACTGGTGGCCGGTGGCGTCGAGTCGATCTCCTGCGTTCAGAACGAAGCCAACCGCCACATGATCATGGAAACCTGGTTGAAGCAGCATAAGCCCGAAGTTTATTGGCCGATGCTGCAAACCGCCGAAACCGTGGCCAAGCGGTACCACATCTCCCGCGAGGCGCAAGACCAATACGGCGCACGCAGCCAGCAGCGCGCCGCGGCCGCGCAAGCCGCGGGCAAGTTCGACCACGAAATCGTGCCTATCAGCGTGACCATGGGCGTGGCCGACAAAGAATCCGGCCGCCTGCTCACCAAAGAAGTGGTCGTGTCGGCCGACGAAGGCATACGCGCCGACACCACCTACGAAGCGGTCGCAAAAATCAAGCCGGCGATTGCCGGAGGCGTCATCGCCGCGGGCAACGCCAGCCAGTTCTCCGATGGCGCCTCGGCTTGTGTGGTGATGCATGCCAAGCTCGCCCAGAAGCGCAACCTCGAGCCGCTGGGCATTTTCCGCGGCTTTGCCGTCGCCGGCTGCGAGCCCGACGAAATGGGCATCGGTCCGGTCTTCGCCATTCCGCGCCTCCTGGAGCGCACCGGAGTCAAGCTCGAAGACGTGGGCCTGTGGGAGTTGAACGAAGCCTTCGCCGTGCAGGTACTCTACTGTCGCGACCGCCTGGGCCTGCCCGACGACCGGCTCAACGTCAACGGCGGCGCCATCGCGGTGGGGCATCCCTACGGAGTGTCGGGCGCGCGCCTGGTGGGCCATGCGCTGATCGAAGGCAAGCGCCGCGGGGTCAAATATGTGGTCGTCACCATGTGCATAGGCGGCGGCCAAGGCGCTGCCGGGCTGTTTGAAGTCTGCTGAAGGGCAAATTCATGAGCGTGAAAAAGCTGTTCGATCTTACCGGCAAAGTCGCCCTGATCACCGGCGGCTCCCGCGGGTTGGGCCTGCAAATGGCGCAGGCGCTGGGCGAAATGGGCGCCAGGGTGGCGATCACCGCGCGCAAAGCCGACGAATTGAAAGTAGCCGAGGCGCTCTTGAAAAGTCAGGGCGTCGAGGTGCTCACCGTCACCAACGACCTCTCCAAATTCGAGCAGATCCCCGGCATGGTCGATGCCGTGCTCGCCAAGTTCGGCACCATCGACATCCTGGTGAATAACGCCGGCGCCACCTGGGGTGCCCCTGCCGAGGACTATCCCACCGAGGCCTGGAACAAGGTGATGAACCTCAACATCAACGCCATGTTTTTCCTGAGCCGCGAAGTCGGCAAGCGCTGCTTCATTCCCAAGCAAGCCGGCAAAATCATCAACATCGCATCGGTGGCGGGCTTGTCCGGCAGTCCGCAAGGCATGGCCACCATTGCTTACAACACCAGCAAGGGCGCCGCGGTGAACTTCACCCGCACGCTGGCCGCGGAATGGGGCCGCTACAACATCAACGTCAACGCCATCTGCCCGGGCTTTTTTCCGTCCAAGATGTCGCAGGGCCTGCTCGATCAGATCGGAGACCACATCGTCGCCGTCACGCCCCTGCGGCGCCTGGGCGGAGACGAAGACTTGATGGGCACCGTGGTTTTTCTGGCCTCGGAGGCCTCGCGCCACATTACCGGACAGACCATCGCCGTTGACGGCGGGGCCTGCATTTCCAAATGAACCGTCAAATCGTCCTGGCCAGCCGCCCCGAGGCTTGGGTCACCGAAGCCAACTTCCGGCTGGTGGAGGTGCCTCTGCCTGAACTCAAGGATGGCGAGGTGCTGGTGCGCAACCTCTGGCTGTCGCTCGACCCCTACATGCGCGGGCGTATGTCGGAAGCGAAGTCTTACGCCAAGTCGGTGGCAATCGGCGAGGTCATGGTGGGTGGCACCGCCGGAGAAGTGGTCGATACACGGCACCCCAATTTCCAGATCGGGGACCGGGTGGTGGGCTATCTGGGCTGGCAGCTTTATGGCGCCGCCGAAGGCAGCGCGCTGCAAAAAGTGGATGACCGGCAGATTCCGCTGTCGGCTTACCTCGGCCCGGTGGGCATGCCGGGCGTGACGGCGTGGTACGGCCTCAAGGAAATCTGCCAACCCAAGGAAGGTGAAACCGTGGTGGTCACCGCCGCTGCCGGCGCGGTGGGGAGCGTGGTGGGCCAGCTCGCCAAGATGGCGGGTTGCCGCGCCGTGGGCGTTGCCGGAGGCGCCGAGAAGTGCCGCTATGTGGTCGAGACTTTGGGCTTCGATGCCTGCGTGGACTACAAGGCCGGCAAGCTGTGGGACGACCTCAAGGCCGCCACGCCCAAGGGCATCGATTGCCTGTTCGAAAACGTCGGTGGCGAAATTTTCGATGCGCTGCTCGCACGCATGAATGCGTTTTCGCGCATCGCGCTGTGCGGCCTCATCGCCCAATACAACGGCGAGCCCCACCCGCTGAAAAACCTGGGCTCGGTGCTCATCAACCGCATCCGCCTGCAAGGATTCATCGTTTCCGACCATCTGGCCCTCTGGCCGCGCGCCCTGCAGGAATTGGGGCAGGGCGTTGCCAGCGGGCGCATCCGCTACCGCGAAACCATCGCCCAAGGATTGGAAAACGCGCCCCAGGCCTTCATCGGTTTGCTCAAGGGCGCCAACCTGGGCAAGCAGTTGGTCAAGCTGGTATGAGCGCGCCCGCCGGGCCGCCCCAAGGGCGCGCAAGCCAAACACCGGAGCGGGCGCAGCCTGCGAACCGCATTCACCCCCTTCCTCGGGAAGGGGGACGGGGGGAAGGTTTCATCCGGC
>JACPUX010000055.1 GCA_016192065.1 Betaproteobacteria bacterium
CCGCATCCGCACCGGCGAGTCCGGCGCTGATGCTTTGTAAAACGGAGGCGTTATAAGGAGCCATGCCATGAACATAACAAAAAGACTGCCCGCATTTTTTGCACTCATGGCGGCGCTGTGCGGCCCGTTCGCGGCAGCCTTTGCCGGAGAGGCCGCCAGTGCGCCTGTGCCCGACAAGGGCGACACCGCGTGGATGCTGGTTGCCACCATCCTCGTCATCCTGATGTCGCTGCCGGGTCTGGCGCTGTTCTACGGCGGCCTGGTGCGCGTCAAGAACATGCTGTCGGTGCTGGCGCAGGTGTTCGCCATCTTCTGCCTGGTTGCGATCCTGTGGGTGATGTACGGCTACAGCCTCGCGTTTACGGCGGGTGGCGGCATCAACGATTTTATCGGCGGCTTCTCCAAGGCGTTCCTCGACGGTGTGAATACCGATGCGGTGGTGGAAACCTTCAGCAAGGGCGTGGTGATTCCCGAGATGCTGTTCATGGTGTTCCAGCTGACCTTCGCGGCGATCACCGTGGCGTTGACCGTGGGCGGTTTCGCCGAGCGCATCAAGTTCTCCGCGCTGCTGGTGTTCGCTGCGCTGTGGTTCACCTTCTCCTACCTGCCGATGGCGCACATGGTGTGGTTCTGGGGCGGTCCTTCCGCCTACGCCGATCCGGCCGGTTTCATCTTCGGCAAGGGCGCGCTGGACTTCGCGGGCGGCACGGTGGTGCATATCAACGCGGCGATGGGCGCACTGATGGGCGCCATCGTGCTGGGCAAACGCATCGGTTATGGCAAGGAGCACATGGCGCCGCACAGCCTGACCATGACCATGATCGGCGCATCGCTGCTGTGGGTGGGCTGGTTCGGTTTCAACGCCGGTTCCAATCTCGAAGCCACAGGCACGGCGGTGCTGGCGATGGTGAATACCGTGGTTGCGACAGCCGCCGCCGCGTTCTCGTGGATGCTCGCGGAATGGCTGCTGAAGGGCAAGCCGAGCATGCTGGGGCTGGCTTCCGGCGCGGTCTCCGGACTGGTCGCCGTCACCCCGGCGTGCGGTTTCATCGGCCCGATGGGCGCGATCGTGCTGGGCTTGCTGGCGGGGGTGGTGTGCTTCTGGGGCGTCACCGGGCTGAAGAAACTGCTCGGCATCGACGACTCGCTGGACGTGTTCGGCATCCACGGGGTGGGTGGCATTTTGGGCGCATTGGGTACCGGTGTGCTGGCATCGCCGAACCTTGGCGGCACCGGCGTGTATGACTACGCCGCAGACAAAGTGGCGGAGTATTCGATCATCGGTCAAGTGACCAGTCAGGCTTGGGGTGTGGGCGTGACGATCCTGTGGTCGGGCGTGGTCAGTTTTGTATTGTTCAAGCTGATCGACAGGGTGATGGGGCTGCGTGTGACGGAAGAAGAGGAGCGCGAAGGGCTGGATACTACGACGCACGGCGAGCGTGCCTACAGCCTGTAGTTAGATGGAGCTTTCAATTTTAAGGATCGTATGACAACCACGAATAAAACAAGGCTGGTAGTCATCGGCAACGGCATGGCCGGGATGCGCACGCTGGAAGAATTGCTCAAGCTCGCCCCGGACATGTACGACGTCACCGTATTCGGCGCCGAGCCGCACGGCAATTACAACCGCATCCTGCTGTCGCCGGTGCTCGCCGGGGAAATGACGATCAGGGACATCATGCTCAACGATGTCGATTGGTACGCGCAAAACGGCATCACCTTGCACCTGAATAAAACCGTGACGCGGATCGACCGCGCGCGGCGCAAAGTTATCGCCGATGACGGCACCGAAGCCGACTACGACCGCCTGCTGCTCGCCACCGGCTCCAACCCGGTGATGCTGCCGGTGCCGGGCATTGATTTGCACGGCGTGGTTGCCTACCGCGACATCAAGGACACCGACGAGATGATTGAAGCCGCGTCGCGTTACCGCCACGCTGTGGTGATCGGCGGCGGGCTGCTCGGGCTGGAAGCGGCGAACGGCCTCAGGCTGCGCGGCATGGACGTGACCGTGGTGCACCTGATGCCGTGGCTGATGGAGCGCCAGCTCGACCGCACCGCCGCCAACTTGTTGCAGCAATCGCTGGAAGCCAAGGGCCTCAAATTCAAGCTGGAAAAGCAGACCGCCGAACTTGTTGCGGGCGAGTCGGGGCGGGTATCCGCTATCAAGTTCAAAGACGGTGAAACGCTGCCCGCCGACCTGGTGGTGATGGCGGTCGGCATCCGCCCCAACACCGGGCTGGCCGAAGCCGCCGGCCTGCACTGCGACCGCGGCGTGGTGGTGGACGACACCATGCAGACTTACGACCCGCGCATCTACGCGGTGGGCGAATGCGTGTCGCATCGCGGCATCGCTTACGGGCTGGTGGCGCCGCTGTTCGAGCAGGCCAAGGTGTGCGCCAACCATCTGGCGCAGCTCGGCATCAGCCGCTACACCGGCTCGGTGACCTCGACCAAGCTCAAGGTCACCGGCATCGATCTGTTTTCCGCGGGCGATTTCATTGGCGGCGAGGGCGCGGAGGAAATCGTGTTGAGCGACCCATCCTGTGGCGTATACAAAAAACTGGTGGTCAAGCAGGACAAAATTGTCGGCAGCGTGCTCTACGGTGATACCGCAGACGGGTCATGGTATTTCCAGTTGTTGCGCGACGGCCAGAACATCCGCGAGCTGCGCGGCCGCCTGATGTCGGGCCAAAGCCATCTCGGCAATAGCGGGCATCAGGGCCAGAACAATGCGGCGTCCATGCCGGACGACATGGAAGTGTGCGGCTGCAACGGAGTGTGCAAAGGCACCATCGTCAAGGCGATCAAGGAGAAAGGTCTGTTCACCCTGAATGATGTGCGCAAGCACACCAAAGCGTCCGCCTCCTGCGGTTCGTGCACCGGACTGGTGGAGCAGATCCTCGCCTCCACCGTGGGCGGCGCCTACCAGCCTGCGGATGTCAGCAGAAAACCCCTTTGCGGCTGCACCGACTACACCCACGAAGAGGTACGCAAAGCGATCATCGAGCGCAAATTGAAATCCATTCCTGAGGCAATGGGTTTTTTTGAGTGGCGCAACGTCAACGGCTGCGCCTCCTGCCGCCCGGCGCTCAATTACTATTTGCTGTGCGCTTGGCCGCATGACTACATAGATGACCCGCAGTCGCGCTTCATCAACGAGCGCGCCCACGCCAATATCCAGAAGGACGGCACCTATTCGGTCATACCGCGCATCTACGGCGGGGTGACCACGCCCGCGCAACTGAAGCGCATCGCCGAAGTGGCGGAGAAATATGCCGTGCCGTCGCTGAAGCTCACCGGCGGCCAGCGCATCGACTTGCTCGGCGTGAAGAAGGAAGATTTGCCGAAAGTCTGGGCCGATCTCGACATGCCTTCCGGCTTCGCTTACGGCAAGTCGATCCGTACAGTTAAAACCTGTGTCGGTTCGGAGTGGTGCCGTTTCGGCGTGCAGGATTCGACCAGTCTGGGCATCGCGCTGGAGAAGGCGCTCGACCGCATGTGGGCGCCGCACAAGGTCAAGCTCGCCGTCTCCGGCTGTCCGCGCAACTGCGCCGAAGCCACGATCAAGGATGTCGGTATCGTCGGCGTCGATTCGGGCTGGGAAATCTACGTCGCCGGAAATGGCGGCATCAAGGCGGAAGTGTCGCTGTTTCTCGTCAAGGTGAAGAGCGCGGAGGAAGTGATGGAATATGCCAGCGCCTTCATCCAGCTCTACCGCGAGGAGGCGCGTTACCTCGACCGCACCGTGCACTGGGTGCAGCGCGTCGGCATGGATTACGTGAAGAAGCGCATCGTGGCAGATGCCACGGGACGCAAGGCTCTCCATGAACGGCTTAAGGATGCATTGCGCGATGAAAAAGACCCGTGGCAGGAACGCGTACACGGTGCGGCAGCGCGGGAGTTCGTGCCGATCAGGTTTCAACCTGGAATCGGCAGTGCGTAGGTCGGGTTAGCGCAGCGTAACCCGACAATCGTCATATACATATCACGTCGGGTTACGCTGCGCTAACCCGACCTACATTTTTGGAGATAACCATGAGCGAATGGATAAAAATATGCCCGCTTGAAGAAATCCCGCGACTGGGTTCGCGGGTAGTGCAAACCGGGAAGGGTGATGTCGCGGTATTTCGCAATGGCTCGGATGAAGTTTTTGCACTGAGAGACCAATGCCCGCACAAGGGCGGGCCGCTATCACAGGGCATCGTGTTCGACCGCAAGGTAACTTGCCCGCTGCACGGATGGACGGTGCAGCTCGACAGCGGCGAGGCCGTCGCGCCTGACTGTGGCTGCACGCACCGTTATAGGGCGCGCGTGGGTAAGGGCGAGGTGTATCTCAATCTTTCCTGATGTTCTGCTTTGATGGGAATTGAAATTTCGCAGGCGGAAGCCGCCGACCTCGGTCAACTGGCCGACCTGCTCGCCGAGTTGTTCACGCTGGAAAGCGATTTCCGTCCGGATCGCGAAAAACAGTTGCGCGGGCTGCGCCTGATCCTGGATAACCCGGCGCTGGGCCGGCTCTTTGTGTTGCGCGATCGCGGCAGGGTGGCGGGCATGGCGAACATGTTGATTACCATCAGCACGGCGGAAGGCTGCCGGGTGGCGGTGCTGGAAGACGTGATAATCCATAACGAGCACCGGGGCAAGGGGCTGGGGCGGCGGCTGGTTGAACATGTTCTTGCCTGGGCAGGAACAGAGGGGATGGCGCGCGTTACCCTGCTGGCAGACCGGGACAACGAGGCTGCGCTGGCTTTTTACCGGAAGCTGGGTTTTGACCCTTCACATATGGTGGTGTTGCGCAGGCGGCTCTTAGACATCCGTTCGCAGCCGGGTAGCACGGAGTAACAGCCTAGCGGAACACGATCGTCTTGTTGCCGCAGACCAGCACGCGGTCTTCGACGTGGTAGCGCAGGCCACGCGCCAGCACGGTCTTTTCGATGTCCTTGCCGTAGCGCACCATGTCTTCCACGGTATCGCCGTGGTCGATGCGCGTGGTGTCCTGCTCGATGATCGGGCCGGCGTCCAGCTCGGCGGTTGCGTAATGGCAGGTCGCGCCGATCAGCTTCACGCCGCGGTAGTAGGCCTGGTGGTAGGGCTTGGCGCCCGCGAAGGAGGGCAGGAAGCTGTGGTGGATGTTGATGATGCGTCCGGCATAGCGCGCGCATAAGTCCGGCGGCATGATCTGCATGAAGCGCGCCAGCACCATCAGATCGCCGCGCGCCGCATCGAACTGACGCGCGATCTCCGCGAACGCAGCGGCCTTGTTATGCACGGCAATATAGTGGAACGGGATGCCGTGCCATTCGACGAAGCCGCGCAGGTCTTCATGGTTGGAGATCACGCAGGGAATCTCCACTTCCAGTTCGCCGCTGCGCCAGCGGTGCAACAGGTCGTTGAGGCAGTGATCCTGCTTGCTGACCAGCACCACCACGCGCTTCTTCACGGCGGAGTCGCTGACCTGCCAGTCCATGCGGAATTGTTCCGCAAGCGGGGCGAAATGCGCGCGC